>JAEUPE010000044.1 GCA_016790435.1 Rubrivivax sp. | reverse complement strand
GCGGCGGTGCACTTCAACATGCTGCACAACTGCGGCTCGCGCCTGAAGCAGCAGTACGTGTGCCTGAAGGAAGGCGTCGTCGTCGAGCGCGCCGACATGATCAAGGGCTACGAGTTCGACAAGGACCGCTACGTCACCTTCACGCCACCCGAGCTGAAGGCGCTGGAAGAGTCGGCGCGGCACACCATCGACATCATCTCCTTCATCCCGAACGCCTCGGTGGACCCGATCTACTACGACAAGGCGTACTACCTGGCGCCCGACAAGCGCGGCGCCAAGCCCTACCACCTGCTGATGCAGGCGATGGTCGAGAGCGGCCGCTGCGCGCTGGCGCGCTGGGCCTGGAAGGGCAAGCAGTACGTCGTGCAGGTGCGCCCGGCGCCGCCCGAGCAGGGCGGCCTCATCCTGCAGCAGCTGCTGTACGCGGATGAAGTGCGCTCGATGAAGGAGCTCGAGATCGAGCGCGCCGACATCGCCAAGCCCGAGCTGCAGCTGGCGCTTCAGCTCATCGACCAGATCGCCGCCGACAGCTACGACCCGGCCGAATACAAGGACGAGGAGAAGGCGCGCGTGCTCGCCGCCATCGACGAGAAGATCGCCGGCAAGGCCATCGTCGTCGCCGAGCCCGCGGGCGCGGAGTCGGCCGACGCGAAGATCATCGACCTCACCGAGGCGCTGCGCGCCAGCCTGGGTGCGCGCAAGGTGGCCCGGGCCGCGCCCGCAGCCGTGCCGGCAGGGTCGCCGTCGACGGCGGAGACCACCGCCTCGCCGGCTGCCGCCGGCACCGCTCCGCCGCGCAAGGCCGCCAAGCGGGCCTCGGTCGGTGCCGCTGACGTGGCCGCCGCCGCACCGGCCGACACCGCCGCGCCCGCGGCCCCGCGCGCCCGCGCCCGCAAGCAGGGCTGAATCGCCCGGCGCCGCCTCCCACCCATCAGCCCACCCTTCGCTGCGGCGCCCGCACGCACCGGATGCAGACCTACACCCTGCGCGAAGCGGCCCTGCTGCTGGGCCTGTCGCGCTCGGTGATTGCGCGGCTCGTCGATTCAGGCTTCGTCACGCCCGAGCGCGGGCCGCGCCGCGAGTACCGCTTCAGCTTTCAGGACATGGTGCTGCTGCGCACCGCGCAGGGCCTGCAGGCGGCGCAGATTCCGCCGCGGCGCATCGTGCAGTCGCTGCGCCGGCTGCGCGAGCAGTTGCCGGAGCACCTGCCGCTGTCGGGCTTGCGCATCGGCGCGGTCGGCAAGGAAGTGGTGGTGCGGGACGGCGGCACGCCTTGGCACGCCGACTCGGGACAGTTGCTGTTCGACTTCGAACTGCCGGCCGGCGACGGCCCGCGCGCCAGTGCCACCGTGCGCAAGCTCGGGCCGCGCCCGCGGCCAGGTGTGTCGACGGAGGCCATGGCGCCTGCACCTTCGCCCGACGCCGCCGTGGCTGCGGCGGCAAACGCGGCGGACACCGCAGCGGCGGCCGATCGCTGGTTCCATCGCGCCGAGGAACTCGAGGCGCGCGACGCCCCGGCCGCCGAGGCCGCCTACCGCCGTGCCATTGCCGCCGCGCCGCGGCACGCCGACGCCTACCTCAACCTCGGCGTGCTGCTCGGCGAGCAAGGCCGACACGCCGAGGCCGTGTTGCTGTACCGGCAGGGGCTGAAGGCAGGCATTGCCTCGGCCCTGCTCCACTTCAACCTGGCCGTGGCACTGGAGGACCTCCACCAGCCCGACGCAGCCGCGGCCGCCTACGAGCAGTGCCTCGTGCTCGAGCCCTCGATGGCCGACGCGCACTTCAACCTCGCGCGCCTGCACGATCTGCAAGGGCAGGCACGCTTGGCCATCCGGCACTACAGCGCCTACCGGCGGCTCAAGGGGTCGGGCGTGCCGCGCGGGCCGCGAGGGCCGCGGGGGCGCTGAGGCCCACGCCGGCCCACCGCGCCGGCCGCGGCAGACCTTACGGCGCCACCGTCGCGGCAGCGATCGCCGCCAGCGCCTGGCGCACGTTGGCCGCCGCCGGGCACTCGCCGCCGCCGTGCCGCTGCACGAGCCAGACCGGATCGTTGTAGCCGAGCCAGGTCTGCCCCTGCGCGTCGGCCCAGACGAGCGCCTTCATCGGCAGGTCGATGCCCACACCCTGCGCGCACTGCATCAGCGGCGTGCCGGCCTGCGGGTTGCCGAAGATCAGCACTTCGGTGGGCCGCAGCGTCTGGCCGATGCGCTGCGCACCGGCGGCATGGTCCACCCGCGCCACCACGGCGAGATTGCGGGGCCTGAGCTGCGCCTCGAGCCGCGCCACGGTGTCGGCAGGGCTGTGCGGGCTCTTGAGCGCGACGAGGCCATTGCCGGCGCCAGCGCCGGCAGAACCGGCCCCGGGCCCCGCCGCGCAACCGGCCAGGATGGCCGTCGCGGCGGCCAGCGCGAGCAGAACTTGTTTCATGGAGACGCTCCTCTCGTTGTCGATGGCAACCCGTTCGGTCGTGCGCGAGCCGGGCGACCTTACACCACGGCCTCGCCGGTGCGGGCCACCGCGCCCGCCCGGGATGCAACGAGGCGCCTCGCGCGCCGCCAGACCGGAGCACGGTCCTTTTGCAAATGCGGCACCGTTATCATTAGTGCAGGCCGACGGCGCACGTCGGCCCTCGTTCCGCTTTCTCATCACTTCCGACTCGCCGAGGTTCTCCCGTGAAACGTTCCCAACGCGCCGCGCTGATGCTCTGCACGGCAGCCCCGTTCGCCCTTCCAGCACTCGCCCAGCAGGCGGGCTCGGGCGCGCAGGCGGATGCCGTCACCATCACCGGCACGCGGCAGGCCTACCAGGGCGACTTCAAGCGGCTGGAAACGCCGCAGGCCGACCAGGCCATCGACGCCGAGACCCTGCGCGCTTCGGGCGCGATAGACCTGACGCAGGCGCTCGACCTGTCGGCGTCGGTGGCCCGGCAGAACAACTTCGGCGGGCTGTGGAACGCCTTCTCGCTGCGCGGCTTCGTGGGCGACGAGAACCTGCCCAGCAACTACCTCGTGAACGGCTTCAATGCCGGCCGGGGCTTCGGTGGGCCGCGCGACCTGTCGGGCATCGAGTCGGTCGAGGTGCTCAAGGGCCCGCGCGCGGCGCTGTTCGGGCGCGGCGAGCCCGGCGGCACGGTCAACCTGGTGACCAAGCGCCCCACCTTCAAGACGGCGGGCGAGTTCCGCCTCTCGGCCGGCAGCTTCGAGACTTACCGTGCCGATGCGGACTGGACGGCGCCCCTGTCCGATGCCGTCGCCGTGCGCCTGGTCGGCTTCGCCGAAGAAGCCGGCAGCTTCCGCGACACGGTCGAGACCCGCAAGTACGGCGCCAGCCCGTCGCTGGCCTGGCGCATCGGCCCGCAGAGCAGGCTGGTCTATGAGCTGGAGTTCAGCCACCAGGAGATCCCGTTCGACCGCGGTGTGCTGGCCATCAACGGCGAGCTCGGTCTCATCCCACCAAGCCGCTTTCTCGGCGAGCCGGGCGACGGCCCCCTGAAGGCGGACGTGCAGGGCCACCAGTTCGAGATCCAGCACGACTTCAACAAGGACTGGAGCGCCCTGCTGGGCTTCACCACGCGCAAGACCTCGCTGGAAGGCTTTTCGACCGAAGCGGAGCTGGCCGCCAACCGCCAGCAGTTGCTGGTGGACGGCCGCACGCTGACGCGCCAGCGCCGCTTCCGCGACTACGACGCGCGCTACCAGGTGCTGCGCGGCGAGATCGCCGGCCGCTTCCAGCTGGCCGGGCTGCAGCATCGGGTGATCTTCGGTGTCGATGCCGACCGCTTCGAGAACGACCAGGTCTTCCTGCGCGCCCGTGCGCCGACGCTGGCCAGCAACCCGACGCCGGCCCAGCAGCAGGCCATCGACATCTTCAACCCGGCCTACGGCAGCTACGTCCTGCCCACGCCGACACCGCTCACCAACAGCGTGGAGACGCAGAAGTCGGTGGGCGTGTTCGCGCAGGACCAGATCAACCTGAGCGAGCGGCTGCAGCTGCGCCTGGGGGTGCGCTTCGATGACTACGAGCAGACGCTCGAGAATCGGGCGAACAACACGGTGGCCACGCAGGAGGAATCGCGCGTGAGCCCGCAGCTCGGCATCGTGTTCCAGGCGGGTGCGGCGCTCTCGCTCTATGCCACCTACGGCGAGAACTTCCGCCCGCTCTCGGGCGCGGATGCGCAGGGCAACGGCTTCGAGCCCAACCAGTCCACCTCGGTGGAGGCCGGCGCGAAGTTTTCTCTGGCCGGCATCGACGGCACGGTGGCCGTTTTCCAGGTCCGGCAGAAGAACATCCTGGTCGTCGACGACCCCAGCGCGTTCACGCTGGCGGCCATCGGCCAGGCGCGCAGCCAGGGCCTCGAGATCGACCTGCATGGCGAGATCACCGAGGGGCTGAGCCTGTGGGCCTCGTACGCCTATGTGGACGCCAAGACCTCCAACACCTTCAACGACGCCAACTTCGGCGTTCCGGTGCCCGCCGGCACGCAATTGCTCAACGTGCCGAGGCACAGCCTGAGCCTGCAGCTGGTGAAGTCCATGGCCGTGGACGGCCGCAGCCTGCAGCTCGGCGGCGGCCTCCTCCACGTGGGTGAGCGCTCGGGCGAGTTCACCACCAACTTCAAGCTGCCGGCCTACACGGTGGCGCGGGCCTTCGCCGCCTATGCACTGACGAAGTCGACGACCTTGCGCCTGGATGTCGACAACCTGTTCGACGAGACCTACTACACCAACTCGTTCTCGGCGCTGTGGGTGCAACCGGGCACGCCCCGCAGCGCGCGGGTGTCGGTGGCGTTCAAGTTCTGACATGGGGGCCGAGTTCAAGCTGCAAGCCGAGCAGCTGCGCGTGCAACGCGCCGGCAGGGAGGTGCTGGCGGGCGTGAGCTTTGCCGTGGCCCACGGCGAGGTCTACGGGCTGCTGGGCGGCAACGGCGCCGGCAAGTCGACGACCCTGGCCACCTTCCTCGGCTTCCTGCCCGCCGCCAGTGGCCGCGTGATCGTCAACGGTCTCGATGTCCGCGCCGACCTCGTGGCTGCGCGCCGCGCCATCGCCTACCTGCCGGAGGCCGCCTCGCTGTACGAACACCTGGACGCCCGCGAGAACCTGCGCTATTTCCTGCAACTGGCTGGCGTGCATGGCGATGAAGCCGACATCGAAGCGGCGCTGGACCGTGTCTCGCTGGGCGCCGATGCGCGCGGGCTCAGGTTGCGCGGCTACTCCAAGGGCATGCGCCAGAAAGTGGCCATTGCGCTGGCCCTCCTGCGCAACACGGGAATCTTGCTGCTCGACGAACCCACGTCCGGGCTGGACCCCACGGCCATCGACGAATTCCACGACCTGGTGCGCGGGCTGGCCGATGCCGGCAAGACCGTTCTGATGGTGACGCACGACGTGTACGGCGCCTGCCAGTTGGCCGACCGCATCGGCCTCTTGCGCAGCGGGCACCTGGTGGACCAGTTCCAAGCACCCGCCGGCGGCCGCATCGACACCGAGACCGTGCATCGCGCCTTCTCGGCCAAAGCCGCCGCATGAAGCGCCTGCTCGTCATCGCCCGCGCCGAGTGGCGCTATTGGTTGCGCTCACGACTGGCGCTGGGCGGCGCCCTGCTGTTGGCCGGGCTGCTGGTCGCCACCACGGTGCTGACCGCGCTGCGCATGCAGGGCGAAGCGGCGGAGCGCACCCACCACCAGGCCGAGGCCGAAGCGGCCTTCCTCGCACAACCGGCCCGCCACCCGCACCGCATGGTGCACTACGGGCACTACGTCTTCCGCACACCACCGCCCCTGGCCCTTTTCGACCCAGGGCTGGACTCGGTCACGGGCCAGTCGATCTTCCTCGAGGGCCACCGGCAGAACACGGCCATGTTCGCGGCGTCCGGCGCCAGCGCCGACCTGGGCGCGCTGAGCTGGCTCAGCCCGGCCCTGGTCTACCAGCTGTTCGGGCCGCTGCTGGTGATCCTGCTCGGGCACGGCCTGGTTGCGCGCGAGCGCGAGGCTGCGACGCTGGCGACCCTGCTCGCGCAGGGCACGACGGGCCGGGTGCTGCTGGCGGGCAAGGCGCTGGCGCTGCTGTCCTTCGTGGCGGTGCTGCTGCTACCGCTGGCACTGAGCGCCGGCGTGGCTGTGCGCGCGGGCGACAGCGCACTGGCCGCTGCGGCCTTGGTGGGCGCCTACCTGCTGTACCTCTCGATCTGGGGCGCGTTGGCCTTGGCGGCCTCGGCGCTGCTCGCCCGCCGCGCGGCCGCGCTGGCCACGCTGGCGACGCTGTGGATCACGCTGACCCTGGTGCTGCCGGCGCTGGCCGCCAGCGGGGCCTCGAACGCAGCGCCGATGGCCGGCAAGCTCGAGACCGACCTGGCGATGCTGTCCGACCTGCGCAAGCTGGGCGACGGCCACAACGCCAACGACCCGGCCTTCGCACAGCTGCGCGCCGATCTTCTGGCCCGGCACGGCGTGCAGCGGGTCGAAGACCTGCCGGTGAACCTGCGCGGCGTCGTGGCGCAGGTCGGCGAGCAAAAGCTCACCGAGACGCTGAACCGATACGCCCGCGCACAGATCGCGGCAGAGGCCCGGCAAGCGGCAGTGCTGGCCCACCACGGCTGGTTCACGCCCCTGCTCGCCGTGGCCGAGGCTTCGCGCGCGGTGGCCGGCACCGACCTCGCACACCACCACCGCTTCCTGCAGGAGGCCGAGGCCCTGCGCTACGCCTTCGTGCAGGGCCTGAACAAGGTGCACACCGAGAAGCTGGCCTACAGCGACGACGTGCGGCGCAGCGGCGATGCGCTCGCCGAGGAGCGCACGCGCGTGGATGCCTCGAACTGGCGGCTGCTGGACCGCTTTGTCTTCCGGCCCGACGCGGCGGGCAGCCGCATCGCCCAGGCCCGGCCGCAGTGGCTGATGCTTTGCGTGTGGTGCGCCGTGCTCGTCGGCGCAGGGCTCTGGGCCGGCGGCAGGATCAAGCCATGAACGCGCCGACGTCTTCCGCACGCCGGTGGCCCGCGCTGCGCCGCGAGGCCGCCTTCCTGGCCCGCGATCGCTCGGTGTGGGCCTGGTGGCTGGTGGTGCTGTGCCTGTCGGTGCTGGCCGTGTCGGCGGGGCTGTCCGAGGTGCGCCAGCAAGAGGCCACGATCGCGCGCCTCGTCGAAGCCGACCATGCCGACCGCATGAACGTGGCGAAGGCGCAGAAGGACTGGGGCGGCGCGGCGTACTACAGCTTCCACCTCACCTACGACCCGCCCTCCGACTTCGCCTTCGCGGCGCTGGGCCGTCGCGACGACGCAGCGTGGAGACACCGCGTGCGCATGCTGGCGCTGGAAGGGCAGATCCACGAGCGCGACGCCGGGCATCCGGTGCTGGCACTGATCGGCAAGTTCGACTTCGCGTTCCTCGCGGCCTTCGTGCTTCCGCTGGTGCTGATCGTGTTGCTGCACGACCTGCGCGCCAGCGAGCGCGCGGCAGGTCGGCATGACCTGCTCGTGGCCACCGCAGGCCACTCGGCACCGCTGTGGCGCCTGCGTGCCGCCCTGCGGGCCGGCGGTGTCTTCGTCTGCGCCGCGGTGCCGCTGGGGGTGGCCGGCGGCCTGAGCGGCACGGCCGTGCCGACGCTGCTCGCGGCCTGTGGGTTGCTGCTGGCCAACGTGCTCTTCTGGACCTGGGTCTGCGCCCGCCTGGCGGCCTGGCCGCAGACGGGGGAGGTGATCCTGGCGTCGCTCGTGGCGCTGTGGATCCTGCTGGGCGTGGTTATCCCGGCCGCCGGCCGCATGACCATCGACCGCGCGGTGCCCGTGCCATCGGGCGCGGACATCATCATGACCCAGCGCGAGGCCGTGAACGACGCCTGGGACCTGCCCAAAGAGGCCACGATGACGGCCTTCGTCGAACGCCACCCGCAGTGGGCGGCGTACACCGCGGTGGGGCGCCCGTTCGAGTGGAAGTGGTACTACGCCTTCCAGCAGGTGGGTGACCAGAAGGCGCAGGCGCTGTCAGAGGCCTACACCGCGGGCCGCAAGGAGCGCGACCGGCTGGCCGGTCGGCTGGCCATCATCGCGCCGCCCGTGCTGCTCGAACGATCGCTGCAGGCCCTGGCCGGGACCGACCTGCGCTCGTCGCTGGCCTACGAGGCCCGGGTGCGCGCCTTTCACGCCTCGTTGCGTGAGTTCTACTACCCGAAGCTCTTCCTCAACGAGCGCTTCGAACCTGCGGCGCTAGAAGCCTTGCCCCAGTTCGCGGCTCCGATGGCGCGCGACTGAAATCCCGCCGGGCCGCCGCGCCGCCTGCGCGGCGTTGCGCCGCACGAGCGCGGGGCGCTCAAGGGTTCGAAGGCGCCTTCGCGCTGACAGCGCAGTTCGCCAGCCCCTGGAGCAGCACGTCCTTGGGCATGTCTCGGCCGATGAAGACCATCTTGCTGTCACGCTTATCGCTGGGCTTCCACGCCGGGCCGAGGTCGGAGCCCATCAGCATGTGCACGCCCTGGAACACGACGCGGCGGTCCATGCCCCTGACGTTCAGCACGCCCTTGTAGCGCAGCAGTTGCGCGCCATACACCTGCACGATGCTGCCGAGGAAGTCCTCGACGCGCTCCAGGTTCAGCGGCCGGCTTTCGCGGAAGACGAACGAGGTCACGTCGTCGTCGTGCTCGTGCTCGACGTCGGTGAGGAAGTCGGGCTCGATCTCGAGGATCGCATTGAGGTTGAAGCCGCGGATGTCCAGCAGGTCGTCGATGCTGGCCTGCCCGTGCCGCGCCTCGCCGATCTTGGCGCGCGGGTTCATCTTCACCAGGCGCTGGCGCAACTCGGCCACGTCGTAGGGCTGCACCACGTCGGTCTTGGTGATGAGGATGCGGTCGGCGAAGCCCACCTGCTCCTGCGCCTCGTGGTGCTCGTCCAGTTGCTGCGGCGCATGCTTGGCGTCGACCATGGTGACGATGGCGTCGAGCAGGTACTGCTGTCCGATGTCGTCGTCGACGAAGAAGGTCTGCGCCACCGGTGCCGGGTCGGCCAGGCCCGTTGTCTCGATGATGACGCGGTCGAAGTGCAGCTGGCCCGCGGCCTTCTTGGCGTGCAGCTCGCCCAGGATGCGCACGAGGTCGCCACGCACTGTGCAGCAGATGCAGCCATTGTTCATCTCGACGATCTGCTCGCCCTGCTCTTGCACCAGAAGCTCGTTGTCGATGCCGGCCTCGCCGAACTCGTTCTCGATGACGGCGATGCGATGGCCATGCTGCTCCTTCAGGATGCGGTTGAGCAGCGTCGTCTTGCCGCTGCCGAGGAAGCCGGTGAGGATGGTGACGGGGATCTGGCTCATGGGTTTCTGTTCCACATCGAGGCGCCGGTTCAGGGACGGCGAGAAGTCGCTAGCGCGCTTTCAATAACGAAGTATCATTATTGTTCTCGGCGGCGGTACGCCGACGCTTGGGGTCTTTGCGTATTGCGAGTGCAATATCATTCATGGCCGCCCTGCCTCAGCTCGCTGGAATCCGCTACCCTCGATGAATGGAACGCAACACCCGCCAGCGCATGGCCATTCGCGACGCCATCTCGCAGGCCGACCGCCCGCTCCTGCCGCAGGAGGTGCTCGACGCCGCACAGCAGCAGGTGCCGGGGTTGGGCATCGCGACCGTCTATCGCAACCTGAAGGCGCTGGTGGAAGAGGGCGAGTTGCTGACCGTCAGCCTTCCGGGCGAGAACGCGCGCTTCGAGATCGCCGGACACCAGCACCATCACCACTTCCAGTGCACACGGTGCCAGCGTGTGTTCGACGTGCACGCCTGCCCAGGCGACCTGTCGCGCCTGGCGCCGCAGGGCTTCACGGTGGAGGACCACGACCTCACGCTGTATGGCTGCTGCAAGGATTGCCTGCCGCCCCGTGCGACCAAGGCGGGCGCTGGCCGAGCCGCGCCACGGGCCACGGGGCACACGCACCGAGGCTGAACACGCGCGCCGTTGGCGCTTCATCATGCTGAGCACCGGCGCCCTGCAGCGCCTGTTGGGGGCCGGCGCCCTCGTGCTGGCACTCTGGCTGGCCGTGGCCTGGGCTCTGTCGTGAGCGTTGCGGCGATGAACGCCCGTGCCATGGAAGCCCTGGCCATGACCGCCGGTGCGGTCGCCCTGCGCGACCTCACCGTCTCCTACCGCGGCCACCCGGCCGTGCACCACCTGAGCGGCGAGTTCCGGCCCGGCGCGCTCACGGCCGTCGTCGGCCCCAACGGCGCCGGCAAGAGCACGCTGCTGGGCGCGCTGGGCGGCGCCATCCGCCGCTTCGAGGGGCGCATCGAGCGCGATCCCGCGCTGCGCGTGGCCTACCTGCCGCAGGCCAGTGAGCTGGACCGCAGCTTCCCCGTGCGCGTGCACGAGGTGGTGGCCACGGGCTTGTGGTCGAGCATCGGCAGCTTCGGCGCGGTGGGCGCGGCCGGGCGTGCACGCATCGACGGGGCGCTCGCCGCCGTCGGCCTCATGGGCTTCGAGCGCCGGCTGCTCGGCGAGCTCTCGGCCGGCCAAGCGCAGCGCGTGCTCTTCGCGCGCGTGCTGGTGCAGGACGCCGGGCTCATCCTGCTCGACGAGCCCTTCAACGCCATCGACGCGCGCACCACGGCCGACCTGCTGGCGCTGCTGCAACGCTGGAAGAGCGAGGCGCGCACGGTCGTCGCCGTGCTGCACGACCTGGACCAGGTGCGCGCGCACTTCGAGGAGGTGCTGCTGCTCGCCCGCGAGCGCGTGGCCTGGGGTCCGACGGCCGAGGTGCTGCGCGCCGAGCACCTGTTCCGCGCGCGCCAGATGGCCGAGGCCTGGGACGAGAAGGCACCGCGCTGCGACACGGCGGACGGGGGCGCCGCCAGCCCGGGGGCCGCGCGATGACCGAAGCCCTGTGGCAGCCCTTCGCCGAGTTCGCGTTCATGCGCCGCGCGCTCGTGGCCACGCTCGCGCTGTCGCTGGGCAGCGCGCCCATCGGCTGCATCCTCGTGCTGCGCCGCATGAGCCTGGTCGGCGACGCCATGGCGCACGCGGTGCTGCCGGGCGCGGCGGCGGGCTTCCTGCTGGCCGGCCTGTCGCTGCCGGCGATGAGCCTGGGCGGCTTCGTCGCCGCGCTGGCCGTGGCCCTGGCGGCCGGCTTCGTCACGCGCGCCACGCCGCAGCGCGAGGACGCGAGCTTCGCGGCCTTCTACCTCATCGCGCTGGCCTTGGGCGTGCTGCTCGTCTCACTGCGCGGCAGCCAGGTGGACCTGATGCACATGCTCTTCGGCAGCGTGTTGGCGGTAGACGACGCGGCGCTCGTGCAGATCGCGGTCGTCGCCAGCCTCACGCTCCTGATGCTGGCGCTGCTGTACCGGCCGCTCGTGCTGGAGAGCTTCGACCCGGGCTTCCTGCGCAGCGTGGGCGGGCCCGGGGCCTTCGCGCACGGCGCGCTGCTCGTGCTGCTGGTGGGCAACCTCGTGAGTGCCTTCCAGGCGCTGGGCACGCTGTTGGCCGTGGGGTTGATGATGCTGCCGGCGGCCGCCGCGCGCTTCTGGGCCGCCGACCTGCCGCGCATGGCCGCCGTGGCCGTGGCCCTCGGCGCCGCCTCGGGCACGGCCGGGCTGCTGCTCAGCTACCACGCCGAACTGCCCTCGGGTCCGTGCATCGTGCTCGTGTGCGGGGCGGCCTACGTGGCCTCGGTGCTCTTCGGTCTGCGCGACGGCATCGTCGTGCGATGGCTCGCGCGCAGCGGCCATCTGGCGCGATGAAGCGGACGATGGATCAGTCCCAGCCAAGCCTGTCCGCCTCATCGCGCCCGCCAGCCGCCGCCGATCTCTCGCGAACCACTCATCACGAACCTCCCACGCCGACGCGATGACCCCAGCCCGCATCTCCCGATCGCCCGAACGCACTGCCATGCACAGGCGTGCCTTCACGTGGGCGGCCGCCGCCCTGTGCGCCTGGCGCGCGCTGCCGCTGCGCGCGCAGGCCCCGGCGCCGACCCCACGCATCGTCGCCAGCTTCTCCATCCTCGCCGACATCGCGCGCGAGCTGGCCCCAGCGGGCACCGAAGTGACCGCACTCGTCGGCCCCGACGCTGATGCGCACGTCTTCGAGCCGCGCCCGGCCGACGGCAAGCGCCTGGCCCAGGCCGACCTCGTGCTCGTCAACGGCCTGGGCTTCGAGGGTTGGATCACGCGCCTCGTCAAGGTCTCGGGCTACCCGGGCCCGGTGGTCGTGGCCAGCCGCGGCATCCAGGCGCGGCCGGTGCACGGCAAGGGCGGCGCCCATGGGCCAGGGCATGGGCCAGGGCATGGGCCAGGGCATGGGCACGAGCACGGCGGCGACCCGCACGCCTGGCAGGACCTGAAGCTGACCCAGCAGTACGTGCAGAACATCGCCGGTGCGCTGGCCGAACGCTGGCCCAGCCAGAAGGCCGAGATCGAGCAGCGCCGGGCGGCCTACACCCTGCGCCTCGACGAGCTCGACCGGCGCGTGCGCGAACGCCTGAACGCCGTGCCACGCGAGCAACGGCGCGTGCTCACCTCGCACGATGCCTTCGGCTACTTCGGCGCCGCCTACGGCGTGGACTTCGTCGCGCCGCAGGGCTGGAACACGCACAGCGAGCCCTCGGCGGCGGCGGTGGCCCGGCTCATCCGCCAGATTCGCGAGCAGCGCGTGCGCGCGCTCTTCGTCGAGAACATCAGCGACCCGCGGCTGCTGGAGCGCATCGCCCGCGAGGGCGGGGTGCGCATCGGCGGCACGTTGTACTCGGACGCGCTATCGGCCCCCGACGGGCCGGCCGGCACCTACCTGAAGCTCTTCGAGCACAACGCGCGCACGCTGGCCGACGCGCTGCAGCCTGCGCGCTGAATGCGCAACGCTTCCAGCCCGGGACTCAGGCTCAAGCAACGCTGCGACGGTGAGATTTGACACACGTCTTCACCGCACACCTTGTCCGCCGACTGATTGGAGAGCACCCATGCCCCGCATCACCCCTTCGCTACTCGCCACGCTGGTCCTCGTCGCCGCCGCGGGCGCGGCTTGCGCCGCCAAGCCGCACGAACACGGCGTCGTGAAACTCGACGTCGCCATCGAAGGCGACAAGCTCACGGTCGCCTTGGAGGCGCCGCTGGACAACCTGCTCGGCTTCGAGCGCGCGCCGCGCACCGACGCCGAGCGCAAGGCGGCCACCGACGTACTGGCGCGCCTGCGCGCACCTGCCGGGCTCTTCGTCGCGGATGCGGCGGCACAGTGCACGATGGCCAAGGCGGACGTGCAAGCGCCCGTGCTCGAAGCCGGCGCCAAGGCCAAGGATGGCCATGCCGACCTGGACGCCACCTACGAGTTCAAGTGCGCCCAGCCCGCGCAGCTGCGCGCGCTGGACGTGGGCCTGTTCGAGGCCTACAAGCGCATCCAGCGCATCGAGGTGCAGGTGGCGGGGCCGCAAGGCCAGGCGAAGACGACGCTGCGGCGGCCGGCGCGGAGTGTGAAGCTGGCGAAATGAACCCGCCGGAACGGCGGGCCGGAATCCGACGCTCAGTCCGGATCGTTGCGGATGACGGGGTCCACGCAAATGATGCGCCCGCTAGACACCTGCATCAGGTAGACGCTGTACTTGTAGTCACAGCAGTCGAGGTGCTCGTCGCGAAGCGTCGCGGTCACTCCATCGGCCGAGGTGACGGATGGAAGCGGGAAATCGCGCCCCGGGTTGCTCACAACGATGGCCTTCTTCTGGCGGAAGACGTAGCCGGGTGCCTGCAGCTGGAACTTCAGTACGCTCTGGCCCCGTTTTACGTTGATGGGGTCGGGACTGCAGACGATGGTCCCTTCGCTGTTGACGGTGACGGTCACCTTGGCCGCTTTGGCCACGGTGGGGAGGTGGGTGGCTGGGCAGTCGACGGCGGGTGCGCTGGGCATGATCTCTCCTAACTGGGGGGGGACCGGCCCAATCGCGCAAAGAGGTCGAATACGAGCGGATGGCGACACAGGCTGGCCTGGAGGCTATCGGCCAAAGACATCGCAGCTTGAGTCGCCCCCAGCCGCTCTTGAAGATGGGCGAGCACCGCCATGGAAACCGGCTCTCGGCCGGGATCCCCGACCAGGTCCCGCCCTTGCTCCCACCGCCGTTGAGCACCAGCCGCGTCGCCGCGGGCGGCCAGCGAGTCGCCCAACACCAGAGCCATGGCAGCGACTACGCGCCGCCGCGTCGATCGCAGCGCCAGCAGCTGCGGCTCACGCGCCAGGGCGGCATCCAGCAGAGTCGCCATGTCAGCCGCTGAGGCGTCGCGCAGGGGCATCAGGCGCGCCTGCGCGGTCAGCCAGCGAGCGTGCAAGGCAACATCACGCCCGTCGAACTCGGGGCTTGGGGCCCGCACCAGGGCTATCGATTTGGCCGCTTCGGCCAAGCTCTGCGCAGCGGGTTGAAATCGACCCTGGGCCAGCAGCGCCTCAGCCCGGCTCACCTTAGCGAGGGCCAGCATCGCGCGCCACTCGCGATTGCTGCCGTCGAGCGCTACCAAACCCTCAAGCAAGGCGATAGCGACATTGGCCTCGTCCCGTGACCGGGCCCAATAGCCCGATGCCAGTTGCAGCCGCGCCGAGTCCGCATGCGAGAGGGCGGTCTGAAACTGACTCTCACGGTCAGAGGCCGCACTGCGTTTGAGCAAACCAACCTTCGCGCTATGGGCTTCGAGCGCGGCCTTCAGATCGCCCAGATCCTCGTGCGCGCGGGCTGTCCAGCCCAGGTTGTTGCTCAAGCCAATGCGCGCCGCCTCGCTGTTGGCTGCCTGTGCCTCGAAGACGGGACGAGCGCTTCGCCATAGCGCCAGCGCCCGCTGCGGCTGGCGTTGCTCGTAGACGAGCACGGCCAAGTTGTGCTCGGCGGATGCCGCCTCCAGCTTCCATTCGGCCTTGTCCGGCTCTAGTTGAAGCAGCCGCTGCGTAAGCGCCCGGTACCGCTCCAACCCCGCTTGCGCCTCGTCCGGTCTGCCGTTCCGGCGTGCTGCCTCGGCCACCCAGAACTCGCTCTGCGCATGTTCGTACACCCGCTGCGGGTCGTTGGGCGCGCGCGCCAGCAGCTCCGCCGTGCTGCGCGCGGCTTCGGCAAACCGCTGCCGTGCTTCCGCCGCCTGCCCACGCAGCTCGGCAATCTCGCCGATCAGGTGCAGCGCCCGCGCCCGCCGCGCCAGCGCGTCGGCGTCCAGGCTCGACGCCTCCTGCGCCGCGTAGTACGCCAGCGCCCGCTCGCCCACCGCGTCCAGCACGTCCAGCCGACCCACCGGCTGCAGCTTCTTGCGCAGGTCGCCGAGCATGAACTCCAGCAGCCCTTCGGCCTGCACGCGCTGGGCGCTCGCCTCGCGCGACTCCTGCACCGCCACGCCCGCGCCGGCCAGCACCGCCGTCATCGCCACGCCGGCCCCAGCCACGCCGACGCGATGGCGGCGCACGAACTTGGCGCTGCGGTAGCGCCAGGTGTCGGGCCGTGCGCGGATGGGCTCGTGCGCCAGCGTGCGGCGCAGGTCCTCGGCCAACTCGGCGGCGTTGGCGTAGCGCTCGGCGGGGTTCTTCTTCAGCGCGCGCGCGACGATGGTGTCGATGTCGCCGCGCAGTTCGTCGGCGCGCCGGCGCGCGCCGGGGCCGCCCTGGCGCCGAACCTGCTCGGAGAGGCGACGTGGCACCGTCTCCACCACGCCGCGCAGCACCTCCAATGGTGTGCCGTCCTCGGCCCCGGTGGGGTGGCCACCTCCCAGCAGCTGATAGAGCAGCACACCGAGCGCGTAGACGTCGGTGGCGGTGGTCACGTCCTGCCCCTGCAGCTGCTCCGGGGCGGCGTAGCGCGGCGTGTAGGCCTGGCCGGCGCGCTGCGTCAGCTCGCCGGCGGCGCCACTGGCCTGCTCGTCGAGCAACTTGGCGATGCCGAAGTCAAGCAGCTTGAGCTGGCCGTCGGCCCGCACCAGCATGTTCGAGGGCTTCAAGTCGCGGTGCAGGATCAGCCGCGCGTGCGCGTGCGCCACCGCCTCGGCGGCGTCGATCAGCAGCGCCAGCCGTGCGGCCAGCGGCGGCTGCAGGCGCTGCACGTAGCGGTCGATCGGCTCGCCGTCCACGTACTCCAGCACGAGGTAGGGCTGGCCACCCTCGGGCGCGACACCAGCGTCGATGAGCCTGGCGATGTGCGGCTGGTCCAGCCGCGCCAGGATGCGACCCTCGCGTGCGAATCGCGCGGCCTCCCCGGCGCGCAGCAGGCCGCCTTGCAGCAGCTTGATGGCCACTGCGCCCTCGTAGTGCCCGTCGGTGCGCCGCGCCAGCCACACCTGGCCCATGCCGCCGCGGCCGATCTCGCGCTCCAGCGTGTAGGCGCCAAGCACCTGCCCGGCCAGGCCGGCCGGCGCCGGCAAGGCGGGCGCGGCCATGAAGCCGCGCGCGTCCAGGCCCTGCAGGCGCGCCTGCAGGGCTTCGAGTTCATCGGCGAGCCTCGCGTCGCGCCCGCGCAGGGCGGCCAGCCACTCGGCCCGGTCGGCCTCGGGCAGGTCGAGAAGCTCGTCCAGCCGCGGCGACAAGGCGGCCCAGCGGGCAGGCTCGATGCCTTGCATCGGGTCGCCGGCCCGCCTCAACCGATCGCCACGGCGAGGAACAGGCGCGCCTTCTGCCAGTCGCGCTGCACGGTGCGCTCGGTGACGCCCATCGCCTCGGCGATCTCGCGCTCGCTCAAGCCGCCGAAGTAGCGCATCTCCACCACGCTGGCCAGGCGCGCGTCCTGCGCTTCCAGCGCATCGAGTGCCTCGTGCACCTGCAGCACCTCGTCGCGGCCGCCCGCGCGGCCGGCCCGGCCCAAGTCACCCTCGACGAGCGTGGTGCTGAGCGTGACATGCGCCGCGCCGCCACCGCGCCGCTCGGCGTTGCGCGCGCGCACGAGGTAGACGACGACGCTGCGCATCACGCGCGCGGCGTAGGCCAGGAACTGGTCGCGACCGGCAAACCCAGGCTCCGCCGAGCCATGCAGTCGCAGGTACGACTCGTGCACCAGCGAGGTGGTGTCGAGGAGCGTGTACACACCTTCACGACGCAGGCGGCTGTGTGCGAGACGCCGCAGGTCGGCGTACAGCAGCGCGTAGGCACGGTCGGCGGCCTGGCGGTCGCCGCCGCTGGCAGCCTGGAGCAGCGTCGTGATCTCGGACATGGGCACCGGAGGCACCGGGCGGGCGCGGGTCGCAGGCTGCGACTCTAGTGCAGCCCCAGGCAGGCGCCGAAGTGCGACGTTGTTCGCAATTGGGGATGTGGGGCGACGCCGGCGGATGTCGGGTCGCCGCCGGCGATTGCGTCTCAGTGAACAGGGGCCTCTTCGACGGCCTCGACAACCGCCGCCGCGGGCGTGCCGGGAGACGCTCTCCCCGCGCACCCGTCGGCATCCCGCCACACCCTGCTTCGCCCGCGGACTCCCCATGCTGCACCCACCTGCCCTGCCCCTGTCCGGTCACCGTGCCCCCGAGGGGCCGCCCCTGGAAGGGTCGCGGAGCAGTCCGGCCGGCATCGAGCCCGGCCAGGCGGAGTTCCTCGCCGTGATCGAGCGCCACCTGTCGCAATGCCGCCGCTACGGCCAGCCCCTGGCCGTGCTGTCGATCGGCATCGAAGGCGTCGGCACCCTCGACGGCCGCCCCGTGGATGGCATGGAGTCGGCCGTGTCGCACGAACTGTGGAACCGCCTGCGGGCGCGCACGCGGGCCAAGGACTCCGTGGTGCGCCTCGCTGGCCTGGAGTACGGCGTGCTGCTTCCCGGCTGCCGGCCCAAGGACGCGCCGGGCACACGGCAGCGCCTGGCGTTGACGCTGGGCGGCGTGTACGCGCTCGGCAGCGACCCCGTGATCACACGCGTCTCGATCGGGCTGGCCTCGCTTTGCGCCGACATCGACAACGCCGCCGGGCTGTGGGCTGCCGCGCTCGAGGCCCGCGCCGACGGCCGCCCGCCTGCCGCGCCAACCGCGCCAGCCGCGAACCTCCGACGCTGAGGCATCGGTCGCCCGTCGACGCCCGGCGCGTCGCCCTGCACGTGCGCGGTTCCTTCACGGCCCAAAGAGTGACTTAGTCGCTGAACTGCCCGCCATGGCGGACCGTGGCGATCGAAATAATCGATGTCCTCCTCGCCGGCACGCCGGTCCCCCTCTTGAACATCGACACCGCCCTGGCCAGCGTCGGTTGGCGCCGACTGGCGACTTGGCTCGAGCCGTATCGAACCGAAGAGTCGGCTGCGCGACGCTTCCGCGCACGGCAACTCCAGGCCGTGCTGCGGCTGACGCCATTGGCGATGCTGGCGAACCTGCTGAACGTGGCCCTGGTCGTCTATGGCACCTGGGAGGGTGGGCGGCACGTCTTCCTGGTGCTGTGGGCCGTGGCCGTGGTCGGCGTGGCGCTGCGCGGCACGAGCACCTGGGTGGAGCAGCGGCGCGCCCCGCGGCGCGAGACAGCCTCGGCACGTGCCGTTCGGCGCGCGACGCTGCAGGCCGCGTTGCTGGCCACGCTGTGGGCCACGATGCCGATCGCGCTCTTCCCCGGCGGCACGTCCGAACAACAGCTGCTCGTGGCCACGGTCGCCACCGGCATGATCTGCGCCGGCGGCTTTGCCCTGGCCACGCTGCCACAGGCCGGCGTGGCCTATGTCGCCATCCTCGGCGGTGGCTCGGCGGTGGCACTGGCCACCTCCGGCCTGGCGCTGGCGCCGGTGATCGGCGGGCTGCTCCTCGTCTATTGCGGCATCGTCATCGCGAGCGTGCGCTCGACGGCGCGACTCTTCGGCGCCCGCCTCATGGCCGAGGCGGAGGCCGAACGCCAGAACGAGGTGATCGGCCTGCTGCTGCGTGACTTCGAAGAGCACGCCAGCGACCTCCTCTGGGAGACCGGGCGCGACGGCCGCCTGCGCCACGTCTCCGCCCGGTTGTCGCGGCTGTTCGGGATGCCGGCCGCGAAGCTCACCAGCACGCCACTTCTCGCCCTCCTGGCCGAATTGCTGCCCGACGAAGAAGGGGCCTCCTCGCACCTGACCGACCTGCGCGAGGCGCTGCAGGCGGGCGTGCCCTTTCGCGACCTGCCGCTGCCCACGCGGCGCGGCCGCCGCGTGCTGTGGTGGTCGCTGAGCGCCAAACCGCTGCTCGACGAACAGGGCCGCCCCGACGGCTGGCGGGGCGTGGCCACCGACATCACCGCGGCGCGCAAGGCCAACCTGAGGCTCAGCTGGCTGGCTCACAACGACGCGTTGACCGGCTTGGCCAACCGGCACCAATTCCGCAGCCAGCTCTCGGCGCTGCTGGCCGGGCCGCCCGCGAACTTCGCGGTGCTGTGCCTGGATCTGGACCACTTCAAATCGGTCAACGACACGCTGGGGCACGCCGTCGGCGACGCGCTGCTGCAGGCCGTGGGTGAACGCCTGCGCGGCGTCACGCGGCGCAGCGACGTGGTCGCCCGCCTGGGCGGCGACGAGTTCGCGGTGTTGATGGCCGCTGGCGAGATGCACGAGGTGGAACAGCTGACGCAACGCGTCATCGAGGCATTGCGCCAGCCTTGCCTGGTGAACGGGCTGCAGCTCACGACCTACGCCAGCATCGGCGTCGCGCTCGCCCCGCGCGACGGCCAGGACGTGGACACTTTGCTGAACCATGCCGACCTCGCGCTCTACGCGGCCAAGGCGGCCGGCCGCAACGAGGCCTTCTTCTTCGCGCCGGCCATGGCCGCCTCCACACGCCGCCGCGTCGCGCTGGAGCAGGCGCTGCGCGGTGCGCTGGCGCGCGGCGAGTTGCACCTCGTCTTCCAGCCGCAGGCGCGCATCGAGGACTGGGCCGTCACCGGCTTCGAGGCCCTGGCGCGCTGGCGGCACCCCGAACTGGGCGACGTGCCGCCGTCGGAGTTCATCCCCGTGGCCGAGGAAGGCGGGCTGATGGCGGAGATCGGCGACTGGGTGCTCGCCGAGGCCTGCCGGCAGGCCTCAGCGTGGCCACAACCGCTGGTGGTGTCGGTCAACGTCTCCCCGGTGCAGGCCCTGGGCGGCGGGTTCGTCGAGCGGGTGCTGGCCACGGCACAGGCGGCCGGGCTGCCGGCGGCGCGGCTGGAGCTGGAGATCACCGAGTCGGTCTTCCTGCAGGAGTCGCAGGCCACGCTCGATGCGCTGCGCGCCCTGCGCGCCGCGGGCGTGCGCATCGCCCTGGACGACTTCGGCACCGGCTACTCCGCGCTGGCCTACCTGCGCCGCTTTCCCTTCGACACGCTCAAGATCGACCGAAGCTTCGTGCGCGAGCTCGCCACGCGCGGCGACGCACGCGCCATCGTCAAGATGATCCTCGGCCTGGCGCGCACGCTGGGCATGCACACGGTGGCCGAGGGCGTGGAGGAACCCGCCCATGCCGGCGTGCTGCAACGCTACGGCTGCCGCACGATCCAGGGTTACCTGGTGGCGCGGCCGCTGCCTGACGACGACGTGGCCGACTTCCTGCGCCGCTGGCGCGGCATGCCGGCCACGGCCAGCGAAGCTGACCTGCCCGCCACCGACGCGATGCCTTTCGGCGCCTAGCTCGGCCCGGCGCCCGGCCCGGCCCGGCCCGGGGCAGGCAGGCCCTACAGCAGAACGATGTCGTACTGCTCCGGGTTCATCGTCGGCTCGGCGCTCAGCGAGATCGGCCGGCCGATGAACTCCGAGAGGCCCGCCAGGTGCACGCTCTCCTCGTCGAGCAGCATCTCCACCACGCTGGCGCTGGCGACGACGCGGAACTCCTTCGGCGCGAACTGCCGCGCCTCGCGCAGGATCTCGCGCAGGATGTCGTAGCACACGCTGCGCGCCGTCTTCACCTGGCCGCGGCCCTGGCACGTGGGGCAGGGCTCGCAAAGCATGTGCGCCAGGCTCTCGCGCGTGCGCTTGCGCGTCATCTCCACCAGCCCCAGCTGCGTGAAGCCGCTCACCGTGGTTCGCGTGCGGTCGCGCGCGAGCTGCTTCTTCAGCTCGGCCAGCACCGCGGCCTGGTGCTCCTCGCGCAGCATGTCGATGAAGTCGGCGATGATGATGCCGCCCAGGTTGCGCAGGCGCAGCTGGCGCGCGATGGCGCCAGCCGCCTCGAGGTTGGTCTTGAAGATCGTGTCCTCGAAGTTGCGCGCGCCGACATAGCCGCCGGTGTTGACATCGACGGTCGTCAGCGCCTCGGTCTGGTCGATGATGAGGTAACCGCCGCTCTTCAGCTCGACGCGCCGGCCCAGCGCCTTGGCGATCTCCTCCTCGATGCCGAAGAGGTCGAAGATCGGCCGCTCGCCGCGGTAGTGCTCGAGCTTGCCCGCAGCCCGCGGCATGTAGGTCTCGCCGAAGGCCCGCAAAGCGTCGAACTGCATCTTGCTGTCGATGCGGATGGCCTGCGTGACTTCGGTCGTGAGGTCGCGCAGCACGCGCTCGGCCAGGCCCAGGTCCTGGTGCAGCAAGGTGCCGGCGGGCTGGCTCGTCGCGCGCTCGCGGATCGCGGCCCAGGCCTTGCGCAGGTAGGCGATGTCCTCGGCCAGCTCGGTGTCGGAGGCCTCCTCGGCGTTGGTGCGCAGGATGAAGCCGCCGGTGGGCGTGCCCTCGGGCAGGCCAGCCGAGGCGAGCGCGGTGACACGCGCACGCAACTGCTCGCGCAACTCCGGCGAGCCGATCTTCTGGCTGATGCCGATGTGGTTGTCGTGCGGCAGGAAGACGAGCATGCGCCCGGCAATGGACACCTGCGTCGACAAGCGCGCGCCCTTGGTGCCGATGGCGTCCTTGATCACCTGCACGGTGAGCGTCTGGCCCTCGAACACCTGGCGCTCGATGGGCAGCGGCGTCGCGTCGGCGCGCGCCGCGGTGGCGCCGCCGGCGCTGGCCGATGCCGAGGCCGCCGCCGCGCCATGGCCGTTGCCGTTGCCACCCCCATTGCTCGCGGATGCGCCGCCCTGTGCGCCGTTCCCTTGGTTGGCGCCGTTCGCCCCACGCCCCACCGGCGTGGCCGGCAGCAGGTCGGCCACGTGCAGGAACGCCGCGCGCTCGAGCCCGACGTCGACGAAGGCGCTCTGCATGCCGGGCAGCACGCGCACCACCTTGCCGAGATAGACGTTGCCGACCTGGCCCCGCTCGAGCGTGCGCTCGATGTGCAACTCCTGCACGGCGCCGTTCTCGACGATGGCCACGCGCGTTTCCTGCGGGGCCCAGTTGATGAGGATGTCCTGACTGGCCATGCGCGCGAGTCTAGGGGGTGCCCAACGCGGTCTCGACGCCAGCCGCGTGCAGCAGTTGCACCGTCTCGTGCAGCGGCAGGCCCATGATCCCCGAGTGGCTGCCCTCGATGTGCGCGATGTAGCCCGCGAGCGCACCCTGAATCGCGTAGGCGCCGGCCTTGCCGAACGGCTCGCCGCTGGCCACGTAGGCGGCGATCACTTCCGCGCCCAGCGGCGCAAAGCGCACGCGCGAGACGGAGAGCGCACGATGCACGCGCCTACCATCGTGCACGGCCACGGCCGTGAGCACGCGGTGCGTGCGGCCCGAGAGCCGGGCAAGCGTGGCCGCCGCGTCGGCTGCATCGACCGGCTTGCCCAGGATGCGCGTGCCGATCGCCACGGTCGTGTCGGCGCACAGTACCGGCGCCGTTGGCAGTCCCGAGGCAGCGAGCCTGCGCAGGGCGGCGCGCAGCTTCAGTGCCGTCACGCGCTGCACATAGGTTGCCGGCAGCTCGCCTGCGCGGTGCGCCTCGAGCGCCTCGGCGTCCTCGTGCGGCGCCGGCGGCAACGGCTCGAAGCGGACGCCCACCTGCTCGAGCAACTGCCGGCGGCGCGGGCTTTGCGATGCCAGGTAGACGAAGCGGTGAACAAGGCGATCGGCGCGGCGCGAGCGGGATCGGGGTGGCACAGGCAACGCAGGCGGCATCCGGAGCATTGTGGCGGCCCACCGAGGCACACCGGCTCCGGGAAGATCAGGGGCCTGCCGACGGTTGGCCGAACAGGCTGGACGTCGCAACACCGTAACCGCTCGCATCGGCCGGCGGGCAGGCGGTGCCGAAGGAGCATCATGGCGCCCCGCGCCGGCTGGCGCACCGGGCCTGCCCGCCACGCTTTCGCATGATGACCCTCTCACCACACTCCCGCGCGCGCGCCGGCGGCTGGCGTCGCTTCGCGGCGCCGACACGAGCGCTCGCATCGGCTGTTGTCCTGGCCACCGTGCTCGGCGGCTGCGAGACAGCCCCGCCGAGCCCCTCGGCCTCGCCGGGCGGTGGCACGCCCGCGCAGGCGCACGCCCGCCTCATCGACGCCTTCAACAGCTGCAACGAGGCCGTCTTCGTCGGCGCGTATGCCCCGTTGTTCACCTTCGCCACTTCCAACACCAAGCAGGCCCTGACCACGCGCGAGGGCCTGCAGCGCTACCTGGCCGCCGGCTGCGGCAGCCGGCCCAACCCGACCGCGGCGCTGGTGCAGCAGACCACGCGCGTGAGCGGCGCCATCACCGTGCTGGCCGGCCAGTACCGATTCAAGGTGCCTGCCGGCGGTTCGGCAGCCGTAGGCAGCGCTGCTTCAACGGTGCCGATGGTCGAGGTGCTGCAGAACTTCACCCTCGTCCTGGAACGCATGGGTGAGCGCTGGCTCGTGCTGGCGCACCACGTCTCCGTGGCGCCCTGACGGGCCGCGCCCCATGGTCGCCCGCCTCCAAGGCCACATCCTCACGCCCGACGGGTTCGTCGCCGGCGCGCTCGAGCACGAGGCCGGCCGCATCACCGCCATCCGCGGTGCGCCCGTGGCCGACGCCCGGGCCGTGCGCGACGGCACGCGCGACATCGTGCTGCCGGGCTTCATCGACCTGCACGTGCATGGGGGTGGCGGGCACGACGTGATGGACGGCGCCGAGGCGGCACTCGCCGTCGCCCGCCGGCATGCGGCGCACGGCACGACTTCGATGCTGGCCACGACCATGACGGCGCCGCTGGAGGAGGTGCAGGCGGCGCTCGCCGCGCTCGCACCCCTCGTGCGCGAGGGCGCCACACGCGCGCCGGGCTCCGCGCGCTGGCTCGGCATCCACCTAGAGGGGCCCTACCTCAATCCGCAACGCCTGGGCGCGCAGCCCGCCTTCGCGCGCCGAGCCACGCTGGCCGAAGTGCGGGCGCTGCACGCGCTCGCACCGATCCGGGTCATCACGCTGGCGCCGGAAGTGGAGGGCCACCTGCCGATCATCGGCGCGTTGCGAGATGCGGGCTTCCTCGTCCAGGTAGGGCACAGCAACGGCAGCTACGAGGACGGCGTGGCCGCGCTCGAGGCCGGCGCCGCCGGGTTCACGCACGTCTTCAACGCCATGAGCCCGCTGCACCAGCGCGCGCCGGGCATGGTCGGGGCGGCGCTGGCGCATGCGCAGTACGCCGAGTTGATCGCCGACCTCGTCACCGTGCACGCGGGAGCGGCACGCGTGGCGCTGCGTGCCATCCCGGGCCTGTACTGCGTGAGCGACGCCACCGCGGCGGCCGGCATGCCCGACGGCGAGTACCACCTCGGACACGGCGCGGGCGCGCAACGCGTGCACAAGTGCCTGGGCGCCGTGCGCCTGGCCGACGGCACGCTGGCCGGCAGCGCGCTCACGCTCGACAAGGCACTGCGCAACCTGGTGAACATCGGCCTCGACCTCGCCGAGGCCTCGCGGCGGACGAGCACGATGGCCGCGCAGTACCTCGGCCTGCACGACCGCGGGCGTCTGGCGGCCGGCGCCAAGTCCGACCTGGTGGTCCTCGACCGGGACCTGCATCTGCGGGGGGTATTCGTCGAGGGCGAATTCGTCGAACCGGACACAACCGGGGCCTAGGTCGCTGCCGGAAGGGCGCGGTAGAGTCGCCCGATGGGAGCGACGGTCACGATCGGGGAAGCTGCAGGGAACGCCGACCTCGCCCAGTTGCTCGCCGACGCGGCGGCGGCATTGCCCGGTGCAGAAAGCCGACTGGCGGCGCGCCTGCGCCCGGAGCTCGAGACGCTGCTTCGGCAGCGGCTGGCTGAATCCGGCGCCGCCGCGATGGCCGACGCCGGTGCGCTGGTGCGGCAGCATTGGCAGCGCCTGAACGAGGCCGAGGCAGCGGCCGGCACGAGCGGTGCGAGCGGCATTGATGGCGTTGACGCCAAGGGCGCCACCGGCAAGAAGGGAAAGGCCGCCCGCAAGACCTCGACAACCGCGAAGCCCCGCAAGGGCGCCAAGGGCGCCAAGGGTGGCAAGGGCGACGGCGAGGCTGCGGTGCCGAGCCTGTTGTTCCTGCCCTACGTCGAGCAGGCCGCCTTTCTGATGGAAGGGCTGGTGCGCGACCTGGTTGTCCGCGCGGTACCGGACGACCGTGCGCAGACCGCCTTGATCGCACTGCAGGCGCTCGACGCGTTGGCCGAGCTCGACCCCGCGCTCGCGCACACAGCCCGCCTGCGCTGGTTCGCGGGCCTGGAGCACGGCGCCATCGCGGGCCTGCTCAACGAGGGCGAGTCAGAGGTGCGGCGCCGCTGGCTCAAGGCCCGCGCTTTCGTGATGGCTGCAACCAAGGGCGCGGCGATCCCGTCGCCTTGAGAACCGACGGATGCACTGGCATGCGCCCCACCCCTGACGCCGCGGCCTGGGCCCGACTGTCGACCTTGTTCGACACCGGCTGCGAGCTCCCGCCCGAGTTGCGCCACGCTTGGCTGGCCACGCTCGTCGACGACGAACCACTCGCCACCGTCGACTGGCTGCGTGACATGCTGGCCACCGTCGACCTCACCGACGGAGAAACCGGCCTAGAGCACGGCCCCATGCTGCCGGCTTGGTCGGAACCGGAAGGCGAGGCAGGGCGAACCGTCGGGACCACCGCTGCCCCTGCCGTGGCAGCGGTCCCGGACCCGCTTCCGGGCGTCGAACAGGTCCGCGACGCCGAAAGTCCGGGCGATGAGATCACGATCGACTCGACTGCTGGCGTAGGAGACGGACCTCGCGGCGCGGGTTCCGAACCAGAACCCGCAGCGCCGCCAGCGGCGCCCCCTGCAACGACAGCGGAGACCGAACCGTTGCCGCCACGGCCCGCGACGGAGATCGCCGGGGCCCCGTCCGAAGCGATCGCCGAGACGGCACCCGCGCACACACTCGACGAAGCTGCTGCGTCCGCCCGGCAGACCTCGTCGAACGCGCTGCACGGCCCCGAGCCTGCGGCCGCGCAGGACCTCCGGCAGGAGACAGCGCCCGAAGGGTCCGAGGAGGGACCCGAGGCGCCAGCGGATGACCCGGCCTTGCCCGAGCCCGAGCCCGAGCCTGTTCCGCGCCTTCTTGCGCCCGCCCTCGCCACGGGCATGCGCCTGGGTCCCTGGCTGCTGCTGGGTCCGATGCCGTCGAGCGATGCGCGCGTCGAGCAATGGCGGGCCCGCCGCGCGGACCAACCGCCGCCCGCCCCGGAGTTGGCGCTGCTGGTGCCAAGGCAGTGGCGGCCGCGCGTCGACCTGGCGGCCTGGCTCGCGCATGCGTCGGCGCGCGCGACGGCCCTGGTGCACCCGCACATCGCCCGGCTGACCGAGGTCGGTGTCACCGAGGAGGGCACACCCTGGTTCGCCGCCGAGCTGGCCGAGGGCCAGACCATCGATCGCTGGTGTCGCGACCATCCGCTCGGCCTGCAGGAGCGGCGCGCCCTGCTCGAACAGGCGCTGGAAGCGGCCACGTTCGCGCACGGGCGCCTGGTGCTGCACGGCCAGGTGCACCCTTCGCAGATCGTCTTGACACCCGGCGGCCGCCTCCGATTTCTGAACTTCGGGTTGTCCGAATTGCTGGACCTGCTCGATGCGCCGCACCCTGGCGCGTCGCACGGCGTGGCGGGGCCACCGGTGCGCGCGTATGGTGCACCGGAGGTGCAGAGAGATGGTGGGGACACGGGCGAGGTCGCCGGCGCACCCATCGCTACCGGTGACATCTACGCGCTCGGTCTCGTGGCCTTCGAGGTGCTGTCCGGGGCATCGCCGTGGCAGCCCCGCACGCCGGGCACCACGGTGGTTGCTGCGCCGGGATCGCGCTGGCCACGCCCCAGCGACTTCGCCCACGTGCCCCGGCTGCGCCGGGCGCTTCGCGGCGATCTCGACGCCATCGTCACGAAGGCCACGCAGACCGATCCAGCGGACCGCTATGCCAGTGCCGCCGAGTTGCTGGACGACGTCAGGCGGGTCGGCATGCACCGTCCGGTGACGGCGGTGGAGGGCGGCTTTCTCTATCAAATCGGCTGCCTCGTCCGCCGCCACCGCCGCTTGGCCACGGTGGCGGTGCTGGGCGCTGCCGCCTTCCTCGTCTTCCTTGGCGCACTGTCGTGGAAGGCGTGGGTCTGGTCGACCGAACGCGAACAGGCCGAAGGCGTGCGCCGGGGCAGCGAAGCGGTGACGCGCCTGCTGCGAGACCAGTTATTCGAAGCCGCCACGCCGGGCGTCTCGCGCGACTGGCCCGAGGTGCTAGCGCGTACCGAAGCGGTGGCGCGCTCGAGCCTGGGTCAGCGGCCCCAGGACCTGGCCGCCGCGCTCGCCTTGATCGGGCGCGAGCGGGCCGAGAGTGGCGCCTTCGCGGAGGCGCGCAACCTGCTGGCCGAGGCGCTCCCGAACCTGGTCGACCCGACGGCTGCGCTCGAGGCCACTTGCGACGAAGCCTGGGCGCAGGCCCGGCAGGGCGACAAGCCCGACGAAGCCGAGCAACGGATTCGCCGCGTCACCGAGAACGTGTCGGTGCGGCACGCGACGCGCGCCCTGTGCCTGGTTCGTCTGGCCGACCTCGAGCGTCGCTCCGGTCGCGCACGCGATGCCCATGGCAGCACGTTCCGTGCATGGCAGCAATGGGACGCCACGCCGGACAAGCCGCTGCAACTCGCCGTGCTGCTGGCGCGCCCCGCGGGCATGCAGAGCGCGGCGCTGGGCTTCTTCCACGAAGGGCAAGCGTGGTTCGAATCGGCGCTGAAGCGCCTCGACCTGCTCCAGCAGGGCCAAGGACCCATCGCCATCGAGCTGCGGGAGCAATGGGGCGAACTGAGTCTCGCCGCGGGCGATGGCGAGCGAGCCTTGAAGCTCGCCGACGAGAACCTCGCGGCCGTCGCCGGTTCACCCATGCCGGCCGATGCCGACCCCGCCACCGCGGCGCCAGCGTTGCTCTTCCTGGCCGCGGCCGAGCCGCGCCTGGATCTGCATCAACTCGTCGACGCACGTGCCCGCCTTGAGCGGGCAATCGGCCTGGCCGATGCACGCGAAGACCCGGTGATGCGCCAGCGCGCGCGTTGTGCGATGGCAGTCGCCGCGCTGCGCGAGCGCGACACCGCTGCCGCCGAGCGGTGGTTGAAGTCGGCCGCCCCCGAGGTGCCGGCACGAACCGGCAGGTTTGCCTCCAGCCCCGTCAGCGGGCCCAGCGCAAGCGCACCCGGCGGCCCGGCCATCCGCGGCACATCGAACGTGGGCTTCCTGCCGGTGATCGTCGTCGGCGCGGCTCCTGCCACCCAGGGCGACGAGGCGCACGACAGCGTCCGCACGGCCCTGCGCGAGGCCGACCATGCCTGCCGCGCGACCGCCATCGAACTGGCGCTGCACCAGGGCCGGTACGTCGAGGCTCAGCGCGAGGCGGACCGCCTCATCGGGGCAGGCAACGAGCTCGCGCCACGCCTTCGCGCCGTCGCCAATCTCCTGCGAGCCGAAGCGACGCTGGCAGCGCAGCAGTACGACCGCTCGATCAGCGCTGGCTTGCAGGCCTTGCAACAGGCCCGGGCGCTGCACCAGTCCGACATCGAGGAACAGAAGGCCCGGCCTTCGTTCCGCAGCGGCCAGGCCGCACTCGTGCTCGCCGAGGCGCACCGCGCCAATGGCGACATCGCCGAGGCAAGGAAGACGCTCGACTACGCGATGCAGCAGTTGTCAGCGACGCTGCCCGAGTCACACCCTTGGCGCCGTCGCGCCGAAGCCACGAAGGCCGCCCTGGCGGTGCACGCGACCAAGAAGCCCTAGCGGCCCGAACGGCCCGAAGCGGCCTGAGCGCACAAGGCGCCGCCGCCGCTACTCCCGGTGATAGGGGTGGCCTGCGAGCAGCGTGTGCGCACGGTACAGCGCCTCGGCCAGGAGCACACGCGCCAGCGCATGAGGCAAGGTCAGGTCGGACAGGCGCAGCGACTCGTCGGCGGTGCGGCGCAGCTCGGGGTCGAGCCCGTCCGGGCCGCCGATGAGGAAAGCGGCGTCGCGGCCCTCCTCGCACCAGGCGCGCAGGCGCTGCGCGAGTTGCGCCGAGCCGGCCGCCTGTCCGCGTTCGTCCAGCACGATGCGGCGCGGCCCGCGGCCCTGGCGCGACAGGCCGGCGAGCGACGCCTCGATGCGTGCCGCCTCCGCCGCCATGCATTGCGCGGCGGTTTTGCCGCCCTGTCGCGATTCGGCCTTCAGCGCGACGAGCTCCAGTCGCATCTCGGGTGGAAAGCGGCGCGCGAAATCGTCCCAGGCCGCGTCGGCCCAGGCCGGCTGGCGGTGGCCGATGGCCAGCACCAGCAGCTTCATCGGCGTGGCGCCCGGACCGGCCCGCGCTCAGCGTGGGCGGGGCTTGGCGGCGCCGGCCTTGCGTGGAGCGGGCCTGGCGCCCAGCCCGGGGCGCTTGGCGGGGGCCTTGCGAGCTGCGGGCTTGGCCGCCGGCGACGCCTTGGCCCCTGGCCGGCCTGTCGGCGACTTCCGGGGTGCCGGTCGCCTCGCCGCAGCCTTCTTTGCCTCGGCGGTCTTCGCTCCGCCCTTCTTAGCCGCGAGGCCCTTCGGCGCTGCCTTCGCTGGCGTCTTGCGGCTCGCCGATCCGGCCGCCGCCCTCGTCGACGTTTGGCGCGCCTGCGCACGAGAAGCGGCTGGCGATGGCGCCGCCGGCGGCTCGCTCGCCTTCGGCAGCAGCCGCACCACGCTCGCGTCGCCGGAGCCTTTCAGGCGCACCGGCTTCGCGCCCCAGATCTCCTCGAGGTGGTAGTAGTCGCGGATGGCCGGCTGCATGATGTGCGCCACCGCGGCGCCGCAGTCGACGATGATCCACTCACCGTTGTCCTCGCCCTCGGTGCGCAGCACGGCCAACCCGCGTTTCTTGACCGTTTCACGCACGCTGGAAGCGAGCGCCTTGGTCTGCCGGTTGCTCGTGCCGCTGGCGATGATCACTCGCTCGAACAGCGGCGATAGGGCCTCGGTGTTGAAGACGACGACGTTCTGGGCCTTGACGTCTTCGAGTCCGTCGACGATGGCGCGTTGCAGCTTGCGGATGTCCAGGTGCGGCTCCCAGGGAATCAACCCGCGCCCGAAGCAGGCGCGCGGTACAGCCCATGGCGGGCAATATAGCCGGCCACCTCGGCCGGCACCAGTTCAGCAATGCCCAGCCCGGCCGCCACCCGTGCACGGATGTCAGTGGCCGAGATGTCGAGCATGGGCAGCGGCACGACGCGATGCGGCAGCGCGCGCACCTCGGGCGCTGGGTCGATCGCGACGCCGGGCCGGTTGGCCACGGCCAGCGTCACGCGCGCGAGCAACTCGCGCCAGCCGCGCCACGTGTGCAGGCCGGCGTACTGGTCCTGCCCGATCAGCAGCACCCACTCGTGGCCCGGCTCGCGCGCTGCGAGCGTGTCGAGGGTATCGATGGTGTAGCTCGGCCCGGTGCGGTCGACCTCGATGCGGTCGAGCACGAAGCGAACGTTGCCGCCCTCCCCGCGGATGGCGGCTTCGACCATCGCGACGCGGTGCGCGGCCGGCGTGATGGCACGGCCACCCTGCAGCTTCTGCCAGGGCTGGCCGGTGGGCACCCAGCGCAACTCGGCCAAGCCCAGGGCAGCCAGCGCCGCATGCGCCAGCGCCAGATGCGCCCGGTGCGGCGGGTCGAAAGTGCCGCCGAAGAGGGCGATGCGGCTCAACCGGGGCAACTCACGGCAGCGAGCTCACTCGTTGGCCCAGTCACGCGGGCGCAGGAAGTCGGTGTACAGCCGCGCCTCAGGCGTGCCGGGCTCAGGCTTCCAGTCGTAGCGCCAGGTCACGACGGGCGGCATGCTCATCAGGATGCTCTCGGTGCGACCGCCGCCATGCAGGCCGAAGTGCGTGCCACGGTCCCACACGAGGTTGAACTCGACGTAGCGGCCGCGCCGGTAGGCCTGGAACTCCCGTTCGCGTTCGCCATAGGCGAGGCCGCGCCGCCGCTGCACGATGGGCAGGTAGGCATGCAGGAAGGCGTCGCCGGTGGCGCGCATGAGCGCGAAGCCGTTGTGGAAGCCGCCCTCGGCGAAGTCGTCGAAGAAGATGCCGCCCACGCCGCGCGGCTCGTTGCGGTGCTTGAGGAAGAAGTATTCGTCGCACCAGCGCTTGAAGCGCGGATAGAGCTCGCGGCCTTCGTTCGAATCGCTCGGGTCACTCGACGCCGCAGCGAAGGGCGCCAGCGCGTCGGCACAGGTGCGGTGGAAGTGGCGCGCGTCGTCCTCGAAGCCGTAGTACGGCGTGAGGTCCATGCCGCCTCCGAACCAGCTCACCGCGTCGCCGCCGGGTGCCTTGGCGGTGAGCATGCGCACGTTCATGTGCACGGTGGGCACGTAGGGGTTGAGCGGGTGCATCACGAGCGAAACGCCGAGCGCCTCGAACGGTGCGCCGGCCAGCTCCGGCCGGTGTTGCGTGGCCGAGGGCGGCAGCGCCTTGCCGCGCACGTGGCTGAAGTTGCAGCCGCCGCGCTCGAGCAGCGCGCCCTGCTCCACCAGCTGCGACATGCCGTCACCCTCGAGCGCGCCGCCTTGCGGGCGCTGCCAGGCGTCGCGCAGAAAGCGCTTGCCGTCCTCGGCTTCGAAGGCTTCGACGATGCTTTCCTGCAGCGAGATCAGGTAGGTGCGTACGGCGGCGACGTCACTCATGTCGATGGCTCGTGGTCGAAGGCGGGTTGAAACGTGCCTGGCTGGCGGCAAGGACAAGGCCCTTCGAGTGGCCTGCGGTCCGGGTCGGCGCGGTGAGGGCCATGGGCGCCGCGGGCGGGCGGTGCGGCGTCAAGACTTCAACGCCCGGTGGCCGATGTCGCTGCGCCACTGCGCCCCGGCAAAGCGGATTTCGCGCACCGCTGCCAGCGCCCGGGCCTGGGCCGAACGCACGTTGTCGCCGAGGGCCGTCACGCACAACACGCGGCCGCCGTTGGTGACGAGCGTGCGCGCCGCACCGGGTCGCCCCTCGCCGACGGCGGCGGCGCCCTGCAAGGCGGTGCCGGCGTGGAAGACCTTGAGGTCCGGCTGCTCGGCGGGCAGCCCCGCGATGGCGTCTCCGCTGCGCGGCCGGGCCGGATAACCCGCAGCGGCCATCACGACACCGAGCGCCGTGCGGCGGTCCCACTCGAGGCCGGCGCCCTTCTCGACCTGGTCGAGCGTGCCCAGCGCGGCGTGCAGCAGCACTTCGAAGAGGTCGCTCTTCAGCCGCATCAGGATGACCTGGGCCTCGGGGTCGCCGAGCCGGCAGTTGAACTCCATCGTGCGCGGCCGGCCCTGGGCGTCGATCATCAGGCCGGCATACAGGAAGCCGGTGAACGGCATGCCCTCGGCGGCCATGCCGGCGAGGGTGGGTTGCACGATCTCCTGCATCGCCCGCGCATGCACGTTCGGCGTGACCACCGGCGCCGGCGAGTAGGCACCCATGCCGCCGGTGTTGGGGCCGATGTCGCCCTCGCCGATGCGCTTGTGATCCTGGCTCGTGGCCAGCGGCAGCACTGTCTTGCCGTCGGCGATGACGATGAAGCTCGCCTCCTCGCCGGCCATGAACTCCTCGATGACGACGCGCGCGCCGTCCGCGTTGTGCGCCACGCCGAGCGTGTTGGCGCCGAGCATGTCATCGATGGCGGCGTGCGCCTCGGCAGCCGTCATCGCCACCACCACGCCCTTGCCGGCGGCCAGGCCGTCGGCCTTGATGACGATTGGCGCGCCGTGTTGTTCGACGTGGGCATGCGCGGCGCCGGCGTCGCTGAACGTGGCGTGGCGGGCCGTCGGGATGCCGTGCCGCTGCATGAAGGCCTTGGCGAAGGCCTTGGAGCTCTCGAGCTGCGCCGCCGCCTTCGTCGGCCCGAAGATCGGCAGCCCGCGCGCGCGGAAGAGGTCCACCACGCCAGCCGCCAGCGGCGCCTCCGGCCCCACCACCGTGAGCGCAATCTTCTCGGCGGCCGCGAAATCGGCCAATGCCTCGGGCTGGGTGATCGGCAGGTTCTTCAGCGGCCCATCGTCGAGCGCCGTGCCGCCGTTGCCCGGTGCGACGAACACCGTCTGTACGCGCGCACTCTGCGCCAGGCGCCAGGCGAGTGCGTGCTCGCGCCCGCCCCCGCCGATGACGAGGGCCCTCATATCTCGGCGTTGTGGTAGACGTCCTGCACGTCGTCGAGGTCCTCGATCACGTCCAGCAGCTTCTGCATGCGCTCGGCGTCGTCGCCCTCCAGCGCCACGGTGTTCTCGGCCCGCATCGTCACCTCGGCCAGCTCGGGGTTGAGGCCCGCGGCGACGAGCGCCGCCTTGACGGCCTCGAAGTCGGGCGGGGCGCACAGCACCTCGATGGAGCCGTCCTCGCCGGCAATCACGTCTTCGGCCCCGGCTTCGAGTGCGACTTCCATCACCTTGTCTTCGGTGACGCCGGCCGCGCCGGGGGCAAAGACGAACTGGCCGCAATGCTTGAACTGGAACGCCACCGAGCCCTCGGTGCCGAGGTTGCCACCGTACTTGCTGAAGGCGTGCCGGACCTCGGCCACGGTGCGCACGCGGTTGTCGGTCATGCAGTCGACGATGATGGCGGCGCCGCCGATGCCGTAACCCTCGTAACGGATTTCCTCGTAGTTGACGCCTTCGAGGTTGCCCGTGGCCTTGTCGATGTTGCGTTTGACGGTGTCGGCCGGCAGGTTCACCGCCTTGGCCTTGTCGATGGCCAGGCGCAGGCGCGGGTTCGCCGTCGGGTCTCCCCCGCCCTGCCGCGCCGCGACCATGATCTCGCGGATGACGCGCGTCCACGCCTTGCCGCGCTTCTCGTCCTGGCGGCCCTTGCGATGCTGGATGTTGGCCCACTTGGAATGACCGGCCATGAAGGAAAGCGCTCCTGCGAGGACAAGCTTCGATTTTATGCGCCGGCCATGACCCGCGCCGTTTGAACGGCAGCGGGCCCCTCCTTTGGCATGCCCCGATGCGCATGCGGTGACGAAAGACGGACCGTCCCGTCTTGGCATCACGAAGCCGGCACGCTACCGTAGCAGCAGTGGGGCATGGCCTCGCAAATGGGACTTGGCGCAGGGAGAACCAGTCGATGCAATTCGACGCCTGGCTCAACGGGGCCTGGGAAGAACATGCCACGCGCGCGGCTGCCGTCGCCGCGCGCATCGCCGATGAGGGTTTGCCGCTGGCGCGCAGCGACGCGCACGTGGCGGCGCTCATGCGCCTCGCGCACCATGTCTATGGCGATCACCTCGGGCGTTGGTCCGAGGGCCGCCAGTTGCTGTTCCGGCTCGGCACCAGCGACCCGGCCGGGCCGGCTGCGGGCGTGGCGCAGCGCGTCTTCGATGCCAGCCTGGCGCTCGCGGGTGGGCTGGACGACGTGCGCGGCACGCTGGAGCCGTCCGAGCGCATTCGCGTCGGCGCCCATGCGGCAGGTGCGCTGGCCGAGCGCGACGCACCGCGCGCCGGCTCGCTGCTGCGCGAGACAGCGCTCGAGTTCGACACCGCGTCGCTGCCCAACAGCGACCCGGCCTGTCGCGCCATCGCCATCAACGGCAATGACATTGCGATGTCGCTCGGCGAGAAACTCCTGCGTAGCGACGCCGAGCGCGACCTGATGCTGCTCGGCGCGCGCATCGCACGCGACTACTGGGCGCGCGCCGGCACCTGGCTGGAGGTGGAGCGGGCCGAGTACCGGCTCGCCATCAGCTGGCTGAAGGCCCCCGACTTCGCCGCCGCGCGCCGACATGCCCGCCGCTGCCTGGACCTCGTGCGCGAGCACGAGGCGCCGCCGCTGGAGTGGTTCTTCGGCTTCGAGGCCTTGGCGCTCGTCGAACGTGCGCTCGGCAACGCACCGGCAGCCGCGCGCGCCCTGCAGGACATGAAGGCGGCCTTCGAGCGCCTCGACGAGGCCGATCGCGAATGGTGCCGCCCCACGCTCGAACGTGCCTGGCGCATGGCACCGGCGGCCGGGGCCGGCCGCTGACGAGAGGCCTGCCCGCCGCGGAGCCGCCGCGCTCCTGCGGGCCGGGGCACGGCCCTGCTCTAGACTGCGTGCCATCCGCCCCACCGGGCGAAACGATGCCGGAGCGTCTCGATGCCTGAACCCATCCTCGTCGCCCAGCATGGCGATGTTGCCTGCCACCTGCTGCCCGCGCTGGCCAATCGCCACGGGCTGATCACCGGCGCCACCGGCACCGGCAAGACGATCACACTGCAGAAGCTCGCCGAGAGCTTCTCCAACCTGGGCGTGCCCGTCTTCATGGCCGACGTGAAGGGCGACCTCACCGGCATCACGCAGAAGGGCAGCGTGAGCGGCAAGCTGGCCGCCATCCTGAAGGAGCGCGGCCTGTCCGAGCCCGCCTCGATGGCCTGCCCGGCCACGCTGTGGGACGTGTTCGGCGAGCAGGGGCATCCCGTGCGCGCCACAGTCAGCGACATGGGCCCGCTGCTCCTGGCCCGCATGCTGGCGCTGAACGAGACGCAGCAAGGCGTGCTCAACCTCGTGTTCAAGATCGCCGACGACAACGGCCTGGCGCTGCTGGACATGAAGGACCTGCGCGCCATGCTGCTGTTCGTCGGCGACAACTCGAAGGACTTCACCACCGAGTACGGCAACATCAGCGCCGCCAGCGTCGGCGCGATCCAGCGCGGCCTGTTGCAGATCGAGGAGCAGGGCGGCGACAGGTTCTTCGGCGAGCCGATGCTCGACATCGGCGACTTCATGCAGACGGTGGACGGCAAGGGGGTGATCAACATCCTCACCGCCGACAAGCTGATGAACGCGCCGCGCCTGTACGCGACCTTCCTCCTCTGGATGCTGTCGGA
>JAEUPE010000242.1 GCA_016790435.1 Rubrivivax sp. | reverse complement strand
TTGAACTCCGAGAGGTCGCCGTGCACGACGCCCGCGCAGAGCATGCGCACCACCTCGGCCACCAGCGTGGCGTGGTGCGCGGTAGCCTCTTCGGCGGTGAAGTCGCAGTCGTTCAGGCGCGGCGCGGCATCACCTTCCGCGTTCGCCACCAGCTCCATCAGCAGCACGCCTTCGAGAAAGTTGTAGGGCCGCGGCACGAGCACGCCCGCCGCGGCCCGGCGGTAGAGGGCATCGACCTCGGCGCTCTGCCACGCCGCCTCCTGCGCCTGCCGGCCGAATCGCGTGCCCTTGGCCATGGCGCGCGCCTGGCGCGTGTTCTTGACCTTGCGGTTCTCGGTGTAGTCCACGGCCTGGCGGAAGCTGCGGTGGATGGCCTCCTTGTAGACCTTGGCGCAGCGCGTGTCGTCGCCGCAGCGCACCACGTACACCTCGGCCTCCTTGCCGCTCATGAGCTGCCGCACGACGGTGTCGATGAGGCCTTCGTCGATCAGCGCCTGCAGGCGCGGGGGGGCTTTCATCGGCCGATTCTGGGGCCGGCGCTCCTGCGCGCGCCCGACAAGCCCGCAGGCGGCCCCGCCGCGGACCCCTTGGCCCGCGTCAGCCCCTCACTCCGGCTCGATCTTCGCGCGCCGGATCACCTCGCCCCAGCGCTGGATCTCGCCGGTGAGCAAGGCCTGCAGTTCGGCCGGCGTGCTGCCGGCCAGCCGCATGCCGAGCTTGCCCAGCTTCTCGCGCACCTCGGGCGAGGCCACGGCCTCGCGTACTGCGCGGCCGAGTCTCTCGACCACCTCCGGCGGCGTGCCGGCCGGCGCGGCGAGCGCATTCCAGCTCGCCACGTTGTAGCCGGCGAGTCCCGCCTCCTGCACCGTGGGCACTTCGGGCAGCGCCGGATTGCGGCGGTCCGACGACACGGCCAGCGCGCGCACCACCCCTGCGCTCACCTGCGGCACCATCGGCCCGACGATCTCGAAGGCCACGTCGAGCTCGCCCGAGCGCAGCGCCGTCAGCACCGCCGGCGAACCCTTGTACGGCACCACCAGCATGTCGACACCGGCCACCGTCTCGAAGAGCTTGGCCGACAGGTGCTGCGTGCTGCCCGGCGCGATGGTGCCGACGTTCAGCTTGCCCGGGTTGGCGCGCGCATGCGCGAGCAGGTCGCGCAGCGTCGCAAAGCGCGAGTTCGAAGCGACGAAGAGGCCGATGTCGAAGTAGCCGAGCGTGCTGATCGGGGCAAAGGCGCGCGCGGTGTCGTACGGCAGCTTCTTGAACAGCCCCACGCTCACCGCGTTGCCGTTGCTCATGAGCAGCAGCGTGTGCCCGTCGGGCTTGGCGGTGGCCACCGCTTGGCTGGCGACGATGCTGCCGGCACTCGGCTTGTTCTCCACCACCACGGGCTGGCCGAGCGACTTGCCCATGTGCTCGGCCACGGCACGCGCCGTGAGGTCGGCGATGCCGCCGGCGCCGAACGGCACGAGCAGCGAGATCGGCCGCTCCGGGAACCGGGCCTGCGACAGGGCGGGCGGCAGCGCGCACGCCACCGCCACGCCGGCACCGAGGCGCAGCGCGGCACGCCGAGACCATTGCCGCGAGACCGGGGGCAGTGAGTTGGCGAGGAGAGGATCGGTACGGCGCGGGCGACTCATGCGCGGCATGCTAAGCGCAAGCCCCGGCGAACAAGCCGCGTTGGCCGCCACTGGCCGGCGGCGGCCATCACGCCTTCGCAGAGGCCACCCTCGTCGAAGTGCGGCTTGTGTGCATCGGTCTTGCGCAGTCCGTGCGCAATCGGTCACGGCCGCGGCGATGGCAAAGAGGCCACCGGGCCGCGATGCACATGCACGATGCATGCCTGGGCCGGCAGGGCCAACCGGCGGCGCCGCGCGCCTCGCGTCCCCCCTGGACTCGGTGCCGCCAAGCGCCCGGTCGCCACCGCCCTGCTGCCTAAAATCACCCCCTCCGGTACAGCCGGCCTCTCGCGTTTCAGGCACTCGAAAGCGTCTTGATCCCCACTCTCACGCGCTGGGCCTATTCGTGGTGGACACAGCTGGCCGTGCCCGCCCGATACGCGCACCTGTGGTGGCGCGGCCGCAAGCACGACGGCTACCGCCGCCGCTGGCGCGAGCGGCTCGTCGTCGGGGGGCCGCGCGCCAAGCCCGGCGCCATCTGGGTGCATGCACAGACGCAGGGCGAGGTGCGCAGCGCCGCGGTGCTGATCGAGAAGCTGCGCGACCTCGACCCGCGGTGGCGCTACCTGCTCACGCACGGCGACGCCGAAGGCCGCGTCAGCGGCCGGGCCCTGATGCACGCCGAAGACACGCAGGTCTGGCTGCCCTTCGACACGCCCGGCGCCACGCGCCGCTTCTTCAAGCGGCACCGCCCCCGCGTCGGCGTGCTCATCGGGCAGATGGCTGGGCCCAACCTGCTGCACAAGGCCAAGCGTGCCGGCGTGCCGCTCTACCTGGCCAACGCGCGCCTCACGGCCGCCGGCCTGCACGACGTGCAGCGGCACCCCGCGCTCATGACGCCCGCGCTGCAGAGCCTGGAGGGCGTGCTGGCGCAAAGCGACGCCGACGCCATGCGCCTGGCCAAGGCCGGCGCGCAACAGGTGCGCGTGTTCGGCAACGTCGACTTCGACATCCCGCCGCCGGTGAAGCTCATCGCCCGCGGCCTCGAGTGGCGCAAGGCCATCTCGCGCCCCGTGGTGCTGGCCGCCGGCACCTACGACGGCGAAGAGCGCGCGCTGCTCGACGCCTGGAAGAACGTGCGCGCGCCGCGCCCGCTGCTCGTCATCGTGCCGCGCAGCGCCATCCAGCTGGCGCAGGTGGAAGTCGCCGTGCGCCAGCGCGGCCTGCACTTCGAGCGCCGCTCGGCCTGGGGCAAGCTGCCGCCGCCGGGCATCGGCCAGGCCGACGTGCTGCTCGGCGACTCCGTGGGCGAGATGGCGGCGTACTACGGCCTCGCCGACGTGGCCCTGCTCGGCGGCAGCTTCCGGCCGGAACGTGGCGGCCAGAGCCTCATCGACGCCACGGTCTGCGGCTGCCCCATCCTGATGGGGCCGAACACGCGGCAGCAAGAGAACGCCGCCGAGCTGGTGCTCACCGCCGCCGCCGCCGAGCGCCTGCCCGGCATCCGCGAGGCCGTGGCGCGCGCCGCCGGCCTGGCCGGCGACCCGCGGCGCAACACCATGGTGCGCAACGTCTTCACCTTCGCGGCCGCGCACCACGGCGCGCTCAATCGCGTCGTCGGAGCGTTGCTGGCGCAGATGTCGCGCAAGGCGCAGCCGAAGGCGCTGGGCGGGCCGGCAGTGCGGCTGCGGCTGGGACGCTGAGGCCTGGGCGAGCGCGGCCAGGCAACCTGCGCTTCTCCTCGAACAGCAGCCCCTCGCCCTCGTCGCGCGTCGTGCGACCATCCCCGCGTGAACGGCCCGCCCACCACCCTGCGCCGCGCGGCCTGCGCGCGCTGCCTCCGCCCGCAGGCCACCTGCCTTTGCGCGCTGGCGCGGCCGACCGCCCACCACACCGAAGTGCTGGTGCTGCAGCACCCGCACGAACAGCGCCAGGCGAAGAACAGCGTGGCGCTGCTGCGCCTGTCTCTGGCGCACTGCGAGGTGTGCGTCGGCGAGCGCTTTGCGCCCGAGGCGCTGCAGGCCCTGCTGCACCGCCCCGGGCGGCACGCGCGCCTGCTCTACCCGGACGTGCCTGCCGCGCCCGCGCCACCGGCCGCAATGGGCCACGCTGCGGGCGCACCCCTGCGGCTGGTGGTGATCGACGCCACGTGGCGCAAGAGCCTGCGGATGCTTCTCGAGCACCCCGCCTTGGCGGCGCTGCCGCGGCTAACGCTGGACGCGCCGGCACCGACCCGCTACCGCACCATCCGCGCGGCGCGGCGAGCCGACCAGGTCTCGACGCTGGAAGCCACCGTGCAAGCGCTGGCGATGCTGGAGGGGCCGCCGTTCGACGGCGCGCCACTGCTCGACGCCTTCGGGCGCTTCGTTGATGGCGTGGCGGCGCGGCAGCGGCCGCAGGCGGCCACGGGCCGAGCGTAGCCCGCGGGGGCTCTTCGATTCGCCATCCGCGGCGCAATCGACCGCGCGTCTGGCCGTGGTGTGGCGGGTCTTCAAGACCGGCTGGACGATCCGACGCTAATCCTGGTCCGGGCCACCCTTGTGCTTCTTGTAGGTGTGGATGAAGCGCCCGAACGCCTTGTCCTTGTTGCGCCGCTCGCCCAGCGACAGGTCATGGAAGGCCGACTCCTTGCGCAGCTTCAGGTAGTTCCTGAGGTGCTTTTCGCTGATCTCGTTCCGTTCAACCGCCGCACGCACCGCACAACCCGGCTCACTGCCATGGGTGCAGTCGGGAAAACGGCACTGGCCCGCCAGCGCGGCGATGTCGGCAAAGGCCTCTTCGATCCCCACGCCTGCGCCCAGCATCCCCAGTTCGCGCATGCCGGGCATGTCGATCAGCAGCGCCCCGTTCGCCAGCACGATCAGGTGGCGCCGCGTGGTGGTGTGGCGGCCCTCCCCCGTGTGGCTGACCTCGCGGGTTTCCAGATCCCCGTCGCCCAGCAGCCGGTTGATCAGCGTCGTCTTGCCCACGCCCGATGAGCCCAGCAGGCAGTAGGTCTTGCCCGGGGCCATGAGCGCTCGAACCTGGTCCACGCCCTCGCCCGTCACGTTGCTCACGCAGACCACCTGGGCATCCATGGCCACGAGCCGTATCTGCCCGATCAGGCGCTCCAGCGCTTCCGGGCTGATCAGGTCCGTCTTCGTCAGCAGCACCACGGGCTCGATGTGGCCGTCCCGCGCCATCACAAGGTAGCGCTCGAGCCGCGGAATGTTGAAGTCGAAGTGGCACGACTGCACGATGAACGCCGCGTCGATGTTGGCGGCGATCATCTGGAACTCGACGTCCCGCCCCGCAGCCTTGCGCCGCAGGAAAGAGCGCCGCGGCAGCACGCTGTGGATGCTCGCCTGGCTGCCGGCATCGCGGTAGCGCACGCCCACCCAGTCGCCCACGCAAGGCAGGTCGACCGAAGACTCGGCCAGGTGCAGAAACTTGCCCGTCAGCTCGGCGGGTACCTCGCCCTGCCCGTTGCGCACGAGATAGCGACCGCGGTCGACCGCGGTGACCCGGGCAGCAGACAGTCCCAGCGCCACCATTTCGCCGGCTTGGCCCGCCAGCCAGGGATCATCCAGACCCAGCTCACTCGGCATCATGGTGCCGCCCTGCCTTGTATAGAAACGCGCGGACGCGCAGCTCACTCGATGTTGGCGCGCAGCGTCCCGTCGGCGCTCGGCACGCCGCCGCGCCGCCCGGGCAGCACCGTGCCGTAGCGCTGCGCGAACGCCTCCGGCAATTCGCGCCCCTGCGCGGGCGCGAGCCACAGGCGCAGCAGGTGGCGCCGGCGCTCAGGCTGCGGCCAGTCGACGAACGCGGTGCGGTCGTGCAGCAGCGTGTGGTTGTGGACGAACTGCAGGTCGCCGCGCTGCAACGCCATCTCGAAGTGCAGCGCCGGGTCGTTCGTCAGCGCATCGAGCAGGTCGAGGGCTTCGACCTGCGGCGCCGTCAGGCGCGGTGCATCGGCGAAACGCTGCGCCGAGTCGATGTACTGCCGCTGGTAGATCGCGGACAACCGGTGCGCGTGCCAGTTGAACACCGGGATCTCGAAGTAGGGCTTCGCGCCGGGCGGCACTTCGCCGCGCCGGTCGGTCGCCAGCGGCGCGAACAGGCACGCCGCCAGGTCCGGCCGGCGCGCACGCATCTCGTTGTACAGCGTGGTGGAGGACACCAGGGCCGAGAGGCCGCCCGTGCGCGCCGTCTGCAGGCACAGCAGGCCCACCAGGTCGGCCGAGTCGGTGTGGTACGTCTGGCGCTCGCTGGTCTGGTAGATGCGCACGTTCGGGTCGCGCGACGACAACCCCATGTCGCGCACGTGCCCGAGCACATGTCCCTGTGCGTTCTGCGAGATGGCATGGCCCAGGTGCGCGCCGAAGCCGTAGAAGGCGATGGCGCTGCGGCGGCGACCCCAGCGCTCCACCGGCAGCCCACGCCACAGGGCGAAGCCGCGGCCTTCGAGCAACTCGCGCAACGTGGCCTCGATGCGAGGCGCGAGCGTCGGCAGTGCGAAGCGCGCCTTGGTCAACGTCGTGAGATCGGCGCTCGCGTCCATCCAGGGCTCGCTCGCCAGCGCCAGCTCGTCGAGCTCTGCTGCGGTGAAGGATTCGATCCAGTCGGAGCGCGCAGCCATCGCCGGGCCGAGCCAGGCGCTCGCGTCATCGATGCGGGCGGGCAGCCCGGGTGGGAACGTTGCTGTCGGCGAGGGCGCGCTCATCGCAGCGATCGTGGCACAGAGCGGTCCGTGCGCGTCAGGCCACGCTCAACTCCGCGGGCCGCGCGGCCTTCGCGTCGGCGCGCGGCGGCGCACCGAACAGCCGCCGGTAATCGCGGCTGAAGTGCGACGGGCTCTCGTAGCCCACGCGGTGCGCGGCGGTGGCGGCGTCGACGCCGCCCGTCATCAGCAGCTGGCGCGCATGGTGCAGGCGCAGGTGCTTCTGGTACTGCAGTGGCGACAACGTCGTCAGTTGCCGGAAGTGGTGGTGCAGCGAAGACGCGCTCATGTGCGCCGCGGCGGCCAGGTCGTCCACGCGCAGCGGCTCGTCGAAACGCGCCTTCACCACCTCGATGGCGCGGGCGATGCGCGCCGCGTGGCTGTCGGCCATCGAGAGCGCCCGCAGCTGGGCGCCGAGCTCGCCCACCAGCGCGCGCCAGACGATCTCGCGCACCGCCAGCGGGGCCAGCACCGGCAGGTCGGCAGGGCTGTCGAGCAGGCGCACCAGCCGCAGCAGCGCGTCTGTCAGCGCTTCGGTCATCGCCGCCACCTGCAGCGCCGGCGTGCCGGCACGCGGCGCCCCTGCGGTGGCGGTGGCGGTGGCGGTGGCGCCGGCGCCGGCGCGGGCGGCCAGGTCGGCGATCTCGCCGGGTTCCACCGAGAGCCGCAGGCACAGGTAGGGCGTGCCGGGGCTCGCCTCCACCACCTGCGCCAGCGGCAGGCTGGTGAGCGAGACCACGAGGTAGTGCAGCGGGCCGTAGACGTGCCGGCGGCTGCCGAGCGTGGCCTCCTTGCGCCCCTGCAGCACGAAGACGAGGCCCGGCTCGTACAGCGCCGGCAGGCGCGCCGCCGGCGCGCTGGCGCGCACGACGCTCAGGCCCGGCCACGCGGTGGCGTGCGTGCCGTCGGCCGCGGCCATGCGGCCGGTGAGGCTGAGCAGCGTGGCGGCGGGGTCGGGCATGCGGCGCATTGTGGGCGCGCACCGGCGCGGGCAACGGTGCGGCTGGAGGATCGGGCAAGGATCGGCGAGGTTCCAGCTATCGCCTGGGCCTGACCGCCGAGTAGCCTGCGGGCCTTGCCAAAGAACTTGCCAAAGAACTTGCCAACGACCTTGCCGACTACCTTGCCAATGAACTTGCCAAAAGAGGAGCTGACGCCATGAACCAACGCATCGCACGCCGCCGCCTGGGCACGCCCGGGCTGGAGGTCTCCGCCCTGGGCCTGGGCTGCATGGGCATGTCCGAGTTCTACGGCCCGGCCGACGAGGCGACCTCGCTGCTGGTGCTGAACCGCGCGCTGGACCTCGGCGTCAACCTGCTCGACACGGCCGACATGTACGGCGTCGGGCGCAACGAGCAGTTGCTCTCGCGCGTGCTCGCGACGCGGCGCGCCGAGATCGTGCTGGCCACCAAGTTCGGCAACATGCGCGGCGCCGACGGCGCGATGCTCGGCGTGAACGGCCGGCCCGAGTACGTGCGCGCCGCCTGCGAGGCCAGCCTGCAGCGGCTGGGCGTGGACCACATCGACCTTTACTACCAGCACCGCGTCGACAAGAAGGTGCCGATCGAGGAGACCGTGGGCGCGATGGCCGAGCTCGTGCGGGCCGGCAAGGTGCGCCACCTCGGGCTCTCGGAGGCCTCTGCACAAACCATCCGCCGCGCGCACGCCGTGCACCCCATCACCGCCGTGCAGAGCGAGTGGTCGCTGTGGACGCGCGACCTCGAGGCGCAGGTGCTGCCCACCTGCCGCGCGCTGGGCATCGGCATCGTGGCCTACAGCCCG
>JAEUPE010000206.1 GCA_016790435.1 Rubrivivax sp. | reverse complement strand
TGGCGATCGTCAACCCGATCGGCGTGGTGCCCTTCTTCATCCACTTCACGCAAGGCTTCAGCGCCGAGCAGCGCGCGCGCACGATCCGCGTCACCTCGACCACCGTCTTCCTCGTCATCGCGCTGTCGGCGTTGGCCGGGCTCAAGATCATCGAGTTCTTCGGCATCTCGCTGGCCTCTTTCCAGGTGGGCGGCGGCACGCTGCTGCTCATCAGCTCGCTGGCCATGCTCAACGCCAAGCCGGCCGAGAGCAAGCCCGGCGACGTGGAAGAAGGCCAGGAGAAGGTCGACGCCGGTGCCAGCATCGCCGTGGTGCCGCTGGCCATCCCCCTGCTCACCGGGCCGGCGACGATCTCGACGATGGTCATTTACGCCGAGAAGTCGCGCCAGGTCTGGGAACTGGCCGTGTTCGCCGGCTATGGCATCGTCATCGCGCTCATCACGTTCGCCGTGCTCTCGGCCTCGGGGCGCATCGCCAAGGTCGTCGGCCGCACCGGCATCAACGTCATGACGCGGCTGATGGGCCTCATCCTCGCGGCGATGGCCGTCGAGCTGCTGGCCGACGGGCTGCTCAAGCTCTTTCCGGTGCTCGGCGCCACCGGTTTGCCGCGCTGAGGCGCGGCCCAAGGTCTGCACCGGTGTCGTCGCGGCCGCCCTCGGTCCTGCTCGTCGAGGACGACCCGGCCATCGGCCGCACCGTGGCCTTTGCGCTCGAACGCGAGGGCTTTGCCGTCGAGCACGTGCTGCTGGTGGGCGAGGCACGCAGACGCCTCGGCGCCGCGGGGCCGCCGCCTTCGCTGCTGGTGCTGGACATCGGCCTGCCCGACGGCAACGGCCTCGACCTGTGCCGCACGCTGCGCGAGGCGCCGGCGCACCAGGCCCTGCCGATCCTCGTGCTGAGCGCGCGCAGCGAGGAGATCGACCGCGTGCTCGGCCTCGAGCTCGGGGCCGACGACTACCTTGCCAAGCCCTTCAGCCCGCGCGAACTGGTGGCGCGCGTGCGAGCGCTGCTGCGCCGTGCCAGCCTGGCCTCGCCACGCGAGACCCTCCCGCGCGACTTCGAACACGATGCGGTGGGGCAGCGCATCGCGCTCGCCGGCCATTGGCTCGCGCTCACGCGCCTGGAGTACGGGCTGCTCGCGCAGCTGCTGCAAAGCCCGGGCCGCATCCTGCCGCGCGAGCACCTGCTGGCGCGCGTGTGGGGCGAGCAGGCCGACGCCGGCGACCGCACGGTGGACACGCACGTCAAGACGCTGCGCGCCAAGCTGCGCGAAGTGCAGCCCGGGCGCGAGTTCATCGTCACCCATCGCGGCCTGGGTTACTCGCTGCAGCTGCCGCCGGGCTGAGGCAGCTGCGAGACCCGCGTCGCCTGCCAGCCATGCACCTCGGCCTTCGCCTGTTCTTCGGCTTCTTCCTGCTCGCGGGCCTGGCGGCGCTGGTGCTGCTGCATGTCGTGCTCTCGGAGGTCAAGCCGAGCGTGCGCGAGGTCATGGAAGACCTGCTCGTCGACAGCGCGCACGTGCTGGCCGACCTGGCGGCGCCCCATGTGGCGGCCATGCCCGCCGGCGGCACGCTCGAGGGCAGCGGCTTCGCCGCCGCCGTGAGCGCCTACGCGCAGCGGCCCGTGCAGGCGCGCATCTGGGGCCTGGACAAGCGCAGCCTCGACCTGCGCGTCTACGTCACGGACGCGCGCGGCCGGGTCGTCTTCGACAGCGGCCCTCGGCCCGAGCTCGGCGCCGACTACTCGCGCTGGCGCGACGTGGCGCGCACGCTGCGCGGCGAGTACGGCGCTCGCTACACGCCGGGGTCCGGCGCCCCGGCCGACCCGGCCGACGCCACGATGCACGTGGCCGCGCCCGTGCTCGGCCCGCAAGGCGAGCGCTTGGGCGTGCTCGCCGTGGCCAAGCCGATGGCCAACGTGCAGCAGTTCATCGACCGCGCCGAGCGCAAGATCCTGCTTGCCGGCATGGCGCTGTTCGTCGCCTCGCTGGTCATCGGCCTCGTGATCACCGCCTGGGCCGTGCGTTCGGTGCGGCGGCTGCGGACTTACGCGCAGCAGGCGCAGCAAGCGACCCCGACAGGCTCGCCCGAGGCGGCGGGCGGTCTCCCGGTGCCCTCGTTGCCCGGCGAGCTGGGCGAGCTGGCACGGGCGATGGCGCAGATGCGCGAACGCCTCGACAACCGCCACGCCGTCGAGCAGGCGATGCGCGCCTTGACGCACGAGCTGAAGAGCCCGCTCACCGCCATCCAGGGCGCGGCCGAGTTGCTGCACGAGCCGCTGGCCGAGGCCGACCGGCTGCGCTTCGTGGCGCAGATCGGCGAGCAGGCCGAGCGCGCGCGCGAGCTCGTCGACCGGCAGCTCGAGCTGTCCAAGCTCGAGAGCCTGCGCGGCATCGACCGGCCCGCGGCGCTGGACCTGGCGGCGCTGGCCCGCGAGAGCCTGCTCGCCTGGCAGCCGACCTTCGAGCAGCGCGGCCTCGACGCCCAAGTCGACGTGCCGGCCGCGGCACCGGTGCACGGCGACGCAGCGCAACTTCGGCTGGCGCTGTCGAACTTGCTGGCCAACGCGGCGGACTTCGCGCCCGCCGGCAGCGCGGTCGACCTCGCGGTGGTGCGCGTGGCGCCGGACGCGCCCCGGGGCACCGCAGCGCCGGGGGCTGGCGCGTGGCACCTCGTGCTGCGCGACCGCGGCCCCGGCGTGCCCGACTACGCCTGGCCGCAGCTGGGCGCGCGCTTCTTCTCGACGCCACGCCCGCGCGACGGGCGCAAGGGCAGCGGCCTGGGGCTGGCCATCGTTCGCCGCGTGGCCGAGCTGCACGGCGGCTCGCTACGGCTCGAGCCCGCCTCGCCCGGGCTGCGCGCCACGCTCGTGCTGCCGGCGCGGTAGCGCGACTCGCGCGATCGGCTTCTCTCTCGCTGCGGGATCGTTTGCGCGATCCGCAGTGCGATCCGCAGTGCGATCCACGACGCGATCGGTTGCCCGCCCGGCGGCGGTGCGGCGCAGCCCGGCGCCGAGCCCGGCCGGCGGCCACTTCACACCCACCTCACACAGCGCACGCCGCCTTCACCGCTGCCGCCGAACATGCCGCAGCCCCGGCGAACGGGTGTTGCGGCAAGGCAGGCGAGGACAGTGACGATGCGATTTCCACTTCTCTCCAAGGTGCTGGCGGTGGGCCTGGTGATGCTGCTGATGGCAGCGGTGCTGGCGCGCATCGGCTGGCTGGTCGACGAACGCCAGGGGCGGCGCCAGCAGGCGGTGGCCAGCGTCAAGGAATCGGTGGCGGCGGCGCAGGCGCTGCTCGGGCCCATAGTGCAGCGGCGCTGCACCGAGCACTGGCAGCGCCTGGTCGGTGAGGGCCGCGACCGGCGGAGCGAGCCCGAGCGGCGCAACTTCGTGCTGCAGGCCACGCCCGAAACACTCGCGGTCGACGGCCAGCTCACCTCCGAGCTGCGCTACCGCGGCATCTACAAGGTGCACGGCTACAACGGGCAGATCGTGCTCGACGCGCGCTGGGACGACCTCGCCGCGTTGCAGCCGCGGCCCGAGCACACCGGCTCGACGATCGAATGCGAAACGCCGACCGTGGTCTTCGCCGTCACGGACCCACGCGGGCTGCGCGGCGCCGAGGTGGTGGTCGACGGCCAGCCGATGCGCGCCGAGCCGGGCACGGGCGACGCGGTGCATCCGCAGGGGCTCAAGGTGCGGCTCACCGGTCGGGCCGGCAATGCCGGCATGGTGGGCACCGGCGGCACGGTTGGCGTGCCCGGAACGGCTGGCGCGACCGGCGCGGCCGGCACGCCTGGCATGGCGGTCACCTCTGGCGCGGCGGGCATGACCGGCGGGCCGGCACCCGCGCCGCTGGCCGTGAAGCTGACGCTGCAACTTGCCGGCACCGACCGCCTGGCGCTCGTGCCGGCGGCCGCCAGCACGCGCTGGCGCCTTCGCGCCGACTGGCCTCATCCTTCGTTCGGCGGCCGCTTCCTGCCCGAGCGCCGCGAGATCGGCGCCACGGGATTCGACGCGCAATGGACGGTCTCGTCGCTCGCCAGCGATGCCGCGCGCGCGGTCGTCCAGGGCGCCCCGCTATGCGGGCTCGACGCGCTGGAGGGTCGGTCCATGCCGCCGCGCGCGGCGACCGACAAGCCGCGGGCCTCGTCCTGCCTGGACACGCTGTCGGTGAACTTCTTCGACCCGGTGGACGTGCACGTGCTCGCCGACCGCGCCATCAAGTACGGCATGCTCTTCGTCGTCTTCACGTTCATGGCCGTCGGCCTCGTCGAAGTGCTGGCGCGGCGGCGCGTGCACCCGGTGCAGTACGCGCTCGTCGGCATGGCGCTGTGCCTGTTCTTCCTGCTGCTGTTGAGCCTGTCGGAGCACGTGGCCTTCGACATTGCCTATGCCGCGGCCAGCGGCGCCTGCGCCGGCGTGCTGGCGGTGTACGGCGCATTCATGCTCGGCTCACGCTGGGCCGGCGCCGGCTTCGGCGCCGGCGTGGCGGCGCTCTACGGCATGCTCTACGTGCTGCTGCAGCAGGAGCAACGGGCGCTGGTGATCGGCTCGATCGCGCTCTTCGTGGCGCTGGCGGCGGTGATGTGGCTGACGCGGCGCGTCGACTGGTACGCCCGCTTCGAGGGCATCAGCCGCGCTGCCGCTCGCCCGGCCCAGGCGTGAGCGCCGTGCCCGTCTGCCGCTCCACCCAGCGCACGAGCTCGCTCACGCTCGCCCCGGGCTCGGCCGCCTGGTCGGCCATGCGCCACAGCTGCTGGCCGAGGCCGGAAAGCGGCATGGGCGTGGCCGTCTCGCGCGCCAGCTGCAGCGCGATGCCGATGTCCTTGAGCATCAGCGAGAGCTTGAACGGGTCGTCGAAGGCGCGGTTGAAGATGCGCTGCTTGAAGTGCGTCTGCGTGATCCACGAGCCGCCGGTGCTCTGGTTGAGCACCTCGAGCATCACCGCCGGGTCGAGGCCGTAGCGCTTGCCGGCCACCAGGCCCTCGGCGGTGGCGAGGAAGGTCATCGACGTGATGGTGTTGTTGATGCACTTCATGGCGTGGCCCGAGCCGAGGCCACCGAGGTGGTGGCGCGCCTTGCCCATCACGTCGAGCAGCGGCGAGACGCGGGCCACGTCGTCGCCTGCCCCGCCGACCATGAAGACGAGCTCGGCCGCCTCGGCACCCCAGGCGGCGCCGGAGACGGGCGCGTCGACCATGGCCGCACCCGCGGCGGCGAGGCCCGCCGCCGTGGCCTCGGTGAGCCAGGGCTCGGCCGACGAGGTGTCGAGCAGCAGCGCACCGCGCTTCGGCCCAAACCCATCCACGAGGCCATGCTCGCCGAGCGCCACGCGCTGCACCACCTGGCCGTCGGGCAGCATGGTGATGACGACCTCGCTCGCCGCGGCCACCTCGGCCGGCGTGGCGGCGGGCGTGCCGCCGATGCGGTTGGCCACGGCGCGCGTGCGCTCGCCGTCGAGGTCGAGCACGGTGAGCCGGTGCCCGGCGCGCGCCAGGTGACCGGCCATCGGCGCGCCCATGACCCCGAGCCCGATGAAGCCGATCTGCATGGCGCTCACTGGATTCCCTTCATTCGGCGCTCGCGCCGAGGCACCGGCCCTGCGCCGCGCACCGCACCGCGGGCGGTGGGGCGCCGCTTCAGCGGACCGTCAGGCAAAGCGAAACGAGATCGACCCGAGCGGCCCGTAGTCGACATGGAAGTTGTCGCCCACCAGCGCCCCCACCGGCCGGGTAAACGAGCCTGCGAGCACCACGTCACCGGCGTTCAGGCGCTCGCCATGCGGGGCAAGCTTGTTCGCGAGCCAGGCCACGCCCGTGGCCGGGTGGTTGAGTACCGCGGCGGCGAGCCCCGTTTCCTCGACGACGCCGTTCTTGTGCAGCAGCGCGCCCACCCAGCGCAGGTCGACGTCGAGCGGCTTGACCGGCCGCCCACCGAGCACGATGCCGGCATTGGCGGCGAAGTCGCTGATGGTGTCGGTGACCTTGCGCATCACCTTCGTCTCGCGGTCGAACTGCTCGATGCGCGCGTCGATGATCTCCACCGCCGGGCTCACGTAGTCAGTGGCCGAGAGCACGTCGAAGAGCGTCACACCCGGCCCTTCGAGCGGCTTGCCGAGGATGAAGGCAAGCTCGACCTCGACGCGCGGGGCGATGAAGCGGTTGAACGGGAGGTCGCCGCCGCCGGCGAAGAACATGTCGTCCATCAATGGCGCGTAGTCGGGCTCGTCGATCTGGCTCGCCTGCTGCATGGCGCGAGAGGTGAGGCCGATCTTGCGGCCGCGGATCCTGCGGCCGTCGGCGAGCTCCAGCTTGACCCAGGCCTGCTGCACGGCATAGCCGTCGGCCACCGTCATGCCTGGGTGCTGCTTCGAGAAGTGGCGCAGTTGCGTGCGCGACTTGCGCGCCTCGTAGAGCTGGCGGGCGAGCGACTGGAGGGTGGTGGAGTCGAGCATGCGGCGTCGGGCTTTCCTTCTGGCCTTCTGCCTGACCGTGCGTCAGGGCTTCTTGAAGATCGGGTGCAGCGAGCTGTTCTTGGCGTCGAACACCTCGTGCCCCTCGTCGATCTGCAGCGTCACGCCGACGTGGCCGCGCTCGAACAGCGGCGCGAAGTGCGCCTTCACGCAGGCCTCGAGCGCGCCGCCGCAAGCCTGGTGCACCGCGGCGTTGCGCCCCTTGGCCATGCGCAGGTTGAGGTAGACGAAGGCGTACTCGCCGCTGCCACCGGCGGCGCGGCCCGCCGCGCCGCCGTCGGCCACCGCATAGTGCGCGGCCGGGTAGGCCAACACACGCGTGCCACCCGGCGGAAAGACCGCAGCGCCGGCCTCGTCACGCTGAACCAGCATCACGTCGGCGAGCGCACGGCACAGCGCCGTCATGTCGAGGCCGCCCTCGGCCACAGGCCGGTCGAGGTTGGGGGTGTAGAGGATGACGAGGTGCGGCATGGCAGGGACGCGCCGTGGCGCGCCGGTCAGGTGAGAGTACGGTGGCTGCGCTGAAGTCTGTCGCCGCCACTCACAGCCGGCTCGCCGCCACGAAGCTCTTGTAGCCCGAGGCGGCCGAGGCCATCGGCGCCGGAATGGCTTGGCCGTCCTGCGGCGTCACCGGGAACACGGCGTTGATCTGCCCGGTGCCCGAGGCGCCGAAGTACGGCGTGATCACCTCCGCGCGGCCGTCGTAGGCGCTCCAGCCGAGCGCGCCGAGCAGCATCGCGGTGTCGTGCATGAAGCCTTCGCCATGGCCCTTGCTCGCGTACTCGGGCAGCATGGCACAGAAGTCGGCCCATTGCCCGGTGCGCCACATCTGCACCACCTCGTGGTCGAGGTGCTCGAGGAAGGGGCTCCAGATCTTGAACGCAAACTCCGGCGCCAGCCCGTTCTGCGCGAAGCGGTGGCTGAGCGAGCCGCTGGCGAAGAAGGCGACGTTGCCGTCGTAGTGCTCCTCCACCGCCCGCCGCATGGCCCAGCCGAGGCGCGCGCTGTCGTTGAGGTAGTGCGCCGTGCACAGCGCCGACACCGACACCACCTTGAAGTGGCGGTCGGCGTTCATGTAGCGCATCGGCACCAGCGTGCCGTACTCGGGGCCGAGCGGCGTGGCGTCGTGCGCCAGCGTCTCCACGCCCATCTCACCGCACGCCTTGGCCAGCAGCTTGCCGAGCGCCGGGTTGCCCGGAAACTCGTAGCCCATGTTGCTGATGAAGTGCGGCAGCTCGTTGCTGGTGTAGGTGCCCTTGAAGTGCGGCGCGCAGTTGACGTGGTAGCTCGCATTGACGAGCCAGTGCGTGTCGAAGACGACGATGGTGTCGACGCCGAGCTCGCGGCAGCGGCGACCGATCTCGACGTGACCGTCGATCGCGTCCTGGCGCGTCCCCTTGCGCGGGCCGTCGAACTCGCTCAAGTACATCGACGGCACGTGCGTGATCTTGGCGGCGAGCGCTAGGCGGCCCATGCCGGTCTCCTGTGCCTGCCCCTCGCCCGCGGGAGGGTCGGCAGGGGCGCCCCGTCACCTCCAGGGACGCCGGCGGTCACGCCGATCCCCACTTCGGGATGTGATGCGAACCCAGGGACACGCAGACGTTCTTCGGCTCGAGGAACACCTCGTGGCTCCAGGTCCCGCCCTCGCGGCCCGTGCCCGACGCCTTGGTGCCGCCGAAGGGCTGCCTCAGGTCGCGCACGTTCTGGCTGTTGACGAAGCACATGCCGGCCTCGATGGCGGCAGCGACGCGGTGCGCGCGGCCGATGTTCTCGGTCCAGACGTAGCTGGAGAGGCCGTAGGGGATGTCGTTGGCCAGCCGGATCGCCTCGGCCTCGTCGGCGAACGGGATCAGGCAGGCCACCGGCCCGAAGATCTCCTCCTGGGCGATCTTCATGCGGTTGTCGACGTCGGCGAACACGGTGGGCCAGACGAAGTTGCCGCGCTCCAGGCCGTGCGGCAGCGCCGCCGCGTAGGCCGGCCGCTCGGTGCCGCCGCACAGCAGCGTCGCGCCCTCCCGGGGCCCGAGGTCGATGTAGCCGCGCACCTTGGCCAGGTGCTGCGGGCTGATCATCGGGCCGACGATGGTCTTCTCGTCGAGCGGGTCGCCGACGCTGATGCGCCTGGCGCGCTCGGCGAACTTCGCCGCGAAGTCGGCGTA
>JAEUPE010000187.1 GCA_016790435.1 Rubrivivax sp. | reverse complement strand
CTCGAAGCGGAAGCTGCCGCGGTTGATGTCCGGCGCATCGAACTCGATGCCGAAGCCCTTGGCGTCGGCCAGCAACACGCGCAGCTTGTCGGTGTTGTCGGCTTCGATCGTCATGTTGGCGGCATAGAACTCCGCCGGGTGCTTCACCTTCAGCCACGCCGTGTGATACGCCAGCACCGAGTAGGCTGCGGCATGGCTCTTGTTGAAGCCGTAGCCCGCGAATTTCTCCATCAGGTCGAAGACCTCGTCGGCCTTGCCCTGACCGATCTCGTTCTGCGCCGCGCCCTGGCGGAAGATGTCGCGCTGCTGCGCCATCTCCTCGGGCTTCTTCTTGCCCATGGCGCGGCGCAGCAGGTCGGCGCCACCCAGCGAGTAGCGGCCGAGGATCTGCGCCGCCTGCATCACCTGTTCCTGGTAGACGAAGATGCCGTAGGTCTCCTCGAGCACCTGGCCGAGCAGCGGGTGCGGGTAGACGATCTCCTCCTGCCCGTTCTTGCGCCGGCAGAAGCTCGGGATGTTCTCCATCGGTCCCGGCCGGAACATCGCGTTCAGCGCGATCAGGTCCTCCAGGCGCGTCGGCTTGGCTTCGCGCAGCATGCCCTGCATGCCGCGCGATTCGAACTGGAAGATCGCTTCCGTGCGCCCGTCGGCGAAGAGCCGGTAGACCTGCGGGTCGTCGAAGGGCACTTGCTCGAAGGCGAACTGTTCCTGTCCGGGCTTGCGGCGGATGAAGTCCTTGGCGAGCTCGAGGATGGTGAGCGTGGCCAGGCCCAGGAAGTCGAACTTCACGAGGCCGATGGCCTCGACGTCGTCCTTGTCGAACTGGCTCACCGCGCTGTCGCTGCCCGGCTGCTGGTACAGCGGGCAGAAGTCGGTGATCTTGCCTGGCGCGATGAGCACGCCGCCGGCATGCATGCCGACGTTGCGCACGATGCCCTCCACGCGCGTGGCCAGCGCCAGCAGCTCGCGCACCTCCTCCTCGGCGGCCTCGCGCTGCTCGAGCTCGGGCGCCTCGCGGCGGGCGTAGATGGTCGAGTCCTTGTCGGGGTCGAAGTCCTCCGGCACCTTGGCCAGCGTCACCGTCTTGCCCGGTGGCGCAGGGATCAGCTTGGCGATGCTGTCCACATGCCCGTAGCCCATGCCGAGCACGCGCCCCACGTCGCGTAGCGCGGCCTTCGCGGCCATGGTGCCGAAAGTGGCGATCTGGCTCACCGCGTCGCGGCCGTACTTGTCCTTGACGTAGTCGATGACACGGTCGCGGTTGGCCTGGCAGAAGTCGATGTCGAAGTCGGGCATCGACACGCGCTCGGGGTTCAGGAAGCGTTCGAAGAGCAGCTTGTAGGCGAGCGGGTCGAGGTCGGTGATGAAGAGCGCATAGGCCACGAGCGAACCCGCGCCGGAGCCGCGCCCCGGCCCCACCGGGCAGCCGTTCTCCTTGGCCCAGACGATGAAGTCGCTGACGATGAGGAAGTAGCCGGCGAAGCCCATCTTCTCGATCACCGCGAGCTCGAACTCCAGCCGCTCCTGATAGCGCGCGCGCTCCTGCTCGCGCTTCGATGCGTCGGGGTAGAGCGCGATCAGCCGCTTCTCCAGGCCGTCCTGAGAGGCCTGGCGGAAGTAGCGGTCGATGGGCATCGGCACGCCGTTCTCGAGCGGCGTCGGGAAGTCCGGCAGGCGCGGCTTGCCCAGCGTCAGGCGCAGGTTGCAGCGCTTGGCAATCTGCACGCTGTTGGCCAGCGCGCTGGGCACGTCGGCGAAGAGCAACGCCATCTCGGCCGCGCTCTTGAAGTGCTGCTCGGGCGTGAAGCGCTTGATGCGCCGCGGGTTGGCCAGCGTGTCGCCCTCGGCGATGCAGACGCGCGCCTCGTGCGCCTCGTAGTCGTCGGCGGTAAGGAACTGCACCGGGTGCGTGGCTACCACCGGCAGCTGCATCGAGGCGGCCAGCGGCACGCCAGCGCGCACGTGCGCCTCCTGCTGCGGCTGGCCAGCGCGCTGCAGCTCGATGTAGAAGCGCCCGGGGAAGATGCGCGCCAGTTCACCGGCCACCAACCGGGCACGTTCTTCGTCGCCGGCGAGCAGCGCCGTGCCGATGGCGCCGAGATCACCGCCCGACAGCGCGATGAGGCCGCCGCCGAGCTCCTCGAGCCAGGGCCACTTCACCCACGCCACCGTGCGCTGGGCGTTGTTCACCCAGGCGCGCGCGAGCAACTCGCTCAGGTGGTGCCAGCCGCGCTCGTCCTGCACGAGCAGCATCAGGCGGCTGGCGGCCTTGTCGCTGCACTTCACGAAACCGGCCTGCGCCAGCGGCTCCATCCACACGTCGACACCGATGACGGGCTTGATGCCCTTGGCGCGACAGGCCCTGTAGAACTTGACGGCACCGAAGAGGTTGTTGAGGTCGCTGATGCCCAGCGCGGGCATGCCGTCGGCACGCGCCGCGGCGGCGGCGTCGTCGATGCGCAGCGTGCCGTCGACGACCGAAAATTCGGTGTGCAAGCGCAGGTGGACGAAGCCGGGCGCGACCGGTGCGGCACCCGCCGTGAGGTTCTCTGGAGGCATGCGCGTCATTGTAGGCAGCGGCCCTTCATGCGCACCCCGCCCGGGGGCCGGTGCCGGGCCTGCCTAGAATGACGCCCATGCTGTCGTGGCTGATGCGCGGTATCGGCGTGTTGATGGTGCTCACGGCCATCGCGCTGGCGATGTCGCGCGCCCCCGACCGACCCGTGAATTCACTCGTCGCGCGCTGGGCGGTGCCACCGTCGGACTTCGTCGACGTGCAGGGCCAGATCGTGCACCTGCGTGACGAAGGGCCTCGCGACGATCCGCTGCCCATCGTGCTCGTGCACGGCACCTCGGCCAGCCTGCACACCTGGGAAGGTTGGGTGAAGGCGCTGAAGGGCCAGCGCCGCGTCATCACCTTCGACCTGCCGGCCTTCGGGCTCACCGGCCCTTTCACCGGCCGCTACGCCGCCGGGGGCTATGGCGGCGATGCGTATGCGCGCTTCGCGCTCGACCTGGCCGACCACCTGAAGCTTCGCCGCTTCGTCATCGGCGGCAACTCGCTCGGTGGCGACGTGGCCTGGCGCGTGGCCGTGCTGGCGCCGGAGCGCGTGCACCAGCTCGTGCTCGTCGACGCTGGCGGGCCGCCCTTCGTGCCCGAGAGCTTTCCGCTCGGCTGGCGACTGGCGCGCATTCCCGTGCTGAACCAGGTGCTCGAGTGGGTGCTGCCGCGCTCGATCGTCGCGGAGGGCCTGGCCACGTCGTACGGCGATCCTTCGCGCATCACGGCGGAGCTCGTCGACCGCTACTTCGAGCTCACGCTGCGCGAGGGCAACCGGCGCGCCCTCATGGAGCGCCTGCGCGACTGGCGTCCCGGCGAGGGCGCCGAACGCATCGCCACCATCCGCACGCCGACCCTCGTCATCTGGGGGCGGCTCGACCGCCTCATCCCGCTCGCGGTGGGCGAGCACTTCGGCCGCGTCATCCCCGGCAGCAAGCTCGTCATCTTCGACGACCTCGGCCACGTGCCGCACGAGGAGGACGCGCCGCGCACGGTCAAGCCGGTGCGCGCCTTTCTCGGGCTGCCGCCTTAGATCCGGTACGGGTCCGCGCCGGCAGCCGCGACGGCCCGGGTCAGGCGCCCGGCGTCGTTTGCATCGCGTGTGTCTCGTGTGTCGCGGTGCCCACTTCCCTGGCGCGCACCGTGTCACCGGCGATGCGCCCGGCCTCGATGCGCAACTGCCGGTCGCAGCGCGTGGCAATGCCGCGGTCGTGCGTCACGAGCACGAGGGTGGTGCCGAGCTCGCGGTTCATCTCGAACATCAGCTCCATCACGCGCTCGCCGGTGGCGTAGTCGAGGCTGCCGGTGGGCTCGTCGGCGAGCAGCACCTGCGGGTGCACGACGAACGCCCGCGCCAGCGCCACGCGCTGTTGTTCGCCGCCGGACAGCACCTTCGGGTAGTGCGCGAGCCGCTCGGCCAGGCCGACCCGGCCCAGCATCTCGGTGGCCGCGGCGCGCGCATCGCGCCGGCCCATCAGCTCCAGCGGCAGCATCACGTTCTCGAGCGCCGTCAGGTTGCCCAGCAACTGGAAGCTCTGGAAGACGAAACCGACGTTGCGTGCGCGCAGTTCGGCGCGAGCGTCCTCGTCGAGCTTGAAGAGGTCCTGGCCGGCGAGGAAGACGGTGCCGCGGCTGGGCACGTCAAGGCCGGCGATGATCGACAGCAGCGTGCTCTTGCCTGAACCCGAAGCGCCGACGATGGCGACGCTTTCGCGCGGTGCGAGCTCGAAATCGATCTCGTGGAGAATGGTCAGCGTCCCGGTGGCGTCCGCCACCTGCTTGGTGACCGCACGCACGGCGATGATGGGTTCGCGAACTTCGGAGACGGCAGGCATCGTTCGTTCTTCTGCCGCGCAGAGGCGGCGGTGGCTTCGCGCGGCAGTGGCGCACTGTAGCGCGCTTGCGATCGTGGGCTGGCCTGTCGTGGGCTCGCCCGTCCGAGCGCAGGGGTCAAGCCCGGCTTCGACGCCGGCCACGCCGGCACCCAAGGGCAAGACGCTGCTTGTGGTGGGCGACAGTCTCTCGGCCGAGTATGGTCTGGCGCGCGGCCAGGGCTGGGTGGCGCTGCTCGAGAAGCGCCTCGCGCAGGAGCGCGTCGGCTACAAGGTCGTGAACGCCAGCATCAGCGGCGACACCACGTCGGGCGGTCGCTCGCGCCTGCCTGCCCTGCTGCGCGAGCACAAGCCGCAGGTCGTGGTGCTCGAGCTCGGCGGCAACGATGCGTTGCGGGGCCTGCCACTGGCGATGAGCGAGGCCAACCTGCTGGAGATGGCGCGCCAGAGCAAGGCGGCCGGTGCGCGTGTGCTGGTGGCCGGCATGGCCGTGCCACCCAACTACGGGCGCAGCTATGGCGACGCCTTCATGGCGCTGTTCCCGAAGGTGGCGCGCACCGAGGGCGCGGCGCTGGTGCCGTTCATGCTTGCCGGCGTGGCCGATGGTCCCGAGGCGGAGGCGATGTTCCAGCCCGATCGCATCCACCCCAAGGCCGAGGCGCACCCGCGCATCCTCGACAACATCTGGCCGGTGCTGAAGCCGCTGCTGCGCTAGCGGCGCTGCAGCGCAGCCAGCGGCCGCACCTCAGCGGGAAGCCTCCCGTTCACGTTCGCCGTGGCGCGGAGCAGGCGTCGTGCGCTTGCGGTCGTCGTCGCCGCGCTGGGCTTGCGGCTGCGGCGCACGCTGCGCAGGCGGCACCACCACCGGCGGCGCGGGCGGGCGGGCCGGCGCCACGCTCGGCGCGGGCTGTGCCGGTGCCGGAGCCCGCTGCGCCGGTGGTGCAGGCTGCGCGCCCTGCGCGGGCGGCTGTGTCGGTTGCACGCGCGGGACGGGTGACACTGGCGCGACCCGCGGGACCGGTTGCGTGGGTTGCGTGGGTTGCGCCGGCTGCGCGCGCGGCACGGGCCGCACATCGTCGCCGGCGCGTGCGTCGCGCGGAGCACGCGGCTCACGAGCGTCTCGGCGGTCCGGGACATCGCGTCGGTCGCGCGGCGCGGCGCCGTCCCTGCGCGGTGCCGTCACCGGGGGCGGCGCCACGTCGGGCCGGGCCGTCTCGACGCGCCCCCCCGGCGCCGGGGCGACCGGCCGCACATCCGGACTGCGGCCCGGGCGCCCATCGTCGGCACCGGGGTCTCGCGCTCCAGGCTCGCGCCGGGGCACCACCGCCACCACCGGCGCCGGCGGCGCCGCGGTCCCCGGCGCGCGCTGCACCTCGGGCACGTTGATGACGGCTCTCGCCACCGGCTCGCGCCGCGAGAGCACGTCGCGCGGCACCACCGTCACGGCGCCCGGCACGCCCTGGTTCGAGTAGGCGATCGGACCCGTGGGCACCGTCGCTGGGTGGCCCGGGCGCCCGGGCTGCCCGAAGCGCGGGTGCGTGTTCACGCGGTCGATGTACACCGGCGTGGCG
>JAEUPE010000172.1 GCA_016790435.1 Rubrivivax sp. | reverse complement strand
GACGCCGATGAAGCGCTTCGACCTCATGTTCGGCGTCAACGTGCGCGGCACCTACTGCTGCACGCAGGCCTGCCTGCCCGAGCTCATCAAGAGCGCCAAGGCCGGCCGCAACCCGCACGTGCTGAACATGAGCCCGCCGCTCTCCATGAAGGAGCACTGGTTCAAGGGCCACGTGGCCTACACGATGGCCAAGTACGGCATGAGCGAGTGCACGCTCGGCCATGCCGGCGAGTTCCGCCCGCACGGCATCGGCGTCAACAGCCTGTGGCCGCGCACGGCCATCGCCACCGCGGCGCTGCAGATGATCCCGGGCGTGGACCTGGCGCTGTGCCGCAAGCCGGAGATCCTGGCCGATGCGGCCTGGTACATCTTCACCAGCGACGCGAAGAAGACGACCGGCAACTTCTTCATCGACGACACGCTGCTCGCCGAGCACGGCGTGACCGACTTCGACCGCTACTCGATGACGCCGGGCAACAAGAACTTCATGCCGGACTTCTTCGTCGATTGACCGAAGCGGGAGTCAGCGGCCGATCGCGGATGGATGAAGCGGCGGATCGACTGCTCCCTCAACGCACGTTGAACGCCACCAGCACCGTCGACTCGCGATTGAGCACGCGCCCGTCCGCGGTCTGGTCGCTCCAGTCGAGCTTCACGTAGCGCTTCACCTGCGCGCTGTACCAGTACACGGTGGTCGATGTGCCGGTGCGGCCCGTGCGCACGTTCCTCCAGCGCTCGACACGCTCCACCTTCACCGCACGGAAGCGGCCGGCGGGCGTGTCGATGTCCTCCTCGCCGAGCACGCGCACCTGGGTCTCGGATTCGCTCATCGGCAAGCCCTCGACCTCCTTGCGATGCTTGACCGTCCAGTTCGAACCGGCCGCCATCGGGAACTGGTAGAAGGGCAGTGACGGCAGGTATCGCTCCGCCGCGTCGCCACGCTGCCGGCGCACGACGTTGCCGATCGGATCGAGCACCTGGCTCGCTGCGCCCGCCTTTCCGCTGTCGACATGCACCTCGTCGCGGCCGACCTTCAACACGCGCACCGTGCGCGGCGACTTCGTGCCACTGAGCTCGTTGGTGACCTGCCAGGTCCACCAGTCGCCCACCCTGAACTGCGGCGCCGAGCCGACCGGCGTTTCGGGCCGCGCCGTCGCGCTGGCGCTGTTCCGCGGTGGCTTCGGCGCGGTCGGCGCCGTGGACACGGCCGTCTGGCGAGCGGGGCGCTGCGCCGACGGAAGATTGGCCGTCGACGGCCCGGACCGCAGCTGGAACTCGCCCTCCAGAGACGTGCTTTCCCAGGGCACCTGCGCACCCTTGGACTCGGCGCGCACGGCCTTGCGCACCTCCTTGAAGACGTCCTCGATCTGCAGGCCCGGCACGGCCAGGTGCCGCAGCAGGTGCTTGGTGTACAGGCCGTTGCGCTCGCGGCCCAGGCCGTCGATGGCCAGCTTGCCCGGCGCCGTGGAGAAAGCGATCAGCGAGCCCGGCGGCGCGTCGATCTGTGCGAGGCCCGGCGCGCTCACGCCGAAGCGCGCGGCAAACGGGTTGTTGCGGCAGGCGTCCAGGATGACGAAGTTGAGTGGGTTGCGCGCGCTGTCCATCTTGTCCAGCACCGCCGCGAGGTCGAGGGCGTTGTAGTGCACCTCGTCCTCGCGCGCGATGTCGGCGCTCACCGGAATGAGGTAGTTGCGGCCGCGCACCTGCACGCCGTGCCCGGCGTAATAGAAGACCCCGGTCGCCTGTCGCGACAGCAGGTCACCGAACTCGCGCAGCGCGAGGTTCATCTCGGCGAGCGAAGCGTTCTCGCGCCGCACGACGTGGAAGCCGTTCGCCTGCAGCAGCGTGGCCATGTCGCGCGCGTCCTGCACGGGGTTGGGCAGCGGCGAAGAGGGGTAGGCGGCGTTGCCGATGACCAGCGCCACGCGCGCCGGGCGACTTGCGGGTGATTGCGTCGGTGCCTGCGAAGGCCCCTGCGCGGGCACCTGCGCCGCCACCATCGCGGGCAGCATGCCCGCCAGCACGACGAGCCAAGCGCCGACCTGCCGCACGGCCCGGCGCAGCGGCGCCGAGCCCGCCCCGCGGCGCCCGGCCGGCTCGTTCACGCTCCGCAACTCTGCTGCGTGATCACGGTCTTCTCCCGCCGGCTCATGGTGTCGCGCCACTGCACGCACAGCCGGGGCGTGGCCGTGCGTGTGAGGAACGGGCCCGTCGGCAGGACCTCGTCGCTCTCGTTCTGCTGCACATGCGCGACAAAGCTGTAGGGCAGAGGCGAGTCGGCCGGCGCGGGCGCGCACCGAACCTGGCCCTTCAGGGCCGGCGCACTGCGGATCATCCGCGCCGCCACGGCGGTGCAGGGCCGGAAGCCCGTGCCCGAGAAGTCGCGCTCGACGATCACGCGGCCTGAGGCGAGCACCTGGAGGTAGCTGCCGGAACCGATTTCGGCCCCATCGAGCACGGTGTTGCCGCAGCCCGCCGCGAGCAGGGCGGCAGCGAGGCTGAGAGAGATCACGGCGCACTTCATCGCAAACCTCCTCGGTGGACGTCGGGGCGTTCGGCGCTCGGCCCACCACATAACCGGTGTGGCCGGGCGCGCCATGCCAACGCATTGGCAGGGCGATGATGTACCGGGCCGGTGTCGTGGACAAGGCGCCGGCCCCGCAGGACTCCCCTCTCGAGAGTCCCCCAGGGAGGCGGCCGGGCGCCGCCTCTCAGCGCCGGGCCGGTCGTTGCGCCTCGGGCACGCGCCTCACTCCGACCTTCGCCCGAGGAGCCGTCCCATCAATCCTTCGAAGACCCGCCCTTGTTCGGCCCGCCTGGCCGTTTGCGACACCGAGTCGCTCGCGTCGCGCATCTGAGTCTCCGAGCTTCTGATCGCGCGCTCGAGCTGCGCGAGGACGGCGAGGAGCCGACCGGCCGCCTGCTCGTGCTCGGTGGCCGCCCCGTCGACCGGCGGCGGCGCCCGCACCGTGCCAAGCGCCGCGGACAACTGCTTCGACGCCAGCCGGACGGCCACGAGCGCGTTCGCACTCAGGCCGGACATGACCTCGCGTTGCCCGTCGATGATCGAGGCCAGTCGGCAGAGCACCTGCGAATCGACCGGCCGCGATCTGCCGAGGTGGTCGCGGATCAGGTCGTCGCACTGTTCGACGATGCGAGTCGCGGCCGACGTCAGGTCGGCTGCCTCCCTGGCGACGATGGCGGCGAGGGAAAGCGTGAGGACCAGGTTGTCTTCCATCTCAGGTCGTTCTGGGTGATGGGCCCAGCAGGCTCAGAACGACTGCCAGCCATCGTCCGTGCCGGTGCGCGCCGCAGCGGGGGTCGCCGCATCCGCGGGCTCGCTGCTCGCCGGGGCACTGGCCTGCGCCGACGGCTTGGACGCCGACGCTGGCGCGAGGCGCGCGACGTTCTTGGCCCGGTTGGGGCCGCGGCGCTCGCTCCCAGGCCACGGGGAGGCACTGCTGGAAGGCTTCGCCTCGTCCTTGCCCGTGGCCACGCCCTGCGCATGCGCGCCCGGGCCAGACGCTTCTCGTTGAGCGACCAGCCTGAACACGGCCACGGCCTGCACGAGTTGCTGCGCCTGTTGCCGCAGGCTCTCCGCCGCGGCCGCCGACTGCTCGACGAGCGCCGCGTTCTGCTGCGTGGCCTGGTCCATCTGGCCGACGGCTTCACCGACCTGGGTCACGCCGGTGCTCTGCTCGGCACTTGCCGAGCTGATCTCGCCCACGATGTCGCTCACGCGCTTCACCGCAGCGACCAGTTCGTCCATGGTGCGGCCGGCTTCCGACACCAGTGACGTGCCTCGTTCGACACGCTCCACGCTGTCGGTGATGAGGGTCTTGATCTCGCGCGCCGCCTCGGCGCTGCGCTGGGCCAGCGAGCGCACCTCGCCTGCGACGACCGCAAAGCCGCGACCCTGCTCGCCGGCGCGCGCCGCCTCCACCGCGGCATTGAGCGCCAGGATGTTGGTCTGGAAAGCGATGCCGTCGATCACCGAGATGATGTCGGCGATCTTCTTGCTGCTGTCGTTGATGCCCTTCATGGTCTCGACGACGCGGCCGACCATCTCGCCGCCCTTGGTGGCCACCGCCGAGGCGCCGTCGGCCAGCTGATTGGCCTGGCGCGCGTTGTCGGCGTTGTTGCGCACCGTGCTGCCCAGCTCGTCCATCGTCGCCGCCGTCTCCTGCAGGGCGCTGGCTTGCTGCTCGGTGCGGTTCGAGAGGTCCTGGTTGCCTTGGGCAATCTGCGCGCTGGCGCTTGCGACGCTCTCCGCATTGCCCCGCACCGTGCCGACGACGCGGGTCAGCGAGTCCTGCATCTCGCCCAGCGCCGCCAGGAGCGGGCTGAACTCGTCGTGCGCACCGTCCTGCACCGGGCGCGTGAGGTCACCGTCACGCACGCGCTCGGCCACGCCCCGCGATTGCGCCACACGCCGCTGCAGCACGGCCGCGATGTGCCAGGCAAAGGCCAGGAGCCCGGTCATCGTGGCCACGAGCAGGCCCACGAGCAGGTAGAGCGTGCCCGCGGCCGCGCGCTCGACCTCCTGAAGATCGGCGCGCAACTGGTCTTCCTGGAACTTGACGGTGCTGGCGAGTTCCGCCAGGAGCGCGTTGCGTGCGGGGATGGTCTTGTCGACCAGGTAGGCGAACGCATCCGCCTTCTTGCCTTCCTGGATCAGGCCGATGTTCGCCTCGCCGTGCTGCCAGAAACCCGCCAGCAAGGGCGGGAGCTTGGTGAACCGCTCGCGACCCTCGGCAGTGAACAGGGCCTCCGAGTACGCCTTGACCGTCTCGTCGATGTGCTTGCGCTTGGCAGCGACATCGCCGAGCGCCACCGCTTGTTCATCCGGCGTGCGCGCGAGCATGGCGTGCCGAAGCTGGAGGGACGTTCGGGTCACGTCCAGTTCGAGCGCTGCCATGCGTTGCAGCTGGGGCACGCGGGTCTGCGCCGTGCGGCGCGCGTCGTCCTGCACGGTCTGCAGCTTGATCCAGGCGAAGGTGGCCACGCCACCCAGCGCGAGGAGGAGCACGGCGACCACGGCGTACAGCCGCTTGGCGATGCCGAAAGAGAAGTTCGTTGCCATGGGTTGATCTTGGTGTTCGAGGCGGAAACGCCGCGCTCGTGGGTGGACTGAGGACTGAGGCTGGTGCAGGCCGCCCTAGGCGGCTGCCGACGTGATCGGTTTCCCCCGAGGGCTCGACCGGCGTCAGAAATCAGTGTCCAACATCGAACATTCGCGAATATCAGCGAATAGATGGCGAGTTGCCCGCCATATCCGCGCGGGCCCTGCCTGCGAGCACGCCGTGAGGGGCGGCGCCACCCCGGGGCGCGGAGCCCGTGGGGCGCGATCCAGCGAAGGTCAGATCGTCAGCAGCGGCGCCCGGAACACGTACCCGACGCCCGCCTTCGTTTGCAGCGGCACGGCGAGCGGCGTGGCCCGCTCGATGCGCCGCCGCAACCTGAAGACCGTGGCGCTCAGGCCGGCCTCGGCCTGCTCCGCTGGCCGCCCGAGGCGCTGGCGCAGGGTCTCGCGCCGCACGACTTCACCTCCGGCTTCGAGGAAACACTCGAGGAGCGCGAGATCCGCGTCGCTCAGGTCGGTCCGCGCTCCGTCGGGGGCGACCAGCTGGCTCGCCCGGCGATCGAGGCGCCAGGTGTTCTGGAGCGGATCGGCCGGCCCGGCCCGGCGTTGCACCGCCTTGATGGCCAGCACCACCTGCTCGAACTGGACGGGCTTCACCAGGTACATGTCGGCACCGGCGTTGATGACGTCCTTGAAGACCTCGGGCCCCAACCGCCCTGAGACGACGAGCACGCCCACATCCGTGCGCCGGCGCAGGATGTTGATGAGGTCGACGCCGTCAACGCCAGGGAGCATCAGGTCCGCCACGTAGAACCCGAAGCCGTAGGCGTCGGGGTGCGCGAGCAGGTCGTTGCTGTCGCCGAAGACCTCGACGGCCACGCCGAGACCCTGCAGGTGCTTCGACAGCCCCGAGGTGTATTCGCGATCGTCGTCGATCAGGGCAATGGACTTCGGCAGCACGGTGCGCCGAGCCAGCGAGGTCGCACCCGGCTGGATCGGCTCCTCACGAGCGGAAGGAGAAAGGCGGTAGATTCGCTGATCTTCGCCAGCTGCGAATACCTTTGCCGTCCCTGACTGATCTTCGCGACGATACGACAAACCAGGGCTCCCTTCTCACGTGCGCATCTTGCCGATCATGGCGCGCCCCGATGCCCCCCGCTCCGCATGGGCACGCGCCCAACATGTTGCCGCATCGGTCGACGAGCGAACCGTTTCAACCGTGGGTTCGCTTGCGCAAACGCAACAAGTGCAGAGGGCGGTATCGAGCCTCCGCGCGAGACCCGGACCCGGCCATGCATGACGCCGCACTGATTCGCATCGGCCGGGCGATCGCGTTGCGGCGCCCGCACCCACCGCTTGCGGCCAATGAGTGGCTGCTCCGCTTCGTGCCGAGCCCGATGGCCGCTGGCCTGCCAGCGGCCGAGGTCGGGGCACGAGCCGTTCAAGTGCGAATCGACGGGGTGGGCCCGAAGCACCTTCGGTCGGTGCGTGTCACCCAACTGCATGGCACGGCCAGCATGCAGGTCGACAGTGTCCCGGACGGCCGGTCCGGCCACATCGCCGCCGGCGAACTCGTGGTCGCCATGGCAGCGCAATTCGGCCTTCCCGGGATGACGCTCGACATCTCGCTGATGCAACTGGACGCCTCCCTGACCAGCGTGAGCATCACGGTCGTCGCGGCAAGCGCCGAAGACGCCGAGCGCGCCGCGGTGGTCGTGGTCGCCGTGCGCGCGCCATAGCCCCGAGGCACGTCCCGCGGGCCGCTCCTCGGCGGCATGCAACCGTGTGGAGACGCCCACAATCGCCTGCAACCACTGTGGCGCCTGCTTTGCATCCACGATGAAGACCCTGACCGAGCTCTCCGTGCCCACCGACCGCGCCCCGGTTGCCCATGAAGCCGCCGCGAAGACCCGGCGCCGCGCGGGCCTCGATCTCTGGGTGGCGGGCGTCTGCCTCCTTGCATTCGTGCCGATGCTCGCCTTCTCGGCATTCATCCTGTACCGCGATCTCGCCAGCCAGGAACAGGAGGCCATGGCCGCCCTCAGCCGCCGTGCGACGGTGGCGGCCAGTGCGATCGGGCATGAGATCGACAGCGTCCACGCCGAGCTGCGCACGGTTTCGCTGACGGACAGCGTGCGAGCCGGAGATGTCGCGGCCACGTATGCCCTGGCGGCCCGGCTGGTCGAGTCGGACCCGCGGATCGGCGCCATCACCCTCACGGACGAGTCGGGCGTTCAGAGGTTTCACACCCACCGTCCACTGGGCGCGTTGCTTCCGGCGTCGAACTTCACTGCATCCAACCAGCTGCTCTTTCGTGGCGCCCCTCGCACCGTCTCGCCGCTCATGGCGGGTTCGGTGACCGGGAGACCCGGAGTCCAGGTGGCGATCCCGATGGACATGGGTCCAGCTGGAACGCTCGTCTTGCGGGCGTCCGTGCAGCTCGCTGCGATCAGCAAGAGGCTCAACGAGCAGGCCTGGCCGGCCGACTGGACCGCGTCCGTGATCGACCAGAACGGCGTCGTCATCGCCCGCTCGCGCGATCCGGAGCACATGGTCGGCCAGGCCGCCCGGCCCGAAGTGCTGGAGAACATCCGCGAGAGCAACGGCGTCTTCCGGGCTCCCACCCGGGAAGGAATCGCGACGGTTGCCGCCGCCGCGCCCGTGCCCGGCACGGGATGGCACATCATTGTCGGACGTCCCGTGGCCGCACTCGACGCGCAGCTCCGCGACTCGATGACCCAGCTCGTCACGGCATGGGTCTTCTGCGCCGCACTGGGCGTCGTCGGATCTGTGCTGTTCGCGCAGTCTGCGGCACGCCAGCTTCGCGGCGTCGCGGACGCCTACGCGCGGGACCTCCCGGTCCCCACCGACTCCGGCATCAAGGAAATTGCCGAAGTGGCCAGTGCATTGGCCGTGGCTCGCCGCACGGCCGCCGAGGCGTTCACCGAGATCACGCGTGCGCGCGCGCAGGCGCTGGCCCAGCTGCGTGAGCGCAGCGAGATGCTGGACGTCCTGGCGCATGAGGTGCGCCAGCCGCTGCACAACGCTTCTGCCGCGCTGCAGGAAGCGAACGCAGCCCTTGCGGTCGAATCGCAATCGACGGTGCGCGAGCCCCTCGCGCGCGCCAAGGTCGTGCTCGGCGAGGTCCAGGCCAGCATCGACAACCGGCTGGCCGTGGCCTCGCTCCTCGCGCGCGGCCACCCTGCGCATCGCGGCGACGTGGACATCGACACCCTCGTGGACGTGGCCATCGCCGACATGCCGCCGGGACAGGCCTCGCGCGTGCACGTCGAGCGCCTGACAGCCACGCGCACGGCGGCCATGGACCCCAATCTCATGCGGCTGGCCCTGCGCAACCTGCTGTCCAACGCGCTCAAGTTCAGCCCACCGGACTCCGCCGTCACCTTGCGCATCTCCGACCAGGACGAGCCGCCCGCCGTGATCTTCGACATCGTCGACGCCGGGCCAGGCATCGACGCCGACCTGTTGCCGCGACTCTTCGATCAAGAACCCGGAAGCACGCCAGGCGCGGGAAGACGGCACGGCCTGGGCCTGTTCATCGCGCGGCGCGTGATGGAGCTCCATGGCGGGAGCGTCACGGTGGAACGCAACAGCGAGCGCGGCACGACGATGCGCCTGGTCAGCCCGCAGGGCGCCGAGGAGTAGGCGCATCGGCGCTGGGGCGAACTCGGGTTCTCGGCGGTGTACCGGCGGGAGCCGTATCGGAAGTCATAGGCAGCGGTCCGACGCGCAGCGGACGCACGGCGAGCGAGGCGCTGCGTCATCGCACCTCGGCCGCAACGACCCGCGCACGGAGCACCAGCGCCTGCTCGTGGTGCGCGCTGCCGGGTGCCGCCCCGACCGCCTTGAGCAGGCCGAGCAGCTTGGGCAGCGACTTCTTCGAGAACACCCCAGCCTCGACCAGGAACACACCGCACTCGACGAGTTCGAGCGTCTCTGCCACCGAGCGCTGCGGGTGGCCCAGCAACGAGGCGTACCTCCGCTGGGCTGCCTGCAGCCGTTGCTCGGCCTTGCGGCACGGAACGCACTCGAGGCAGTCCGCCTCGAGCGGGAACTTCAGTTCCTCGTACCAGTGCTTCTGTTCCTCGGCGAAGAACAGGAAGGGGCGCGCGCACTGGCGGCAGACCCGCCGTGCGTCGAAGTAATGCGTGACGGGCACCGTGGCCTGGCACTGGTCGGTGGTGTTGGCGGCGATCGCCGTGCCAGGAACCCGAACCTCCGGCCCGGAGTGCCAGTGAAGGAAGACCGAGCCGTCGGGCGTGTTGGCGGGGTCCAGCCCGGTCCTTCGCGGCCCCCGGCCGAAGCGGGGATGAGGCACGAAATCCGCGTACGGGTCAGCCGGCACCTTCATCGATGAGTGACTCATGACGCCCATGCCAAGCTGGCTCACCGCGACCTCTCGCTCGTCGGCGCCTGCTTCAATGAAGGGAAAGGCTCACTTCGCGCACTCGCCGGGACGCCCTTGGACAAAAGCCATACGCCGAGCGAGACCTCGTAGATGAACATGGGCAGCATGCCCACGTAGAAGTAGTCGCTGGTGTTGGGGGAGAGGACCACGCCGAACGAATAGGCCGCCAGGAGCAGTGAGGCAAAGACGCCCCACCCAGCCAGGAACTTTGGCACATAGCCGGAGCGCAGCAGCAGCAGAGCGAACGAAGCCGAGCCCAGGCCCAGCGGGATGAAGCCGATGCCGAGGCCCGCCATCTGGGCGCGCAGCGCCACGCCAACCAAGCCGTGAAGTTCCGGCGCTGCGAAGCCCTGCGTGTACTCGCCGCCGGCAAGCAGCGACAGCGCAACCATCCCCAGGCCGATGGCCGAGAAGTGCACGCCCAGCTCGACAAGACGAAACATGAGCGCCAAGGTGGCCAGGCGGCGGTCGACCTCGCTGAGCAGCTGATAGAGCGCCCACACAAGGACGACGACACCCGTGAACGTCAAGAGGTCTGTCGCCAGGCCGATCCGGTACAGCAGGTTCGACTCGATCAGGTTGGAAGCCGTCTTCGCCGCGCTCTCGCCAACGAGCAGGGAACCGCGCACATACGCCTCACCAAAGAGAGCGGATGCCCCCGTGAGCAGGTACATGGCGCCAGCAATTCGCGCGAATCGCGATCTGTCTGCGCTCGAGAGTCTGGATGCCGGGGCTGTATTCATGTGATTCGGGTTGCGTCGGGATGAACTAGCTCGCGCCGCCGCCGCGCCGGACCTCGGCCTCCAGCCGCTCGAGGTTCTGCTCGTTGGCCGCGGCCACGAACTCGGCGATGCGCCCGTAGTGCTCCACGGTGTCGAAGGTCTGCCGCCACCTCACCTCCGTGCCCTCGCCCTGCGGCACCAGTCCGATGGTGAGGATGAAGTGGTGTCCGCCGAAATGCTCGATCTCGAACAGCTCGTCGGGGACGATGCGCGTGAAGCGGCTCTCGTTCGGGTGGCTCTTGCCGTCCGGCCCGTGCATCGTCAGCAGCCAGCTCCCGCCGGCCACGAAGTCGAACCGGTGGATGGTGTTGGTAAAGCCATCGGGGCCCCACCAGCGGGCGATGCGCGCGGGGTCGCTCATGGCCGCGAACACCGCGGCCGGGCTGGCCGCGAGCCGCCGGTGCCTGGAATCTGAACGAGCCTCGATCGGTTCCATGAGATGCCTTCCGTGTGTGTGCACTGCAGCGAGGTCAGGCCCCGCCGGGCCGCCAGCCGATGCGCATCAGCGACTCGACCGGCTTGAACAGCGGCGCGGGCCAGGCACCCCACTTGAACCAGGCCCAGCCTTCGCACTTGCCCGGCTCGAGGTTCACGGGGCTGCCGCGGATGCCGCGCGCCACCACGAAGATCGTCACGTATTGCTCCTGCACCTCCTCGAAGAGGTCGTTGGTGTAGGGGCCGAGCTCGTAGCTGCTGGCCGCGAGGCCGGTCTCTTCCTTCAGCTCGCGGGCCGCGCATTCCTCGATCTGTTCACCGAACTCCAGCCTGCCGCCCGGCGCCGACCAGGTGCCGGCCCCGTGCGAACCCAGCCGTTTGCCGAGCAGCACGAGGCCTTCGTGCAGCACGAGCACGCCGACACCGACACGGACACCGACACCGACACCGACGCCGACACGGGCTTCGACCCCGGGCACGCCGGCCTTCGGCCTCACCGCTCGGACGCCGCCAGCTGCGCGCCGAGCCCGGCAAAGGCCGCCGCAAAACCGCGACGCAACCACGCCTGGACGGCCGGCGACTCGATGACGGCCTTGCGGAAGGCATGCGCCAGCAGGCCATAGACGACGAACACGCCGAAGGTCATGGCCATGAAGACCGCGCTCAGGCCCAGCAACTGAGGCAGCGGCGAGCCGGCGCCCGGCTCGACGAACTGCGGCAGGAACGCCAGGAAGAAGATGGTGAGCTTGGGATTGAGGATGTTCAGCAGAAAGGCCTTGGTGACCAGGCCGAGCGCGCCGCCTTTGCCTTGCAGCGGTTGCACGGCAAAGGCCGAACGATCGCGCCAGGTCGCGACCGCGAGGTAGAGCAGGTACACGACGCCCGCGACCTTGAGGGCCTGGAACGCGAGCGCGCTCGTGTGCATGACGGCGGCCAGGCCCAGGATCGTGGCCAGCAGGTGCGGGACGATGCCCAGCGTGCAGCCCACCGAAGCAAAGATGCTCGCGCGCCGGCCCAGCGCCAGCCCCGTGGACACGGTGAAGACGACCCCGGTGCCCGGGATGAGCACGACGATGAGCGATGTGATGAGGAATTCGGCGGTGAACATGGGTGGCAGTCTCCGGTGGGGCCTCGATCTTGGCACCAGCCTCGAGTGTCTTCTCAGACCCGGCCGGTCAGGAGGGGTCAGGAGGCGCCTTCTTCGGTGGCGCCGCCGATGCGGTACCGGATGCGCACCGAAGCCGCGCTGCGCTCGGACTCGCCGTGGAACACGGCTTCAATGTTGTTGCCATCCGGGTCCAGCACGAAAGCGGCGTAGTAGCCCGGGTGGTAAGAGCGCTCGCCGGGCAGGCCGTTGTCCCGGCCGCCATGCGCCATGGCGGCCCGGTAGAAGGCGTCGACCATCGCCCGGTCTTGCGCCTGGAACGCCAGGTGATGGCGCCCGGTCGGTTCGCCCTGCACGTCCTCGCTGTCGATGGTGGCGAGGAACAGCTCATCGGCCCAGAAGTTGCGCTCGTCCGAGCCCCCAATGGGGATCTGCAGCACTCCGAAGATCGCGCTGTAGAAGGCCTTGCTCGCCGCCATGTCCCGCACGACCAGGCCGATGTGGTCGATCAGGCGGCCGCGATGTCGATCTCGGATTTCCATCGGTGGCTCCTGGTAGCCAAGGCAGGCGCCGGCGTGGCGATGGCTCGCCTCTACTCGCACCGCCCGAGCGACATGACACCCGCGGCGCCCACGTAGAACCTGAAGGTGTACCGACCATCCGGGTGCAGCCGGATGTAGCCCTGGGCATCGCGCGGACGGAGGATCAGGCTCTCCGTGGCAGCGTCCCAGGTGGCGCCGGCCCGTTCATAGAGCGCGCCCATCGTTGCCGCGTTTTCCGGCGCTGCGTCTTCCGGCGCCTCGATGGCGCCGGATGTCTCGTTGGCCCGCAGCCGAAACGGAAAGCTCGCCACCCGCGTCGGCCCCACGCAAGTGACGTGGACGTTGGCGCAGAAGACCGGATGGGCAGGCTGGCAGGTCACCTCTCCCCCGCTGCGCAGCTTGGACAGCAGGTTAGCGGGCTGGGCGGCCGCGACGCCGCACGCCGCGAGTGCGGCGGCAACGACAGGAAGTCGGCAACGCAGGGGCATGGTGCTCACGTCTACCCTCACGCCTACCTTCTTGCCTGCCATACCGACCGGCTCCAGGTGGGCGCGGCGGCCTCGATGATTCTCAGGATGTCGGGCGGCAGGTCACCGGGCCCGGTCAGCTGGCGCACCTCGAGAATGTCATCCACGCCCATGCCGGACGGGGCCCGCAAGGCCCAACCCACCGCCTCTTCGAGCGAGCCCACGTCGATGACGTAGAAGCCGCCGACCAGCTCCTTGGACTCGGCGAAGGGGCCATCGACGACATGGCGCTTGCCCTGGGCCGTGGCGATGCGCGCGCCGGGCGCCGCCGGGTTCAGGCCCTCGGACGCCACCAGGACGCCCGCCTTGTGCATCTCCTCGTTGAACCGCATGTACTCGGTGAGGAGTTGCTCGGTGGGTGCGCCCGCGGCGTCTGGCGTGGCTTCGTGGCTGCCCGGCTGGGCCGTGATGATGAATCGCACGGTCGGTGCTCCTTGCGCTATTTTGTTGCCCCAACCCACACGACGAACGACGCGCAGCGAGATCGACACTTTGCCGCACGGGCGCGGGTGTGTCGGGCCCTACGGCGCTTGAACGGCGGACTGCGGCAAGCCGAACACCCGATCGAATGCCCAGGTGAAGCCGATCGCATAGAAGAAGAAGAACGCCAGGAGACCCAGGTTGGCCAGGAACGCCACCAGGAGCGAGGTGTTCAGCCACAGCGCCATGACGGGCACGAGGATCACGGTGAGCCCACCTTCGAAGCCGGCGCCATGTGCGAGCCGCCGGGCCATGCTCCGGCCCTTGACGGCCCGGCGAGACTCCCATCGCTCGAAGAGCGCGTTGAACAGATAGTTCCAGCACAGGGCGATGCTCGAGAGAACGACGGCGAGCAGAAAGGTGGATGACTGCGGCTGGTCGAAGGCGAGGCCGAGAACCGGCCCCACGAAGGCGGCGGCAAACACCTCGTACAGGACGGCTTGAAGCACGCGACGGGTTCTGGGAGTCATGAAGAAGCGGTGTCCGTCGCGGTCTCGCGGGGTCGCGTTTTGGGCGAAGGATTGGGCCGCACTGTCACTGGACGAGGTGAAGGTCAAGTCCTGGATGTGAACCGGGCAAGACTTGACGAACCGCTGACTTGGCCAGAGGCATTCCGCCCTCCGTGGCTGCCAGCACCACAACGGCATCCTTCGACGCGAGGTCGGCCATGGCCAGCGCGCGGAATCCTGGGTTGCGGCCCCAATGCCAGATGGCGCGATGGTCCGTTGACTGCTCGATCGCCCACCCAAGCCCCCAGTGGACCGCCGGTGCGCCAGGCACGGGGACTGGTGCATCGGTAATGAGGTTCAGCAGGCGTGGGTCGTCGAGCGTGGCAGCCATGAAGCGCGCATAGTCCGGCGCAGAGGTGTAAAGCGAGCTTGCCGCGATTTCATAGGGAAAGCGAAGCTGGCGAATCTGTCCGGAGGCGGAGCGACCGGGGACCAACGAAGCTGCGATTCGGTCTGTGAGCTTGAACGCGGTGTCTCGCAGGCGGAGCGGTTCGAACAACTCCGCCGATGCCAACGCGTTCAAGGGCATGCCGGTCATCGTTTGCAGAAGGTGCTGGAGAAGCACGTAGCCTTCACCGGAGTAGCGCCAACGCGTACCGGGCTTGGCGGCCAGCCGGAGCGGTGCCCGGTCCGACCAGTTCGGTAGACCCGAGGTGTGCGAGAGCAGGTGGCGCGTTGTCAGTTGCTCCAGCACCTCGCTGGGTACGACGTCCACGACGGGCGGCTCGCGCAGGGCGAACAGGTTCTGTCGATGCACATACCCCTCAGGGAGGAGCTCGCTGAGTGGTCGCTCCAGATCCAGCTGGCCGCGCAGCACGAACTTCAGTGCCAAAGTGGCGACGACAGGCTTTGCAAGTGACGCGGCTTGAAAGACTGCCGATGAGTCTGCCGACGCGCCGCAGCTGTCTTCAGGGAGTCTGTCGACCAGTTGGCCTTGGCGCAGCTTGGCAACCGCCAACGTGCAACCGCCTTCGACAGGCGGCGCCGCGGCCCGAGCGATGGTCGGCAAGGCTGCCAACACACCAGCGGCTCGCAACAGGGCTCGTCGTTCGAGGACTCGCACGGCGTGGTTGTGCGGCCAAACGTTCGAGCTAACGTGACCCCGGCAGCGTGGCGCCCAGGGGTCGCGTGTTGACCGAGGGGTTAGGCAGCACTGCTCCGCGACGATGCTGCTGCGTTTGCCAGCTCTGGCGCGACGCGCTGAGCCAAGAAGAAGCCCAGGCGTGTGACGCTATGGACCACCGCTGCAAAGACCAGCCACTGCGCAATTGCATCAAGCGCAAGCGGCGGCGGGAAAGGGATCTTGGCGGCGTAGAGCAAAGCAGTGCTTGCTGCTGTGCACAAGAAGGCGACCAGAGCACTGACGGCCAGCCGAGTAGCGTTGCTCATGCGGGTTCTCCCGATGTGGCCCCGACCGCGCCAGGGTCCGCGGGAAAGTGTGCCGACCTCTTGTTTCGGATTCGTTTCCGGAGGGCACCTTGCATGCGCTCCTCATGCCTCCGCCCCATCGTGGCTGTTCTGTTCACGGCGGAGTTGCACTTCTTGCTTGCGCTCATGGCTCAAGAAAGCGAGAGGCGCCACGCGCCTTCCTTGAACGCGCTGAGCAATGCCTTGGCCCTTCCTTCGCCGAGTTCCATGTAGGACTGCGCATGTGCGAAGAAGTCGTTCAGACCTGGGATATCCGCGAGTTGCTTCTTCGTGATCTTGGAGTGCCCCATCGTCCACTGCGCAAATGAACGTTGCTCGATCGGTTCCAGAATGATCTTCGTGACACGATCGTGCCGCCTGTCCGAGGTCAGCTTCTCAAGGAGAGCTTCGACCACCGGCCGATCACCCTCCAGCACCTGAAAGAAGGTCCCGTCGCTATACAGAAGCATGCCCGTGAGCCCCGCCCTCGCATTCTTCTCACGACACTCAGCCAACAATGTGGCGAGGTCGGCGGGGCTGAAGCCCTTCGTTGCGGCGCTGCAGTAGATGCAATGAACGAGGTCCATAGGTCCTCAACCGGTGGAATGCGACGCTTCGAGCCAACGCGACCCCGGCAGCGTGGCGCCTGGGCCGCGAGGCGCAACATCGACGGCGGGGGCCTCGCGGCCCAGGCGCCACGCCGTTGGGCGTCGCGTGTTGAACGAGGGGTCAGGCCGCACTTCGCGAAAGCCAGCTTCAAACATGGGCGATCCACTGCTTCAGCACGGCTTGGAACGCAGCCTTCTTGGCTTGGAGGTCACTCATGTCGATGAAGCTGACAGTCGCGCGGTCCTTGGCCACCCAGGTCAGAAGCTTGTCTGGGTCGGCAATCGACTCAGGGCCCGTCGTTACATCACGCACTTTGGCTCCGAAGTGCAGCACCACCCCAATGCCGCGCTTCGTTCGTAGATTCGTCGTCGCGAAATAGTCGGTAGTCCTGAAGCTCGGCGCGTTCCACTTGACGCCTTCTTGAACGGACGGGTGTACCTCCAGGATCGCTGCACGAAGCGCTTCGATCTCGCTCTTCGCAGGGTGAACCAGCGCGCCCATGAGGTCGTTGACAGCACGCGTTGTGTCAGCCGCAGTGGTATGTGCTGGGGGCTTGGGCTTTGGAGGCATGTGATCATTCGCAAGTGGGTGCTTGTGCGGCCTAACGTTCGAGCTAACGCGACCCGTGAGGAAGGCCGCCGTGCCCGCGCGGCAGATGATGCCCCCTGGCTGCCGCGCGGGCAAGGCGGC
>JAEUPE010000070.1 GCA_016790435.1 Rubrivivax sp. | reverse complement strand
GACGCCGCGCGAGTGCCGCTCGAACAGGGCTCCCCCCAGGGCTCGCTCCAGCTCTCGAAGGCGGCGGCTCGCCGCTGGCAGCACGAGGTGGCACTCGCGGGCGGCCTCGGTCAGGTTGCCGGTCCGCGCACAGGCCACGGCAAGTCGGATCGACACGAAGTCGAAGCGGGCGAGGTTGTAGCTGGGGACCTTGGCGGGCGGCATGCCAACATTGTCCGGGCAGAGCCGTGAGCAGTCCCGGAGGGTCCGCTTCGCGGAAAGCACCTGATCGACCGCTCCTGGCCGGTTCCGGTCGTCGAAATCCCACTGACCGTCTCGCAAGGCCGCCTGCGCCGGGCCGCCGGCGGGCGCATCGGAGGCGGCGAGAAGCGCCGTGCCCGTGGCCCGCGCGCGTACTCGCGCGCATCCACCTCATGCTCGCCGCGGGTGTTTGAGCAGAGCGAACGCAGTGAGCGCAGCGAGTTCCGCGGCGTGGGCCACGGGCGCGAGCATCGCAGCGGAGTCGGCGCCCGCAACTTGTTGCGGGCGCCGACCGCCGACCTAAGCCCCGACGGCGGATCGGCGCAGGCGGCCTTGCCGCGCCAGCCGTGAAAGCAAGCACGCAACCTCGCCAGTCCCGGCGAGCGCCGAACGACTCAGGCCAGCAACACCAACGCCCCGCTCGTCGCCCTTCGCTCCAGCCGCGCATGCGCCTCCGTCGCGCCGGCGAGCGAGTGCCGCTCCACCGGCGGCACGCGCAAGGCGCCATCGGCCAGCGCTGCCCACAGCCGCGCCGCGCGCCGCTCCAGCTCGGCGCGGGTGGCCACGTAGTCGAAGACCACGGGCCGCGAGAAGGTGATGCTCTTGGCCAGCAGAGCCTGCGTGTCCACCTGCGCCAGTGCGCCGGTGGCGTTGCCCAGGCTGATCCAGTGGCCGCGGCGGGCGAGGGCGGCGAGGTTCTCGTCGCGCGCGGCTTCGCCCAGGCCGTCGATCAGCACGTCGGCTCCGCCAAGCTTCTGCACGGCATCGGCGAAGCGGTAGTGGGTGCCGACGATCACGTGCTGGCAGCCGTACTCGCGCGCCAGGCGCGCCTTGGCTTCGCTGGAGACGGTGCCGATGACGGTGGCGCCGAGCTTGCGCGCCCACGCGCACACGAGCAGGCCCACGCCGCCGGCGGCGGCATGCACCAGCACGCGCGGGGCGCCACCGGGGCGCGGGCGGTCGAGCTGGCCGAGGTCGTGCACCAGGTAGTCGGCCGTCAATCCCTTCAGCAGCAGCGCGGCGGCGGTCTCGTCTTCCACGGTGGGCGGCAGGCGCACCACCGCGTCGGCCGGCACGTTGCGCACGTGCGCGTAGCTGCCGGGCGCGTGCCAGAGATAGGCCACGCGGTCGCCGGGCAGGAAGCCGTGCACCCCCTCGCCCCAGTCGAGCACGCTGCCGGCGGCCTCCATGCCTGGGGTGCCGCCCTCGGCCATCATGGGCGGGATCCAGCCGCGGCGCAGGTAGATGTCGAGGTAGTTCACGCCGATGGCGCGCTGGCGGATGCGCACCTCGCCCGGGCCGGGGGCGGGGCAATCGGCGTCTTCCAGCACCATCTGCTCGGGGCCGCCGTAGTGCTTGACGACGATGCGGCGCGAGGCGACGGGCAACGCCCGTGGCATGCCGGACTGCATCGTCGCCAGCGTCGACTCGCGCGAGGCACCCGGCACGCGCAAGTCGCCGCCTTCGCGAAGATGCTTGCGCAGGTTCTCGAAGCCCGCCTCGTACACGCCCTTTGCCACCATGTCGGTCAGCTCCCGCTCCATGCCGGGCGGCGTGGCGAAGGTGCTCTCCCAGTGCCAGAAGGTGCGGTTGCCGTCGGTCACCGGCTTCAGCGTCACGGTGGCCACGTAGCGCTGCAGGGGCACCGTGGCCTCGACGATGCAGTAGGTGCTCTTGTAGTGGCGGTCGTCCAGCGTCAGCAGTTGCTCGCGGATGTGGGCGCCGTCCTTCAGGGTGAAGTTGCGCACGCAGCCGACCTGGTCGCTCTTCTCGCCGCGCTCGATGCGGCTGGCGTCCACCACCGCATGCCACTGGTCGTGGCTATTGAAGTCGCGGATGACGGCCCAGACGCGCTCGATGGGCGCGTCGATGACGGTCGAGCGGACGACCTTCTGCAGCACGGCGCTTCTATCGACGAGAGAAGTGGCGTTTCAAGGCGTCGAACCCGCCCTGGAAGACGCCATTGCCGATGAGTTCGGTGAGCTCGTGCTCGCGGCCCTCGGCGCAGTCGAACTCGGCGCTCCACTCGGCAAAGGTGCGCCCGCCGTCGGTGATGGGGCTGAGCTTCAGCGTCGCCACGTAGTTGGCCACGCCCATCGGGCTTTCGAGGATCTCGTAGACGCAGGTGTAGTCGTAGTCCGAGAGCGCCAGCAGCCGCTCGCGGATCATGCCGCCGTCGCGCGTGTGGAAGTGGCGGATGCAGCCGACGCGGTCGCTCGGCTCGTTGTTCTCGATGCGGCTGTCGGCGATGGCCGGGTGCCACAGCGGCAGCCCGTTGAAGTCGCGGATGCGGCTCCACACCGTGTCGGCGCCGGCGTCGACGACGCTGGAGACGTAGACGCGGATCATGCGGCGGCGCCTTCGTTCGGCAGTCTCGAGAGGGTCATCGCCCGCTCACTCCTTGGGTTGCGGCGTCGCCGGCGGCAGCGCGGCAGCGCCACCGGCGGCCGCGGCCGTCAGGCGCTGGATGTCGCCGCCTTCCAGGCCGATCTCGCGCAGCAGCTGGTCGACGATGGGCGCCTGCGCGCGGAAGCGCAGCGCCGAGTTCACCACGCCGTCGGCGAAGTGGCCGCCACCGCCGTCGCCGGCGCCGTTGCCGCCGCCGCCCGAGCCCCCCAGGCCGTCCACGTGCAG
>JAEUPE010000033.1 GCA_016790435.1 Rubrivivax sp. | reverse complement strand
CGTGCGCATGCCGACGAGGATGTAGGGCATCGAGGCCGGGATGACGACGCGGCGGAAGACCTGCGCGTCGCCGGCGCCGAGCACGCGGGCGGCGTTGATGAGCACGCGGTCGACGTTGATGACGCCCTGGAAGGTGGCGATGACGCACACCAGGAAGGCGGCGAGCGTGATGACGAAGACCTTGGGCACCTCGCCGATGCCGAGGAAGACGATGGCCAGCGGGATCATCGCCAGCGGCGGGATGGTGCGGAAGAACTGCACGTAGGGCTCGAAGAGGCCGCGCGCCCAGACATACCAGCCCATCAGAAAGCCGACCGGGATGGCGAGCGCCGTGCCGATGGCAAAGCCGAGCAGCACGCGCCGCACGGAGGCGAGCGCGTCGCGCGCCAGCGAGCCGTCGCCCAGCATCTGCCAGGCGCGCACCAGCACCTCCTGCGGACCGGGCAGCCCGGCCAGCTTGGCCCAGCCGAGCAGGCCCCACAGGCCCAGCCCCAGCAACACCGCCAGCACGTTGAACCGGCGCATGCGGCGGCGTTGCCGTTGTTGTTGCAGGGCCTGCGCGGAGGAATCGCTCACGAATGGGAGGCGGGGCGGGTGGGACGTTGCTGCAGAGGCGGCGCCGGGTCGCGGGAGGCGGCAGCGCCCGGCCTACCGCAGCGAGGCCGATGTTGCGCGGCCCGCAAGCCCTTCCGTGCCGGGGATTTCACCGAGCAGCGAGTGGCTAGCATGCATGTCTTCCCACGTCGCAGAACACACGGACCCGCGCATGCCCTCGCCCAACATTCTCTTCATCATGGCCGACGACCACGCGGCCAAGGCCATCGGCTGCTACGGGCACGGGCTCAACCGCACGCCGCACATCGACCGCATCGCCAACGAGGGCCTGCGGCTGGACCGCTGCTACGTCTCCAACTCGATCTGCACGCCCAGCCGCGCCAGCATCCTCACCGGCACCTACAACCACGTGAACGGCGTCATGACGCTCGCCGACCACTTCGACAACCGCCTGCCGCACGTCGCCAAGCACCTGCGCGCCGCCGGCTGGCAGACGGCGCTCTTCGGCAAGTGGCACCTCGGCGAGGGTCCGACGCACCAGCCCACGGGGTTCGATGCGTGGTCGGTGGTGCCGGGGCAGGGCCTGTACTTCGACCCCGTCTTTCACGAGCCGGGCGGCGTGGTACAGCGGCCCGGCTACGTGACCGACATCGTCACGGACCTCAGCATCGAGTGGCTGCGCCAGCGCGACCGCGACCGTCCCTTCTTCCTGATGTGCCACCACAAGGCGCCGCACCGCAGCTGGGAGAACCACCCGCGGCACGACGGCCTGTATACCGAGGAGATCCGTATCCCGGAGACCTTCGACGACGACTACCGGCACCGCGCCGCCGCTGCGGCCGCGGCGCGCATGCGCGTCGCGGTGGACATGACCTACCTCGACCTCGGCCTCGTGCAGCCCGAGGGCGGCCGCGAGGTTGGCGAGCCGCTGCTCCCCGGCAGCTGCGTGCGCAAGCTGCCGGTGGTGGCCGACGTGCGCGATGTGCAAGCCCTGCGCTTCACCTGCATCCGCACCGGCGAGGTCTTCCGCTTCGAAACGAAGGAGCAGTACGACCGCTTCAAGTTCCAGCGCTACATGCAGCGCTACCTGCGCACCATCGCCGCCATCGACGAGGGCGTTGGTCGGCTGCTCGACGAGCTCGATGCGCAGGGCCTGGCGGAGAACACGGTCGTCATCTACACCAGCGACCAGGGCTTCTTCCTCGGCGAGCACGGCTGGTACGACAAGCGCTTCATGTACGAGCAGAGCTTCCAGATGCCCTTCGTGCTGCGCCACCCGGCGGCGGTGCGCGCGGGCTCCGTGTGCGACGCGATGGTGAGCAACGTCGACTTCGCGCCGACGTTCCTGGAACTCGCCGGCCAGCGCATCCCGAGCTACATGCAGGGCCACAGCATCGTGCCGCTGCTGCGTGGCGAGCGGCCGGCCGACTGGCCCGACATCGCCTATCACCGCTACTGGATGCACCGGGACGAGTTCCACAACGCCTACGCGCACTACGGCATCCGCGACGCGCGCTACAAGCTGATCCATTGGTACAACCAGGGCCTCGGGCTGGCGGGCACGCTGCCCGGGGGCGAGGCGGCGGAGTGGGAGTTCTTCGATTGCGAGCGGGATCCGCTGGAGTTGATCAACTGCTTCGGCGACCCCGCCTATGCGAGTGAAGTGGCGCGGATGACTCGCCGGCTGGACGAGAAGATGGCGGAGATCGGGGATGTGCCGATGCACGCGGTGGGGGTGTGCTGAGCGTTGCGCGCCTCGTCTTTGCGCCGACACCGGGCGGATGGCTCGCTTCGGTGGCGACGGCTGACTCGATGTCGGCCGGGTCCCGCCCCGGCGGGCGGGTCACTTTCATTTGCTGGCCCAAATGAAAGTGACCAAAGCAAAGGGCCTGATGTCCTGACAAGACTTCTTGCTACGGATGCGGGCCTCAGTTTTGCCGTCTCGCTCCGGACAGAAGATTCATGCGACTTACTGTTTGTCGGGGGCAGCTCGATCGTTCCGCCCAGCCTCGTTGCGGGCTCGCTTCGCATCGCCCTTGGCTCAAAGACAGCGAGCCGTGCTCGAAGGCGAGTTGTCGGTTCAAGCCGCAGCGGCGCAAAGGGTAGACGCAGCCGTTCTTCGTGCCGAAGCGCGCCGGCCAAATTGAGGCCCGCCTCAGTAAGCAATCCATCAGTGCAGGACATCAGGCCCTTTGCTTTGGTCACTTTCATTTGGGCCAGCAAATGAAGGTGACTCGCCCGCCGGGGCGAGACCCGGCACGCATCGAGTCCGCCGATCTCACCGAAGGCAACCACCGCAAGAGGTGCCCGCCCGAGACGGCCCGCGAGCCCGCATCGCCGCAGGTTATGGTTCGCCCTTCGCAGAAGCAGGAGTCCCCCGATGAAGACCCGCGCCGCCGTCGCCTGGAAGGCCGGCTCCCCGTTGACGATCGAGACCGTCGACCTCGAAGGCCCGCGTGCCGGCGAGGTGCTGGTGGAGGTCAAGGCCACCGGCATCTGCCACACCGACTGGTACACGCTCTCCGGCGCCGACCCCGAGGGCCTGTTCCCGGCCATCCTCGGCCACGAGGGCGCGGGCGTGGTGATGGACGTGGGCGCCGGCGTGACGACGCTCAAGCCCGGCGACCACGTCATCCCGCTCTACACGCCCGAGTGCCGGCAGTGCAAGTTCTGCCTCTCGCGCAAGACCAACCTCTGCCAGAAGATCCGCGCCACGCAGGGCAAGGGGCTGATGCCGGACGGCACCTCGCGCTTCAGCCTCGACGGCAAGCCGCTGCTGCACTACATGGGCACGAGCACCTTCGCCAACCACGTCGTCGTGCCCGAGATCGCGCTGGCGAAGATCCGCGAGGACGCACCATTCGACATCGTCTGCTACATCGGCTGCGGCGTCACCACGGGCGTGGGCGCCGTCATCTTCACCGCGGGCGTGGAGGCGGGTGCCAACGTCGTGGTGTTCGGTCTCGGCGGCATCGGGCTCAATGTCATCCAGGGCGCCAAGCTGGTGGGTGCCGACAAGATCATCGGCGTCGACGTCAACCCGGCGCGCGAGGCCATGGCGCGCAGCTTCGGCATGACGCATTTCGTCAACCCGAAAGAGGTGCCCCACGTGGTGGACGCCATCGTGCAGCTCACCGACGGCGGCGCCGACTACAGCTTCGAATGCATCGGCAACACCAACACCATGCGCCAGGCGCTGGAGTGCTGCCACAAGGGCTGGGGCCGCAGCATCATCATCGGCGTCGCCGAGGCGGGCGCGGAGATCAGCACGCGGCCCTTCCAGCTCGTCACCGGGCGCAAGTGGGAGGGCTCAGCCTTCGGCGGCGCGCGTGGCCGCACCGACGTGCCCAAGATCGTCGACTGGTACATGAACGGCCGCATCCGCATCGACGAGCTCATCACGCACCGGTTGAAGCTGGAAGACATCAACGAGGGCTTCGCGCTCATGAAGCGCGGCGAGTCGATCCGCTCGGTGGTGGTGTACTGAGCGCCGCCCGGTCGCGGCCGATGAGGCTGGCACAGGTTCTCTTCACACAGGGCTTCGGCGCGCGCCGCGTGTGCGCGGGCCTGGTGGCGGCCGGCGCCGTGCGCATCGGCGGCCGTGTCGTCGACGACCCGGGCGAGGAATTCGCCACCGAGGGCCTGGTGTTCGAGGTCGACGGCGTGGCCTGGGCGTTCCACGTGCCGGCGGTGGTGATGCTGCACAAGCCGGCGGGCTACGAGTGCTCGCAGAAGCCCCGGCACCATCCGAGCGTGATGAGCCTGCTGCCGGCGCCGCTGCGCCAGCGTGGCGTGCAACCCATCGGTCGGCTCGACGAAGACACCACGGGGTTGCTGCTCTTCACCGACGACGGCCAGCTCATCCACCGCCTGACGAGCCCGAAGCACCACGTGCCCAAGGTCTACCAGGTGACGGCGAAGCACCCCGTGAGCGACGAACAGCTGCAACGCCTGCGCGACGGTGTCGTGCTCGATGACGACCCCGCCCTCGTGGCCGCGCTGGCCGCCGAGCGCACCGGCGTGTGGACCTTGGCGCTCACGCTCGCCGAGGGCCGCTACCACCAGGTCAAGCGCATGCTCGCGGCCGTCGGCAACCGCTGCGAGGCCCTGCACCGAAGCGACTTCGGCGCGCTCCGCCTACCGACCGACCTGCCGGCGGGAGCGTGGCGGTGGGTGGACCAGGCGGTGTGCTGAGGGGCCGCCTTACCGGCCCGCCAACCCGGCCACGGCCTGCTGCGCCACCTCGAGGCCCTGCTCGACGACCTGCCGCTTCCACAGCGGCGTGTCGACGTAGAACGCGTCGCGCATCTGCCGCTTGAGGGCGGTGCGCTGCTCGGCGCCTGCCTCCGGGTGGTTGTAGAGCCACTGGTCGCCACGCAAAGCGGTCATCACCTCGTTCATCGGCAGCGTGCCGTACTCCAGCGCCAGGCCGGTGTACTCGGCCTGCGGGCAGTGCAGGTAGGCGGCATTGAACAGCAGCCCGGTCAGCTCGGCCGACGCCGAGGAGCCGTCGTACATGGAAGTCACCGTCGCGCCGCCGACGCCCCACCAGGCGCGGGCGCGCGCCAGCGACACGGGGTCGTTGCGGTCGGCGAAGATGCGCTCGCCGTGGCCGCTCGGGCCGAGGCCGGTGTGGATGTCGATCCAGCCCAGCCGCGCGCAGCGCTGGCCCTGCTCCTCGAGCACGTGCGCCAGCGTCTGCCGGCTCCAGGTGGGCCGGTGGCCGCCGAAGAACAGGCCCTCGGGGTGCGTGTACTGGCCCTGGCTCAGCGCGGCCTGCAGCGCGCGCTCGCCGTGGCGCCGGGAGAAGTCGGCCAGGCCGGCTTCGTTCTCGGGCGGCGGCGGCCAGGTGGCGGGTACCACGAAGCGCGCGATCTCGTCGTAGCCCGGGTTGGCGGGCAGCGGCGGCGGCCCCCCATTGCGATGGTCGAAGTCCTGCCAGTTGCGGTTGAGGTCGACGTTTTCCTGCGTCGTGCGCCGGATCCACGAGAAACCGTAGGGGTTGAGCGCGTGCACGTACAGCACGGCCACGCCAGCGGCCTGTGCGGCGGCGTGGAAGCCGGCGTCGGCGAGCAACGCGTTCTGCACGCCCGAGCCGCAGAAGCCCTCGGCGCCATGGCAGGCGCTGGAGATGACCAGTAGCGAGCGTGCATCGGCCGGGCCGAAGCGTGCCACGTCCATCGCCAGCACCTCGCCGTCGCGGCCGACGAGCGGGTGGACGTGCGCGTGCACGTCCAGGCCGGCCGCCTCGGCGGCGGCAGTGAACTTGGTGCGCGCCTCGGCGTAGCTCTGCGCGAAGAAGGATTCGGAGGTGCTCATGCAGCGATTGTGGCTTGCGGCCTCGCCCGGGGGCACCGGATCGGTGCTTGCGCGGAACAGGGCTCGGCCATCGGGCCATATCGATGGATTGCCGTGGAGCGGCCGGACAAATGATGCCGGTCGTGGTGATCGGCCCCGTCGGTGTCATCGCTGACGCTCAAGTGTCAGCCTTCGGGACCGATAGCCCTTGAATCGAAGTGCCCGTTCCACCCCTCTCAACCTGAACCTCATCCTTCCTGGAGGCCCCCATGTCCATCGTCCGCCGCTCCTTCCTCGCCGCCGCCCTGCTCGGCGCAGCCCTGCTCCAACCCGCCTTCGCCCAGGAACGGGGCTCGAAGGAAGAGGCCCGCGCGCTCAACGACGCCGCTGTCGCCCACATCAAGAAGGTCGGTCTCGAGCAGGCAGCGAAGGACTTCGCCGCTGACCGCAAGCGCTGGATGCCCAAGGACCTGTACCCCTTCGTCATGGAGTTCGGCGGCGTGATGCGCTTCCACATCAGCGACAAGCTGATGGGCCGCAACTCGCTGGACGTGAAGGACGCGTCGGGCAAGGAGTTCGGCAAGGAGATGGTGGCCCTGGCGGCCAAGACCGGCGCCGGCTGGGTCGACTACGAGTGGGCGCACCCGGTCTCGAAGAAGATCGAGGACAAGTCCGCCTTCATCCAGCGGGTCCCGGGCGCCGACATGTTCGTCGGTGTCGGCGTCTATCGCTGACGTGCCCTGAAGAGCGGCGGCGCCACGCGCGCCGCCCTTTCAACGCTTCCCGCCGGTCCTGCCATGAAGAAGCTGCTGGTCAACCTGCCCATCGCCGTCAAGGTGCTGATGGCACCTCTGTTCGTCATCGTCTGCCTGCTCATCGTGGCCGGCGTCGGCTGGTTCGGCAACCAGCAGGCGGGGTCGGCGCTGCACGAACTGAGCCAGCGCGGACTGCCGGACCTGGCGGCACTGGCCCAGTTGAAGACGCGCACCGCCAAGCTCGATGCCATGGTCATGCGCAGCCTCGCCTACGAGGGTGCGGGCATGAAGGCCAAGCGCATCGAGGCGCTGGACAAGTCGATCGCGCAGGAGTTCACCGCCTTCGCCGAGCAGGTCGGGCAGCTGAAGGCGGCGGCGACGCCTGACCTCAAGCCGCGCTTCGAGGCCATCGAGCGAGTCCTTGTGGACTTCTCGCGTTCCGCCAAGGACACGATCGAGATGAAGTCGGGTGGGCTTGCCCAGGCCGCGATGATGATGACCTCGGCCGAGGCGGCGCACGGCAAGCTCGAGAAGGCCGTGGACGAGCTCTCGGCGCTGGTCGTGACGCGGTCGTCGGGCCAGGCCGAAGAGGCGATCCAGGCCATGGCCCGGGCCGACACGCTGGCGCTCACGGTCCTGCTGTGCGCGCTGGTCATCAGTGCCCTGGTCATCTGGCTGTGCGTGCGCATGATCAAGGAGCCCCTGCGCGAGGCCGTGCGCATCGCGCAGGAGGTCGCTTCGGGCGACCTGCGCCAGATGGTCGACGTCGACCGCACCGACGAGACCGGCCAGGTGCTCGTGGCCATGGCCGGCCTGTCGGCTCGCCTCAATGCGCTGCTCGGCGGCGTGCAGCAGGCGGCGCTGCAGATCGACGGCGCCTCGGCCGAGATTGCCGCCGGCAACATGGACCTCTCGGCGCGCACCGAGCAGACCGCCGCCTCGCTGCAACGCACCGCCTCGACGGTGGACGAACTCTTCGCCCGCATGCGCCGCAGCAACGAGGCGGCGCTCCACGCCAACGACCTGGCCAGGACCACCTCCGGCAAGGCCCGGGACGGCGGCACGGTGATGGGCGAAGCGGTGGCCGCCATGGACCGCATCAACACGCAGTCCAAGCGCATCGGCGAGATCATCGCGGTCATCGACGGCCTGTCGTTCCAGACCAACCTGCTGGCGCTGAATGCGGCCGTCGAGGCCGCGCGCGCCGGCGAGCAGGGCCGCGGTTTCGCGGTGGTGGCGCAGGAGGTGCGGGCCCTGGCTGCGCGCAGCGCCGGGGCGGCCAAGGAGATCCGCGGTCTCATCCAGACCTCCGTGGAACAGGCTCACGCCGGCGCCGAGCAGGTGCAGGCCGCCGGCAAGATCATCCACGAGGTGGTGAATGCGGTCGAGAACGTCTCGCGCGTGATGGAGGACATCGCCCGCGAGACCGGCGAGCAGGCCAGCGGCATGGCCCAGGTGAGCGAGGTCATCACCAGCATGGACTCGACGACCCAGCAGAACGCCGCCCTCGTCGAGCAGGCGGCCGCGGCGACGCAGTCGCTCAGCACGCAGACGCAGGGCCTGCGCAACTCGCTGTCAGTGTTCCAGACGGCCTGATCGGGTCGACGCCGGAGGCGGCGTCAGCCGCCGCGCGCCAGTTCAACCCCCGCGCGGGGCGGCAACGCCCCGATCACTTCGGTTGCAGCCAGCTCTCGGCAATCCGCACCCACGCCGTGGCGCCGAGCGGGATGAGGTCGTCGTTGAAGTCGTAGCTCGGGTTGTGCAGCGTGCACGGCCCGATGCCGTGGCCGTGCTCGCGGTGGGCGCCGTCGCCGTTGCCGATCATGAAGTAGCAGCCGGGCTTGGCCTGCAGGAAGAAGCTGAAGTCCTCGCTCGCCAGCACGGGCTCGAAGGGCATCACGTTGGCCGCGCCGACGACGTCGCCGAGCACGCGCTTGACGAACTCGGTCTCGGCGACGTGGTTCACCGTCACCGGGTAGCCGCGGTTGAACTCGAACTCGCAGGTCGCGCCGTGCGCGGCGCAGATGCCCTCGGCCACCTCGCGCATGCGCTGCTCGATCAGCAACACGGCCTCGTTGCTGAGCGTGCGCACCGTGCCCTTGATGCTGGCCGAGTCGGGAATGACGTTGAAGGCCTCGCCGGCGTTGATCATCGTCGCCGAGATGACCGCGGCTTCCATGGCGCGCAGGTTGCGGCTGACGATGGTCTGCCAGGCCATGACGATCTGGCAGGCCACCGGCACCGGGTCGACGCCCAGGTACGACAGCGCCGCGTGCGAGCCCTTGCCGCGCACCGTGAGGGTGAAGATGCTGCCCGAGGCCATCATCGGCCCGGCGCTGACGCCGAAGGTGCCGACCTTGTAGCCGGGCCAGTTGTGCGCACCGAAGATCGCCTCCATCGGGAACTTCTCGAAGAGGCCGTCCTTGATCATCTCGCGCGCGCCGGCGCCGCCCTCTTCGGCCGGCTGGAAGACGAGATAGACGGTGCCGTCGAAATTGCGGTGTTTGCTCAGGTGCTTGGCGGCGGCGAGCAGCATCGCGGTGTGGCCGTCGTGGCCGCAGGCGTGCATCTTGCCCACGTGCTTGCTGGCATGCGCGAAGGTGTTGTGCTCGGTCATCGGCAGCGCGTCCATGTCGGCGCGCAGGCCGACGGCGCGCGAACTGGTGCCGTTCTTGACGATGCCGACGACGCCGGTCTTGCCCAGGCCCCGGTGCACGGGGATGCCCCAGTCGGTCAGCGCCTTGGCCACCACGTCGGCGGTGCGGTTCTCCTCGTAGCAGAGCTCCGGATGGGCGTGGATGTCGCGGCGCATGGCGGCGATGGTCGCGGCGTCGGCGAGGATGGGCTCGATCAGGTTCATGGCGGCGCTTCCTGGGGAGGTGGCGGGCATGTTACTGCCCGGCCTGCAAGGCGCGCTCAGGCCGTGACCAGGGCCTGGCCGTCGTGCATGGCCGGCGCTGCAGGTGCATTGGCAAAGCCCGCGGCCACGCGGGCCTCGAACGGTGCGGGCGGCAGCGGCCGCGCATACAGGTAGCCCTGGAACTCGTCGCAGCCCAGTGCCAGAAGCTGCCGCTCCTGCTCGGCCGTCTCCACGCCCTCGGCGACCACGCGCTTGCCCAGCGCGCGCGCCAACGCGATGATCGAGCGCACGACGGCCTGCGCGCTGTCGCGCACGCCGAGCTCGATGACGAAGCTGCGGTCGATCTTCAGCACGTCGATGGGCAGGCTCTGCAGCGCCGACAGCGACGAGTAGCCGGTGCCGAAGTCGTCCAGCGCCACCCACACGCCTTGTTCGCGCAGCGGCTGCAGGGCGCGCTGCACGCTGGAGGCGTCGCCGGCGAAGAGGCTCTCGGTGATCTCCAGCTCCAGGTCGGCGGGCTGCAGGCCATGCCGCTGCAAGGCCGCCAGCACGGCGCTGGTGAAACCGGGGTCGCGCAACTGGCGCGCCGACACGTTCACGGCCACGCGGCCGCTGGCAACCCCGGCGTCGCGCCAGCGGCGCTGCTGCGCCAGGGCGGCATGCAGGACGAAGGCGCCCAGCCGGTCGATGAGGCCGGTCTCCTCGGCCACCGGGACGAAGCGCATGGGCGCAATGGCGCCGCGCTCGGGATGGGTCCAGCGCACGAGGGCCTCGGTGGAGCTGACGTGGCCGTCGCGCGGATCGACGCGTGGCTGGTAGTGCAGCTCGAGCGGGGTCTCGGTGCCACGCTCGAGCGCGGCGCGCAGCTCGCGCGTGATCCAGGCGCGCTCGGTGGCCTGCGCGTCCATGGTGTCGGCATAACGGCGCCAGCGGCCGCGCCCGGCGGCCTTGGCGGCGTACATCGCCACGTCGGCCCGGCGCAGCAGCTCGTCGCGGTCGGTGGCGTCTGCCGGATGGCTGGCGATGCCGACGCTTGCGCCCAGGTGCACGACGTGCTCGCGGTGCGAGATCGGCTGCGCCACGAGGTTGCACAGCGTCTCGGCCAGCGACTCGGCGGCCTCGCTGGCCGCAGGCTGCAGCACGACGAACTCGTCGCCGCCCACGCGCGCCAGCGTGGCGCCGGCGGGCAGCCGGCTGCCCAGGCGGTCGGACACGGCGCGCAGCACGGCGTCGCCGACCGGATGCCCGAGCGTGTCGTTGACCTCCTTGAAGCCGTCGAGGTCGATGAGCAGCACGTTGAAGGGGGCCGGCGGCTCGGCCGGCGCCGGCGCCGCCAGCCGCTGGTCGCAGGCGTCGTGCAGGCCGTTGCGGTTGAGCAGCCCGGTGAGGTTGTCGCGCACGGCCCGTTCGACCAGGTGGTGCTCGCGCGCCGCGGCCGCGAGCGCGATGGCGACGCGGTCGCGCAGCGTCTCCACCTCTTGCGCACCGGCAGCGTCGAGCGCGAGGCGTGCCGGAGCGCACACCAGCAGCAGCGCCACCGGCTCGTCGCGCCAGAGCGCCGGCACCCAGCACAACGCGGCGCCGGCCGGTGGCGTGCGGCCGCTGGCCAGGAAGAAGGCGCGCTGCAGCCAGGGCGGCGTGTCGGCGGCGAGCAGGCAATGGCCGGCGAGGCCGTCGGCGCTGGTCTGCCAGGCGTCATCGGGCGGGGCCAGGGTTTGCGGCGCGTGCGCGGGGTCGTTGCCGTGCAGGCGCCACTCGCCACTGGCCACGTCGCGCGCGATGATGGCCACGTGCGCGCCGGGCGCCAGTTGCGCCAGGCGTGCGAGCACGCGCCTGAAGATGATCTCCAGCGGCGCGCCGTCGAGGATCTTGCGGTCCACGGCCGCCTGCACCTCCAGCGCCGAGATCTGGCGCTCGATGCGCGCCGCCATGCCGTTGAGCGAAGTGGCCAGCTCGCCGAACTCGTCGCCCGGCGGCAGGTCGACGCGTGCGGCGTGGTCGCCTTGCGCCAGGGCGCGCGTGCCCGCCGTCAGCCGCTCCAGCGGCACCAGCGTGCGGCGCACCATGGCCAGCCCGAGCAGCGCAGCGAGGATCAGCGTGCCGGCGAGCGTCAACGCCACCAGGCGCGCCAGCGGCGTGCCGTCGCCTTCGCCCGCCTCGTCCACACGGGGTGCGAGGCGCGGCCCGACGATGCGCCAGTCCGCGGCCTCGAACTCACCGCCCATGAAGAGCCGCCACTCGGCCGCGTCGGCCGCAGCGTCGGGCGGGCCGAGCGGGCAGAACAGCCGCTCCCCGCCGGGCCCGAGCACACACAGGCCGGCGCCGGCGCCGTCGCCGCGGAAGTCGGACCAGAGGTACTCCGGGGCCACCTCGGCCAGCCACCAGGCTTTGCCGGACCGGTCGCGCACGGCCAGCTGCACGACGGCCGTCGGCGTGGTGGCCCGCGTGCCGGCGCGTGCAGCGTCGCGCAGGCCTTCAGGCCTGGCTTCGCGCGTGCGCTGCGGCGCGGGCTCTTGCCAAGAGAGTGGCGGCGGCGCCGTGGGCATCGCGTCCGCGGCCACCGTGCGCACGCCGATCAGGTGCATGCGGCCACGTGACTCCAGCACCGGCGGCACGCGCCAGTCGGAGCCGGCGGCATGCACGGCGAGGGTCGTGCGCGCCGCGTCGAGGCGGTCGAACAGCCGCAGCCCCATCTGCTTGAGGCGCACCTTGGCCTCGCGGCGTGCCTGCGCTTCCTCGCGCGCCTCGAAGGTGCTGTAGATGAGTCCGCCGGCGAGTGCCGTCGGCAGCAGTGCCGCGACGAGCAGCACGCGGAAGATGCGCCGCGCGATGCGGCTGTCGAGAAAGAAGTGGAGGCCGGCCAGGCGCTGCAGGCCTTGGAGGCGCGACATCGGATGGGTCTCGTCTGCCCTGGGGCCTAGTACATCGAGGCCGGGCCGACGAAGCGCCCGTTGTTGGCGCGCAGGATGTCGTCTCGGCTTGCCTTGGCCGTGAGCGGGCCCACCGAGGCGCCGTCCGGCCCCTTGCTGTACAAGTCGTAGTCGCTGTTCAGCGGCACGAGCGAGTGATCCTTGCGCGCCTTGCCGTTGCCCTTCACGCCGATCAGCGGCAAGTACTCGTAGCCATTGCCCCAGGGGTCCTTGAGCCCGCCGCGGCTGATGGCCGCGAGGTCGGCGGGCAGCGTGCCGGTGTCGGCGAGATGCTGGTCGATGACGACGCTGATGCTGATGATGTCCTCGGTGGCCTGCTTCGTGCGCGCCTTGTCCTTCCAGCCGCTCCAGGCGGGGATGGCCAGGCCCATCAGCACGCCCAGCAGCGCGAGCACCAGGCCGAGTTCGATGATGGTGAAGCCACGGCGCGCCGCCATGGGCGCGCCGACCAACGCAGAGGGGGACATGGCGGAGACATCGGCCGTCGAAGCACGTTCTCGAGGCGAGCCGGGGCACGGCCCGTGACGGAAGTCGCGCCCTGGGAGGGAGGCGGCTTGCCGGCCGCAGCGGCCGCAGGCCCCGGCGCCTGCGCGGTGCCTGCGCAGCCCCGGCTCGGCACTGTCTCAGTGCTGGCTCAGCCCCGGTCCGGTCCCGGTCTCGTGCCGGTTCAACGGCGCACGCGCCCGTCGGCGCCCAGGATCGTGAGCTCGACGAAGTTCGAGCCTGCGTGCTTGGTCGGGCTGAAGTCGACGTAGAAGCCGCCGAGGTTGAAGTCACGCAGCCCCTCGAGCGAGGCGACGAGCGCCTCGCCGCCGGCGCCGCCGTTGCGGCGCAGCGCCTCGACCACCGACTTGGCGGCGACGAAGCCTTCCATGCTGCTGTAGTTGATGTCGACGTTGGAGCCCGCGGCCGCGGCGAGGAACTCGCCGGCGATGGGTGTCGTGCCCGAGAACGGGAACGGCATCACCTGGCTGATGACGACACCTCGCGCCTCCGCGCCCAGTTCCTGCGCCAGCGCCGCCGTGCCGACGAACGAGACGTTGTAGAACTGGCCGCCGAAGCCGGCTTTGCGCGCCTCGCGCACGAAGGCGGCGCAGCTCTTGTAGGCGCTGATCTGCACCACGGCCTCGGGGCGCGCGGCGACGATGGTCTTCACCGCGGCCGCCACGTCCACCGAGTTGCGCTCCACCGTCGCCGTGACGACCGGCTTGCTCTTCTGCTGCTCGAGCGCGCGCACGACGCCGGCGAGTCCGGCCTGGCCGTAGCTGTCGTTCGGGTGGAAGACGGCGATGTTCTTCATGCCCACGCTGGTGAGCTGGTTGACGATGCGCGCCGTCTCGTCGAAGTACGAGGCGCGCACGTGGAAGGCGTAGCGGTTGAACGGCTCGCGCAGCGCCTGTGCGCCGGTGAAGGGGGCGATGAAGGGCATCCTCGCCGCGGTGGCGATGGGCAGCGCGGCCAGCGAAGTGGGCGTGCCGATGAAGCCGAACAGCGCCGCGGCGCCCTCCTCGATGAGCTGGCGCGTGTTGCGCGCGCAACGGTCGGGCTCGTAGCCATCGTCCAGGCTCTTCAGCTCGACGGCGCGGCCGTTGATGCCGCCACGCGTGTTGAGGCGCGCGAAATAGAGGCGCGCGCCGGCCTGGAATTGCAAACCGAGTTGCGCAGCCGCCCCGGTGAGCGCGGCCGACTGGCCGAGCACGATGCGGCCGCGCAACTCCTGCGCGACCAGCGCCGGCGTGGCCAGCGTCGCTGCGGCAAGCACGCCCAGATGCCTGAGCGCATGGCGTCGATTGGACATGTTCTTCGTGGCGGCCGATCGGGTCGCGGCCGCTGTGGCGCGGAGGCGCGCCTTGCAATCCCGAGACTAGTGCCAAAGTGGCGCACGGGCGAAGAGGGGGGACGCGCATTCGCGGGGCCGCCTTCGGGCCCCGCGGCGGGCGCGGTTCTAGGGATTGCCCGGTGCCCCGCGGGCACGGCAAGCGGCCCGCTGCGGGCCGTGCGCCGCTCAGGCCGCGACGGCCGACTCTTCGCGATCGAGCTTGAACACGGCCACGGCGCGGGTGAGCTGCTGAGCCTGCTGCTGCAGGCTCAGCGCGGCGGCGGCCGACTGCTCGACGAGTGCCGCGTTCTGCTGCGTGCCCTGGTCCATCTGCTGCACCGCCTGGCCCACCTGCGCGACGCCGCTGCTCTGCTCGACGCTGGCGCCGCTGATCTCGCGCATGATGGCCGTCACGCGCTGGGTGGCGCTCACGATCTCCTGCATCGTGGCGCCGGCCTGGTCGACGAGCTTCGCGCCATCGGCCACCTGCTCCACGCTGGCGCCGATGAGGCCCTTGATCTCCTGCGCTGCCTCGGCCGAGCGGCGTGCGAGGCCGCGGACCTCGCCGGCGACAACGGCAAAGCCGCGCCCCTGCTCACCGGCGCGCGCCGCCTCGACGGCGGCGTTGAGCGCCAGGATGTTGGTCTGGAAGGCGATGGCGTCGATGGTGCCGATGATCTCGGCGATCTTCGCGCTGCTGGCGCTGATGCCCTGCATCTTCTGCACCACCGCGCTCACCACCTGGCCGCCGCGTTCGGCCACGCCCGAGGCACCGGCCGCCAGTTCGTTGGCCTGACGCGCGTGGTCGGCGTTCTGCTGCACCGTGGTGCCCAGCTCCTCCATCGACGCGGCCGTCTGCTGCAGCGCGCTCGCCTGGCGCTCGGTGCGCTGGCTCAGGTCCTGGTTGCCGCGGCTGATCTCGCGCGCGCCGACGTCGATCTCGTTCGCCGCGCCCTGGATGTCGGCGACGATGCCCTTGAGCGTGCCGACCATGCCGGCGAGTGCGGCGAGCAGGCGCGCCGTTTCGTCGCTGCCGTTGGCCTCTGGAATGGCATAGAGGTTGCCGCGCGACACCTGCTCGGCCACCTCGACCGCCGCGTTCAGGCGTCGCGTCACGCCGCGCACCGTATGCCAGCTGAGCGCGCCGATGACGCCGATGGCGGCGACCGAGATGCCGATGATCATCCACAGCGACCAGGCGACGCGGCGGTCCACGGCGGCGCTCACCTCGGTCTGGCGCTCGCCGGCCGACTTGATCTGGCGCTCGCCGATCTCGGCCTGGCGCGCGGCCACGGCCTTGAGCTGCGCGAGCGACTGCGACATCGCCGTCTCGCTGGCGAGCAGGCCCTGGCGGCTGGCCGAGACCTTCTCGACCGAGGCGGTGACGACGGCCATCGCGGCCAGCGCGGCGTCCACCTGCATGGCGAGCTGGGGCCGGCCCATCTTGACGAGGCCGGCGCGCATCGCCTTCATCTCCTGCACCAGTGCCTCGCCGCGCTTGCTCAGCCCATGGTGCGTGGCCTGCAGCTCCTTGGCATCGGCAGCCAGCATGAGCTGCCGCAGGCCGGCGCCCATGTCGCGGATGGCGAGCGCCACCGCCTCGCTCGTGGCGACGACGCCACCGGGCTCGTTGCGCAGCTTGAGTGCCGCCTCGAGCACCTGGCGCTGCTTGACGCTTTGCACCTCCAGCGTGTCAGCAAGCGCCGACAGGCGTGTCACCTGCTCGTCGATGAGCGCGACGAGGGCCTTGCGCTGCACGACATAGGCGGCCTCGCCCCCTTCGGCCTTGGCAAGCGCTTTCGCTCGTTGCGCGAAGAGGCCGTCGCCTTCGCGCGTCGCCAGCTCCCACAGCTTGCCGGTGGCGGCGCGCGCCTCCTTGAGCGGGTCGTCGCCGGTGGCCGCCGCGCCGGTGGCGCCGGTCCCGCCCACCTCCAGGCGCTGGATGCTGTCCAGCGGCGCCTTCATCTTCTCGCGCAGCGGCGTGAGACGGAAGCGGTTGCTCGCGACGTCGACTTCGTGGACGACGAGCGCCACGTCCTTCAACAGTGTCTGGGCCTTCAGCGCCAGCTTGGCCTGCGTGGCCAGGCGCCGCGCCGCGTCCTGCGCCTTGTCGGCGGAGGTGCCGGCTTCGACGCCGATGCCGTTGACCGACTGGCGCGTGGCGCCGATCTGCTGCTCGGCCTTCGCCAGCGCCGCTCGCGCCGACTCGGTCTCGCCGCGGTAGGCGGCGTCGTCGGCGAGGCGGCGCCGCGCGGCGGCAGCGATCTGCTCGTGCGCAGCGGCGAACTCGCCGCCCGGCCCGCCGGCGGATGAGCCGGCCTTCGGGTCGAGGGCGCGGATCTCGTCACGCAGCTTGGCGATGCGCTGCAGGTCGGCCGAGGCCGCCTCGGTCACCTTCTGCAGTTCATCGGCCGTGCGCGCGTGGCTCAGTCGCAGCAGCGAGCCCATCAGGCGCTCGCTGCGCTCCTGCAACTCCAGCGTGCGCGCCTGCAGCGGCGCCGCCTGCGTCGTGAGGCCCTGCAGGTCGCTCTGGATCGACGTGACGGCGAAGTAGCTCACCGCCGCCACGCAGGCGAGGCCGGCGCCGGAGAGGGCCGACAGGGCGATCAGGCGATGGGAGATCTTCATGGCATCTTCACCTTGGCGTCGGGCCGGGCCGCGCCCTGCGCGCGCGCAGGAGCACGGCTCGATCCTGGGTGAGCCCGGCTCACTTCAGCTTGGCGATGCGGCCGTCGCGGATCTGCGTCATGAAGACGCTGTTGGAAGCCTGGTGGTTGTCGGCCGCGAAGCCGACGCGCATGCCGCCGAGATCGACGCCCTGCATGCCGCGTAGCGCGCCGACCAGCCCTTCGCGGCTCGGGTCCTTGCCGGCGCGCTCGAGCGCGGCCACCATCACCTTGGCCGTGATGCAGCCCTCGAAGTTGACGAAGCCGAGCGCCTCGCCGCTGTGCGCCTTGACGGCCTCGCGGCACTCGCGCGTGACGGCGATGTCGTCGTCGGCCGGGAAGGGCACAACCTGGGAGATGAGCACGCCGTCGCCGTCCTTGCCGACCTGCGCCACGAGGTTGTCGGTGCCGACGAAGCTCACCGTGGCGAGCTGCGACTTGAGGCCGGCGGCGCGCGCCTCCTTGATGAAGGCGGCCAGCGGCGCGTAGGTGCCGACCATCACCACCGCGTCGGGCTTGGCCTCGAGCATGGCGGCCATGCCGCCCTTGATGGCGAGCGTGTTGCGCTGGAAGGTGCCCTTGGCGGCGATCTGCATGTTGCGCTTCTTCAGCGCCTTCTCGGTGCCCGAGAGCACCGCGAGGCCGAAGCCGTCGTCCTGGTAGAACACCGCCACGGTCTTGGCGCCGTTGGCGAGGAAGTGCGCCACCAGTGCCTCGGCCTCGTCGTCGTAGCTGGCGCGCACGTTGAACACCTGCTTGGTGACCGGCTGGCGCAGGCTCATGGCGCCGGTGAAGGCGCCGACCAGCGGCACGTCCATTTCCTTGACGATCGGCAGCACGGCGTTGGCCGTGGGCGTACCGACGTAGCCAAAGAGCGAGAAGACCTTGCTCTGCTCGATCATCTTGAGCGTCTCGTCCACCGCCTTGTCCGGCTCGTAGCCGTCGTCGCCGACGAGCAGCGAGATCTTGCGGCCGTTGACACCGCCCTTGGCGTTGACGGCGCTGAAGACGGCCTCGGCGCCGCTGCGCATGCCCTTGCCCAGGCCCGAGGCGGGGCCGGTCTGCACGTTGACCATGCCGATCCGGATCTCTGCGGCGGAGATGCCGTCCTGGGCTTGCGCGGTGAGCGCGAAGGCCAGCGCGACGGCGGCGGGGATGGCGAGGAATTGGTTGCGCATGGGCTGTCTCCTGCGGCGCGGCGTGGATGGGCGTTGCGGGAGTCTGGGCGCCGCCGTGCGCGCCCGATCCCGGGATGTGGGGGGTTATCGACGCTTCATTTCCCATCCTTGAGTGCGGCAGGCAACACGACCTTGGTCGTGACACGCCTTGCCGGGTCCGGCGGGGCGGTCGACTGTGGCAAAGTGCCACCATGACCCTTTCGCCTTCGTCACGTGTCGTGCAGGCGGTGTGCCCGCACGACTGCCCGGACACCTGCGCCCTGCATGTCACGGTGAGTGAAGGGCGCGTCGTGCGCGTGGCCGGCGATCCCGAACATCCGACGACGCACGGCGCGCTGTGCACCAAGGTCAGCCGCTATGCCGAGCGCACCTATCACCCGGAGCGGGTGCTCACGCCGCTGAAGCGTGTGGGGCCGAAAGGTGGAAGCAACGGCCTGGGGCGCTTCGAGCCGGTGGGTTGGGACGAGGCCCTCGACGACATCGCCGCGCGGCTGAAGTCCATCGCCGCGCGCGACCCGCAGGCCATCCTGCCTTACAGCTACGCCGGCACCATGGGCCTCGTGCAGGGCGAGGGCATGGCGGCGCGCTTCTGGCACCGGCTCGGAGCGAGCTTCCTCGACCGCACCATCTGCTCCAACGCCGGCGGGGAGGCGCTCGCGGCCACCTACGGCGGCAAGGTCGGCATGCACGTCGAGCACTTCGCCGAGAGCCGGCTGATCCTCATCTGGGGCAGCAACCCCATCACGAGCAGCGTGCACTTCTGGAACTACGCGCAGCAGGCCAAGCGCGCCGGGGCTCGGCTGGTCTGCATCGACCCGCGCCGCAGCGAGACGGCGGAGAAGTGCCACCAGCACATCGCCCTGCTGCCGGGCGCGGACGGCGCGCTGGCGCTGGCCCTGATGCACGAGCTGATCCGGCACGACCGGCTCGACCACGACTACATCGAGCGCCACGTCGAAGGCTTCGAGAAGCTGCGCGAACGCGCGCTCGCCTGGACGCCCGAGCGCGCGGCGGCGGTGTGCGGCATCGACGCCGGCGTCATCGTCGAGCTGGCGCGCGAGTACGGCAGCGCGCGGCCGGCGGCCATCCGCCTCAACTACGGCATGCAGCGCGTGCACGGCGGCGGCAACGCCGTGCGCTTGATTGCGCTGCTGCCCTGCCTGGTGGGCGCCTGGCGGCATCGCGCCGGCGGGATGCTGCTGTCGGCGAGCGGCTGGTTCCGCGGCGCGCGGCGCGACGGCTGGCTGCAGCGGCCCGACCTACTGGAATCCGTCTACGGGCCGCCTGCCGAAGGCCGCCGCCCGCGCACCATCAACATGAGCACCATCGGCGACGACCTGCTGCGTGAGAGCTCGCCCGCGTTCGGCCCGCGCGTCGAGGCGGTGGTGGTCTACAACAGCAACCCGGTGGCCGTGGCGCCCGAGAGCGCCAAGGTGGCGCGAGGCTTCGCGCGCGAGGACCTCTTCACCGTCGTGCTCGAGCACTTCCTCACCGACACCGCCGACCATGCCGACTACGTGCTGCCGGCCACCACGCAGCTCGAGCACTGGGACGCGCACGGTGCCTACGGGCATGTCTACGCCATGCTCAACCGCCCGGCCATCGCGCCGCTCGGCCAGGCGCGCTCGAACGCCGAGGTCTTCCGCCAGCTGGCGCGCCGCATGGGCTTCACCGAGCCGTGTTTCGACGACAGCGACGAGACGATGGCGCTCGGTGCCTTCGACCCCTCGCGCGTCAAGCTCGACGAGCTCGGCCGCAAGGGCTGGAGCCGGCTGGCCATCGGCGAGGCGCCTTTCGCCAACGGCGATTTCCCGACGCCCAGCGGCAAGGCGCTCGTCGACGCGCCGGGCCTCGGCGTGCCCGATTACGTGCCCAACTACGAGAGCCTGTTGTCTTCGCCGGAACTGGCCGCGCGCTACCCGCTGGCGATGATCTCGCCGCCGGCGCGCAATTTCCTCAACTCCAGCTTCGTCAATGTGCCGAGCCTGCGCGCCGCCGAGGGCGAACCGGTGCTCGAGATGCACGAGGGCGACGCTGCCGCGCGCGGCATTGCCGACGGCGACCTGGTGAGCATCTTCAACGACCGCGGCCGCACGCTGGCGCGCGCCGTGGTGGGTGATGGCGGCGGCAGTGGCGGCGGCAAGGGCGGTGGCGCCGGGCGCCATGCGCGGGCGCGGCCCGGCGTGGTGCACGGCCTGGGCGTGTGGTGGCGAAAGTACGGCCGCGACGGCACCAACGTCAACCAGCTGACGCACCAGCGCCTCACCGACATCGGCCGCGCGCCTTCGTTCTACGACTGCCTCGTGCAGGTGGAGCGCGCCGCGGACCCCGCCGCCGTGCCCGTGGCCGGTGGCGGCTCGGCCGTCGCGGCTGCTGCAGATTGACCGCGACGTGCGCCTGACCGGCAAGCAGATCGCACTCATGGCGGCGGCTGGCGTGGTGGGGCTGGTGGTGCTGGCCGCGGGCACGGTGTGCCTGACGAGCGGCTGCGGCACGCTTGGCTACTACGCACAGGCCGTGGGTGGGCACCTCGAGATCGTCACCAAGGCGCGTGCCGTGCCCGGATGGATCGAAGCCGAGGGCACCGAGCCGCGCCTGCGCGAGCGTCTGCAGCTCTCGCAGCGCATGCGCGACTTCGCGGTGCAGGAGCTGAAGCTGCCCGAGAACGCGAGCTACCGGCGCTATGCCGACCTCGGTCGCGGTGCCGTGGTGTGGAACGTGGTGGCGACGCCGGAGCTCTCGCTGACGCTGAAGACCTGGTGCTTCCCGGTCGTGGGCTGCGTCGGATACCGTGGCTACTTCGACCGCACCGGCGCCGATGCGCTGGCCGCCGAGTTGCGCGCGCAGGGCCTGGACGTCAACGTCTACGGCGTGCCGGCCTACAGCACGCTCGGACGCACCAACTGGATGGGCGGCGACCCGCTGCTCAACACGTTCATCTTCTGGGGCGAGGGCGAGCTGGCGAGGCTCATCTTCCACGAGCTCTCGCACCAGATCGCCTACGCCGACGACGACACGACGTTCAACGAGAGCTTCGCCGTCGCCGTGGAGCGCATCGGCGGCCAGCGCTGGCTGGAGAAGTTCGCGACGCCCGAGGTGCGGCAGGCCGACGTCGAGGCCGCACAGCGGCGCACCGACTTCCGCGCCCTCACGCAGCGCACGCGCGAGAGCCTCGTGACGCTCTACGCGAGTGCCATCACCGAAGCCGAGAAGCGCGAGCGCAAGGCCGGGCTGCTGGCGGCGATGCGCGCCGAGTACGAACAGGTGAAGGCCTCGCGCTGGGGCGGCTTCAACGGTTACGACGGCTGGTTCGCGCGCGCCAACAATGCTTCGCTCGGCGTGCAGGCGGCCTACAACGAGTTGGTGCCGCAGTTCGAGCGGCTGTTCGAAAGGCAGGGGCGCGACTTCGAGCGCTTCTACGCCGAAGTGAAGCGGCTGGCCGCGCTGCCCAAGGCGGAGCGGCGCGCGGCGCTGTCGTCCGGCCCTGTCGCGGTGACGCCGCCGCGCTGAGCCGGGCCAGCTGGCCGAATGAAGCCGTTTCAAGAGGGGGAGGCATTCAGTGAAGCGCAGACAGATCGTGTCCCTGGCCGCCGGCGCGGCCTTCGTGCCCAGAGTGCGCGCTCAAGCCGGCGTCGGCAATGACGAGGTGGTGTTCGGCCAGACGGGCATCCTGAGCGGCCCGCTCGGCCACCAGATCAACGTCATGGTCACCGGAGCGCAGCTCGCGTTCGCCGAGGCGGCGCGCGCCGGTGGCGTGCACGGCCGGCGCGTGCGCATCGTCTCGCTCGACGACGAACTGCAGCCGCCCAAGGCGGTGGCCAATGTGCGCCAGCTGCTCGAACGCGAAGGCGTGTTCGGCTTCTTCGGCTGCGTGGGCTCGGCCACCACGGCGGCCACGGCCGAGCTGCTGTTGACCAGCGGCGCGCCGGCGCTGGCCGGCTACGCCGTGGCCGACTCGGCGCGTGCCAAGGTCAAGGGCGCTGCCTATTTCTTGCGCGCGACCTCGGGGCGGGAAGCGCAGGCGCTCGTGGAGCACCTGGTGACGATCGGCATTACGCGCATCGGCGTGGCCGTGCTCGACAACCCGGGCGGGCAGGAGGCGCAGGCGCTGATCGGCGCCGCGCTGGCGCTGCACCGGCTCGCCCCGGCCGCGGTGGCGGCCGTGAAGGGCGATGCGAGCAACGCGGCCGCGGCCGCCAAGGCGCTCTCGGCAGACCGCCCGCAGGCAGTGCTGATGTACCTGGGCGGCGTGCTGCCGGGCGAGTTGATGAAGGCCAGCTGGGCGCTGGGCTGGTACCCCTCCTTCTACGGCATGTCGATCGTCGCCGGCGAGGTGGTGTTCAAGGTGGCCGGCCCGCGCTCGCGCGGGCTCGCGATCTCGCAAGTCGTGCCCTACCCGTGGGGCCAGGCCGATGCGCTGGTGGCGCAGTACCGGCAGCTCGCTGAAGCCGCCAAGGTGCCCGTCGGCTACTACAGCTTCGAGGGCTACATCAACGGGCGCGTGCTGGTGGAGGCGCTGAACCGTTGCGGACGGGATCTCACGCGCGCGCGCTTTCACGCCACGATGCGCGCGCTGAAGCTGCGGCTGGCCGGCATGTCGCTCGACTTCACGAGCGGCGATGCCACCGGCTCGCGTTTCGTCGAACTGGTGCAGGTGAGCCACGAAGGGCGCTTCGTGCGCTAGCCGCGGCGCGGCGGCCACGCTCTCGACACGGGCAGCGTTGTGGCGCCTTGGGTCGAAGCGGCTGGTGTCGACCCGGTGCGCAGGCATGTCACACTGCCGGCGTCGCATCCACCTGCAAGGCGCCGAGCATGCCCGACCTGCGCATCCACCGTGAACACGACCTCGGCCTCGAGAAGGCGCGCAAGATCGCCTGGAAGTGGGCCGAAGACGCCGAGAAGAAGTTCGACATGGAGTGCACCGTGATCGAAGGCGAGTACTCCGACACCGTGGAGTTCACGCGCAGCGGCGTCAGCGGCCGCCTCGTGGTGGCGGCCGACCACTTCGACCTCGACGCGAAGCTCGGCTTCCTGCTCGGCGCCTTCTCCAGGACGATCGAGGGCGAGATCGAGAAGACGCTGGACGACCTGCTCGCCAAGGGCGGGGCCGGTGGAGCGAAGAAGGCGGCCGCCAAGGCGCCCGCCAAGGCGGCGGCGAAGAAGCGTTAGCGGGCGGTCCCTCCGGGCTTGGCCGCCTGGGCTCGGGCCCGGGCCTGCGCGGCGAGCCATGCGCGAGCACGGGTGGCGAGCGCAACACCCTGGGCGTGTTCGAGCGGCGAGCGCTCGGGCGTCAGCTCTTCCAGCGCCGCCTCGGAAGCGTTCGCGGCCGCCTCCATGGTGGTGGCGTCGCCGTCCAGCTCGGCAAGGGCAGCGAGCGCTTCCGCCAGGGACATCTGCGTCGTCGCCCAATCCAACGGTGTCGTCTCGCGCCGGCGCTCCAGCAGCGCGTCACGCAGTGCCGCCACTGCCTGCGCCAGCGGCTCGCGGCGCCCCTCGCGCCGGCCCAGCGCGAGCAGCGCCAGCGCGCGGTCGTTCTGGCCGGCGGCCCAGTGGCCGGGCGCGCGCTCGCGCGTGTGGTGCTTCAATGCCTCCCCGAAAGCGAGCGCCGCTTCGCGCAGGCTTTGCGTACCCGTCTCGCGCTCGCCGAGCAGCCGCAACGCGCCACCCAGGTTGTGCTGCACGATCGCCCAACCCGCCGGCGAAACCTCGAGCGACAGCACGCGCAGCGCCGCGCGGTAGGCGTCGACGGCGGCCTGCAGGCATTCCGTGCCGGCGGCGCCCGGCTCGGCCTCTCCGAGGGCGGCCAGTTCGATGCCGAGGTTGCATTGGATCGCACCCCACTCCTGGGGCGTCTGGTCGAAGGACAGCTCACCCAGCGCGGCACGGTAGGCGGCCACGGCCTCGTGCCGCCGCGCCGCGGACCCCGCGCGCCGGGCGAGCAGCCCGAGCGCGCCGGCCACGATGCCCTGCAGGTTGGCCCATTGCCGGCCGGCCTCGGCGCGCGAAAGGCCCCGCAGGCAATCGCGCGCGGTTCGCACGGCCGTCTCCAGGCGCGCCGAGTCGGCAGTGAGGGTCCCGGCGCGGCGCTCGATCTGGGCCAGCAGCGTCATGGAATCGGCCCAGGCTTGCGGGGCCCGCGCCTGCGTGCGCTCCTGAAGTGCCAGGCGGCAGCAGGCCGACGCCTCGTCGAGCACGGCGGGGTCGCCGGCTCGCTCGCCGATGCGCGTCAGGGCGACGGCGAGTTCGTGCTGCAGCGCGGCCCAGTCGAGCGCGTGCGCGGCACGAGGTGCCAACGCGAGGGTTTCGCGGCACAGGCGCTGTGCTTCTGCAGGAGCGGGGCTCAGGGCGTCGATGGCGCCGAGGCGGTTGAGTGCCCGCGCCAGCGCCAGGCCGGCTTCGCGGCACTCGTCGAAGCCTTCGTCGCCGGCTGCCTGTGCGGCTTGCAGTCGCCGGCGCAGCAGGTGCTGGGCCACCGCCAGCGATGGCCCGTCGCGTTGCTGCAGGCCGGCGGCAAGCAACAACGCTTCCTGCTCGCGGAAGAACGGCGCGGCCGTGGGGCGGTCGGGCCGATCCAGTGCCGCCAACGCCTCGATGCGACGCGCCGCCGCCAGCGCGTCGCGACGGCCGAGGTCCTGCTGCAGGGCCGCGGAGAGCAGCGCGTGGCGTGAGCGTCGCCAGCGCTCGCGCTGCGCCGCTTCGCGGTGATCGAGTTCGGCGAGCGCCTCGTCGAGCAGGCCGGCCCCGCGATCGTAGTCACCGGTGCGCGCGTGCCGGGCGGCGTCGTCCAGCATGCCGCTCACGTAGGCATCGAGCGCCGCGGCGCCGAGGCCCTGGGCGTCTTCGGTGTCGCCACGGCCCAGCACATCGGCGGCGAGCGCCACGGCACGTTCCAGCACCTCGACGGCCCGCTCGAAGCCGGGGACCTCGTCGCGGCTGACGCGGCGCGCGAGCGCCATCACGGTGGCGGCATCGAGGCCGGCGGGCTGGCCGTCGCGGAGCACGCCGTCGGTGCGCAGGCGTTCGAGCAGTCGCAGCGCGGTGTCGTCCGCCGCGGGTGCGCCTGCGGCGGCTGCGTGTGGCGCCGAGACGTGTATCGGCCGCGCGGCGGGCGCCGCCGTGCTCCATCGCCGCTGCTCGTCGGTGGCGTCGATGTGCTGCCAGTAGGGCAGCAACGCGACGGCCAGCGCGGCACCCGCTTCGCGTTGCGCGCTGCCGGGGGCAAGTGCGTGTTCGAGCGCCGTGCGCAGGTTGGCGTACTCGAGCGTGATGCGCGCGGCCACGCCGTCGTCGAGCCGGGCGGTGCCGTGTGCTCCGCTCGCCCCGTCCGCCTCCTTCGCCTCCTTCGCCTTTTGGGCGCGCCCCGCCTGGCGCGTCGGCGCCGTCTCCGGCGCCACGACCCGCTGCACGAACGCGAGGTACCAAGCCAGGTGGCGCGCGCGCCGCGCCGGCGCCTCGCGCGCTCGCTCGAGCTGCTCGAGCGCGAAGAGCCGTGCCGATTCGAGCAGGCTGAAGCGAGGCGGTTCGCTGCCGTCCTTGGCCACCAGCGAGTGTTCGACGAGGCGGCCCAGCGTGCTCGTGATCGCCCAGCCGTCCAGCGCTGGCGCGTCGGCGTCGTCCGCGGCTTCGCCCTCGTCACCCACGACGGCCTGCGCCGCTGCGAGCGTGAAGCCGCCGGCGAAGACACCGAGCCGGCGAAAGACGCGCCGCGCCGGCGCATCGAGCAGCGCATGGCTCCACTCGAGCGCGGCGCGCAGCGTGCGCTGGCGGATCGGCGCGTCGCGGGGGCCTTCACCCAGCACGCCCAGGGCGCCGGACGCGCCTGACCCCCCAGGGCGCGCTGCGGATGGGGCCGACGCAGCGGACTCGTCCGTGCTGGCCGCAGCGTGCGCCTGCGCGGCGTCGAGCGCGGTGCCCAGTGCGGCCGCGAGCGCGTTGACGCCGATCGTCGCCACGCGCGCCGCCGCGAGTTCGAGCGCGAGCGGCAGGCCGTCGAGCCGGCGGCAGATCTCGACCACCGAGGTGACGTTGCCTGCCACGAGCTCGAACTGCGGGTCGGCGGCGCGCGCGCGTTCGACGAAGAGGGCCACCGCGGCATGGGCGAGCGCCTGCGCCGGCGTGGCACGCCCCTCGGGCACCGGCAGCGTGCCCAGGCGGAAGACCTGCTCCGATTGCAGGCGCAGTGGCACCTGGCTCGTGACGAGCAGCCGCAGGCGAGGTGCGGCGCTGAACAGTGCCTGCGCCAGGGCGGCGACCTCGCCGGCCACCTGCTCGGCGTTGTCGAGCACGAGAGTCAGGGGCAGCGGCGCCACGGCCTGGCACAGCTGGGCGAGTGCGCCCGTGCCGGCGGTGGACGCCGCTGCTGCTGCATCTGCCGCCGCATCCGCATCCGCCTCCACATCGGCTGCCGCATGCGCGGCTCCGGCCCTGGACGAGCTGCTCTCCGCCGGCAACCGCGCCAGCACCGAGGCCGGCAGGAGCGAGGCGTCCTCCAGACCCGAGAGGTCCACCCAGGCGATCGTCTCGCCCAGCCCAGGCCCCTGGCACCAGGCCATCGCCAGACGCGTCTTGCCGATGCCGCCGGCGCCGGCCACCGTCACCAGGCGGTGCGTGCCGAGCAGGCCGGCGAGCGCGGCCAGTTCGGCTTCGCGGCCGATCATCGGCGTCGCCGGACGTGGCACGCCGCTGCGCGCTGCGGCCGCCATGGCCGTGGCGGGCTGCGCGGCCGGCGCCAGCGGCTCCAGCGTGCCTGTGAACTGATAGCCACGCCCGGCGACAGTGGCAATGAGCCGCGGGCCGAGCACCTTGCGCAGCGCCGAGATCTGCACCGCGAGATTGGCCTCTTCGACGACGACGCCGGGCCACACGGTGGCGAGCAGTTCGTCCTTGGCGACGACGCGCCCGGGGCGCTCGAGCAGCGCGAGCAGCACGTCGAAGGCGCGCGCGCCGATGCGGGCGTCGGCGCCTTCGGCCGTCAGGCGGCGCGCGGCCGGCTGCAACTCGAAGCGGTCGAACCGATAGCGTTCGGCGCTGCGGCCGGGAGCGGGCGTCGCCGTCATGTCGCGCACCAGGGTGTCGCGGCATGCTAGCAGGGCGGTGTTCGCGCCGCCGCGCCTGCGGCCGCTCACCACCGGTGCGCGGCCGGTGGGCCCGGCGCGCTGGCGGCGGGCCATTCCCAGCGCTCCTGAAGCCGGCGCTGCTGAAGTCGGCCGCTCAGCGGTAGAGCACGATGACGATGCCGGTGAAGAGGCACATGGCCGCGTTGCCGAAGTTGACGAGGGCCGCGCGCTCGAGCCGCTGGTCGGCCTGCTCGTACAGCCACAGGCCCATCGTCAGGTTGGCGCCGCACCAGGTGAGCCAGGTCAGCAGCGAGTGCTGGTCCGACGCCGCGCTCTCGTGAATGGCCCAGATCGTCGGCAGGTAGGTCAGCAGCCGCACGGTGGCGAAGAGGTTGAAGGCCCACGCGAGGCACACGAGGTAGGTGACGCGCCCGGACGCGAGCGGCCGCTTCGGGCCCATGACGACCGGACGGCTCATGGCGTGACCAGGTAGACGCGCCGCACGCCGAGCGCGTCCAGGCGGTCGGCCAGGCGCGCCGCCTGCCGCAGGTCGTTGCCGCTGACGTAGAGCGGCGCCTCGTCGCCGAGCACGGCCTGCATGCCGAAGGCGATGCGCTCGGGCAGCTCGGGGTCGAGCCCGGCGCAGCAGCTCGCTTCGACCCAGACAACGCTGCCGCCGGTTTCCGCGTGGGTGCGTTCAGCGACGGCGCGGCTGATGTAGCGGCCGGCCCAGGTGTGGGCCTGGCGGTCGACGGGCGCGGCCGAGCGGTCTTCGCGTTCGGCGGCGCCGATGGTGGTGGTCGTGGCGGCGGTGGTGGCGGCGGTGGTGGCCGATGGGGCTGCGGCCGCGACCGGCACCGCGGCCTCGCGCTGCTCGCGCGTCGTCGGCCCGGGGGCCTCGCCGGGGCCGTACTCGCTCTCGAGCGCGAAGTCGACCGCCGCCTTGCGGGCCGGCGGTGCCGCCGGCGCCGTGGCAGCGGCGCCTTCATCGCCCGCCTCGCCGCCGCCGCACGCACCCAGCACGGTGACGGACAGTGCGGCGAGGGTGGCGACGAGCCCGGTGCTGAGCACGGTGCTGATCGCACCCCAGGCGCCCGCCCGGGCGCCGCGGTGCAGGGGGTTCGACGGCGCCAGGCGCGGCCGCGGCGTGTTGGGCGAGGGGGTCGGGTTCATGGTTCGCTCCTTGGATCTCGCGCCGGCGGCTTCGCGGCGATTGCCGGAGGCAGCGTTGGCGCTTGCAGCCACTGTCGGGCGGCAGGGGGGAGCGCGTCTTTAGCCGAGCCAAGACGATGTAAAGCGATCTAAAGGCGGCGCGTCAACGGCGCCGCCTTGTCCGCCGGGCAAGGGACGTCGTCGGGCGAACGCCCGATCAGCCCGGCGGGACGCCCGCCTCGCGCAGCCGCCCGAGCAGCCGCAACCGGCGTTCGGCATCGCGTGCGAAGTACGGCCGCAGGCGACCCGGGCCTGCCGCTCGGCTACCAGGCGCTCGGGTCCGCGCTCAGCTTCGCCGACCAGCTCGACGAGGCGCTCGTGGCCGCGGAGCGGGCCGTCGAGTTGGCGCCGGGCGATGCGGACAGACCGGCGCGGGCATGCGCGCCGGCCGCGCCGCGCTGCCCCAGCGGCACACGACGCCCCTCGATGTGCAGCTGGCGTTCGACCGGGCGAAGCTCGATGTGTCCGAAGCGCAGGACGGTGGACATGCGATCCACTGTACGCCCGGACGCCGCCGGCCGGACCTTGCCAGCCGCCTGCGTGCTTCGCTGCGGACGGCCGGCGAGCGACCTATCCGAGCGACCTATCCGAGCCGGCCGACGAGGCCCCAGGCGAGGGCGGCGCCGAAGAGCAGCGTGTAGAGCGCTGTGACGCCCCACACCCAGGCGCGCGCATGCAGCGCCCCGGCGGCGGCGATGGCCCAGCCGGCGAGTGGCAGCAGCTGCTGCGCATGGATGCCGATGAAGTGCGCCGGCCGCAGGTCGCCGCCGGCGAGCGACCAGCCGAAGACCGGCACCGCCGCGGCCGACGAGGCGTCGGGCGGCTGCATCGACGACAGCACACCGCCGACGCCGGCACCGAAGACGAAGGTGAGCCACAGCCCGACTTGCACGGCCAGCCGGTAGGCCGGTGCGCGCGACGGCTCGGCGTGCTGGCGCAGTTGCCAGGCGAGCAGGGGCTGCGTCGCGGTGAGCCCGAGGGCGCCGAGGCCCATGAGCGAGTACATGATGCCGTGCAGCGGATCGCCGACGTTGTAGTGCGAGCCCTCGCCCAGCGCGGCCTGCAGCGCGATGTAGCCGAGCTCGAAGCTGCCTGTGCCGATGAGCAGCCAGACGATCCGGTTCACCGCGCGACCGCGGCGATGCGCGACCTGCAGGTGGCCGACGAACCACGCCGTCGTCAGTGCCAGCAGCGCGATGGAGAGCGCGAACTTCATCGGCTTGATCCACACGTTTGCGCCACGCAGCACGCGCTCGTCGAGGCCGGCGGCGATGGCCATCGGTACCAGCAGCGCCAGCAGCAGCGCAGCGAAGACCGTCAGGCGCCGCTCGCGTGCGAACAGTTGTCGTGCGACGTGACCCAACGCTTGCACGAGCCGGGGCCGGCAATCGGTGCCGCCGGGATGGTCGGCCCGAGAGCCGAGAGCGAACGAGTTCATGGTGAGGTTCCTCGAGTGGAAGTGGAGGGGCTGGCTCAAGCGGGGGCGGTGGCGGGCTGGCGCCGGCGCCAGCCGGCCACCGCCGCGCGCAGCACGGCCCAGGCGAGCAGGCCGGCGGGGCCGAACAGGAAGGTCAGCGCGAGCAGCGGCAACACCGCCCAATGCGGCAGCCCGAGCGTGGCGGCGCGTTCGCTGATCCACGCGCCGACGAAGAGGTCGAACGCGAGGTAGTGCAGCCAGCCGGCGGTGAGCAGACCCGGCACGGCCAGCAGCCGTTGCACCTCGGCCAGCGAGCCGTAGCCGCCGTCGCCCATGCCGTGACGCGCGAAGAGGGCGACGTAGACGACGGCGAGCACGAGCGGCACCCAGCGGCCGGCGAAACGGCGCGCCAGCGGCGTCCAGCGCGCGCCGGCCGGTGACAGCGCGAGCGCCAGCCAGCCGAGCCCGGCGAGTCCGCTGCCGGCCTGGAACACGGCCTCGGGGGTGAACAGGGAAGGGATGCTCATGCGGACCTCGTTCGAGCGATGAAGTGAACAACGTTCAGATATGTTGGGGCAGAATCTGAACGTTGTCAAGTCAAGGTCGCGACCTGGCACGAACCTGCATCTGCCGCCCATGCCCACCGCCGCGAAGAAGTCCAGCCACCAGGCCAGCAAGAAGGCTGCCAAGAAGCCCACCAGGAAGGCCACCGGAAAGGCCGGCCAGGTCGCGCGCGCCGCGCCGCGCCGCGAGGCCTATCACCACGGCGCCTTGCGCGAGGCGTTGATCGAGGCCACAGAGGCGCTGCTGGCCGAGCGGGGCGCCGAAGGTTTCTCGCTGCGCGAGGTGGCGCGTCGGTCGGGTGTGTCGCCGGCCGCGCCGGCGCATCACTTCGGTGACGCCCAGGGCCTGCTCACGGCAGTGGCCATCCTCGCCTTCGACGGTCTGACCGCGGCCCTGAGGGCCGGCGACGAACGCGGCGGCAGCGACCCCCTGGCGCGCCTGCGCGAGCAAGGGCTGGGCTACGTGGGGTTTGCGCTGCGCTACCCGGGCCGCTTCGGCCTCATGTTCCGCAGCGGTGCACCCGCGGTGCGCAAGGACGAGGCGCTCGAGCGCAGTGGTCGCGCGGCTTTCACCGTGCTCGAGCAGGGCGCGCGCCTGCTGCTCGGCGTGGCCGCGCAGGCGCCGCTGTCAGCGGCCCACTGGCATGCGCTGCTGGCCACCTGGTCGGTGGTGCACGGCTTCGCACACCTGGCGCTGGCCGGCCAGTTCGACCACGTCGCGCAGGGCGCGCTGGCAGCGGAAGGTGGGCCCAGTGCCGCCGGCGCCGCGGCGGGGCGCCGTGCGCGCGAGGCACTGTTGCGCGAAGTGCTCGCACCGCTGCTCGAACAGCAGTTGCGCGGCCTGCTGCTCACCACGCCGGGCTCGACTGTCCCGCCCGCGCGGCCGGTGGTTTGAGGCACGAGAGGAAAGGCGCCGGGCGCCGGGCGCCATGATGCCGATGGGCCCCGCGCGCCGGCTCCTACTTGAGGCCCTCGATGAGGTCGATGTATTCCTGCATCGCCTCGGGCGCGGCCTTGCCCTTCACCTCGGCCCAGGCGTCGAACTTGGCGCGCCCCACCATGTCGGTGAATCCGGGGCGCTTGCCTTCGACGTCGCCGGCGGTCGCCTGCTTGTACAGGGCGTAGATCTTCAGGAGCGTCATGTTGTCGGGCTTCTCCGGCAACTGCTTGCTCTCGGCAACGGCCTTCTCGAACTTTGCCTTCAGGTCGGCCATGGGGCCCTCCGCGTGCGTGGTGTGGGTGGGTGGATCTGGGGTTGATCTGGCTTGACTCGCCGCGGCATGTTACCCAGCATCCGGCGCAGTCGCGAGTGACGCCGCCGCCGCGAGCCGCGCATTCGCCCATGAGCCACCCAGGAGAAACCCCCATGGCAAGCGAACGCATGTCACGCGTCGATACCGCGTGGCTGCGCATGGACAACGACGTCAACCTGATGATGATCGTCGGCGTGTGGCTGCTCACGCCGGCCATCACGCTGGAGGCGTTGCGCGAGCGCATTGCCGACAAGCTGCTGAAGTACGACCGTTTCCGCCAGAAGGCGGTCGTCGACGCGATGGGCGCCTCGTGGGTCGACGACCCGGACTTCGATATCACGCAGCATGTCGTGTCGGTGCCGCTGCAGCGCAAGAAGGGGCAGAGCGAGCGCGAGGCGCTGCAGGCCCTGTGCGGCAAGCTCGCCGCCGCCCCGCTCGACATGCGCCGGCCGCTGTGGCAGTTCCACCTCGTCGAGGACTACGAGGGTGGCAGTGCCCTCCTGGCGCGCATCCACCACTGCATCGGCGACGGCATCGCGCTCATCACGGTGATGATGAGCATCACCGACGGCGGCACCGATCCGCCCAAGCGCCGCCGCAACCTCGCCGCCGAGGAGAAGGATCCCGACACCGACTGGCTGAGCGACGCCGTGCTCAAGCCGCTCACCGACCTGACGGTGAAGGCGATCGGCATGTACGGCAGCGGCATCACCAAGAGCCTCGACGCGCTGGCGCATCCCCAGCAGCCGCTGCTGGGCAGCGTCGACATGGCCCGCTCCGGCTTGCAGGTGGTGCAGGACGTGGCCGCGCTGGCGCTGCTGGCCGACGACAGCAAGACGCTGCTCAAGGGCAAGGGCAACGGGCGCAAGGTGGTCGCCTGGGGCGAGCCGATTCCGCTCGACGTGGTGAAGGCGGTCGGCAAGGGCCTGAACTGCACCATCAACGACGTGCTGCTCAGCTGCGTCGCCGGCGCCATCGGCCAGTACCTGCGCGACCAGGGCGAAGACCCCGAGGGCAAGGAGATCCGCGCCATGGTGCCGGTGAACCTGCGCCCGATCGAGAAGGCCTGGCAGCTCGGCAACCGTTTCGGGCTGGCGCCCCTGGTGCTGCCCATCGGCATCGAGAACCCGGTCGAGCGCATCTACGCCGTGCACCGGCGCATGGCCGAGATGAAGGGCAGCTATCAGCCGCTGCTGGCCTTCGCCGTGCTGTCGGTGTCGGGCCTGTTCATCAAGCCGGTGCAGGACGTGGTGCTCGGCATGTTCGCGAAGAAGACGACGGCGGTCATGACCAACGTGCCGGGCCCCGGCACGCCGCTGAAGTTCTGCGGCAGCACGCTGCGGCAGACGATGTTCTGGGTGCCGGCGTCCGGCGACATCGGCGTCGGTGTCTCGATCCTCAGCTACGGCGGCGGCGTGCAGTTCGGCCTCATCACCGACGAGAAGCTGTGCCCGCACCCGCAGCAGATCATCGACCGCTTCGAGCCCGAGTTCGAGAAGCTGCTGCTGGTGGCGATGATGCTGCCCTGGGCGGGCGAAGAAGGGTGAAGAGGTCCGGGCATGCCCCCGTGCCGCGGGTTCGTCGCGGCCCTTAAGATTTGCCCGGGCCACCCCGGCCCGCCCACTGGAGCCCCGCGATGACCGTCAGTGTCGACATCGACCTCGGCTACGAATTTGCCGTGAAGGCGCCGTTCAAGGACGTCTTCGCCGTGCTCGCCGACGTGCCCAAGTCGGCCAGCCACTTCCCGAAGGTGAAGAAGCTGCACGACCTCGGCGACAACGTCTACCGCTGGGAGATGCAGAAGGTGGGCACGGCGCAGGTCGGCATCCAGACCATCTACGCCTGCAAGTACAAGAGCGACGAGAAGAAGGGCAGCGTCACCTGGACGCCGCACCCCGACGCCCAGGGCAACGCGCAGATCAGCGGCAGCTGGAAGATCACCGAGGGCAAGGACCGAACCAACATCGTCCTCAAGACGAAGGGCACCGTCGAGGTGCCGCTGCCCGGCCTGATGAAGATGATCGTGGTGCCGGTGGTGAACAGCGAGTTCGAGGGCCTGATCGAGAAATACATCGAGAACCTGTGCAAGAAGTTCGGCGGCGAGGTCGAGTAGCCGCCGCGGGCCGCATCGAGTGGAAGTCCAGTTCACCGAACAGATCGAGCAGCTGAAGCTCGGCGCCGGCGCCACCTTCCACGGCGAGGGCATCCTCGCCATCACCAAGGGGTTGCTGCAGGCCGGCGTGGCCTACGTCGGTGGTTACCAGGGCGCCCCGGTGTCGCACCTGCTCGACGTGCTGGTGCAGGCCAAGCCGCTGATGGACGAGCTCGGCGTGCACGTCGAGGCGTGCAGCAACGAGGCCAGCGCCGCGGCCATGCTCGGCGCCAGCCTGCACTACCCGCTGCGCGGATGTGTCACCTGGAAGAGCATCGTCGGCACCAACGTGGCGGCGGACGCACTTTCGAACCTCGCCTCGCCCGGCGTCGTGGGCGGCGCGCTCATCGTCGTCGGTGAAGACTATGGCGAAGGTGCCAGCGTCATCCAGGAGCGCACGCACGCCTATGCCTTGAAGAGCACGCTGGCGCTGTTCGACCCGCGGCCCGAGCTCGGCAACATGGTGCGGCTCGTGGGCCAGGCCTTCGCGCTCAGCGAAGCGAGCAACATGCCGGCGCTGATGGAGCTGCGCATCCGCGCCTGCCACGTGCGCGGCAGCTTCACCGCCGCCGACAACGTGGCGCCCAAGGTCTCGACGCGCCAGCTCATCGACGAGCCGGCGGGCTTCGACTACATGCGCCTGGCGCACCCGCCGGTGACCTTCCGGCACGAGAAGCTCAAGGTCGAAAAGCGCATTCCGGCGGCGCAGCACTTCATCGTCGAGCAGGGCCTCAACGAGGTGTTCGGTGAGCTGCCCGGCGGGGCGGCTGCGGCCGGCCCGGCGCCCGGCCTCGGGCTCATCGTGCAGGGCGGGGTCTTCCCGGCCCTGACGCGCGCGCTGCAGCAACTCGGACTGGCCGACGACTTCGGCGAGCCGGTGTTGCCCGTGCTGTGCCTGAACGTCACCTACCCGCTCGCGCCCGCGCAACTGAGCGCCTTCTGCGCCGGCAAGCGCGCCGTGCTGGTGGTGGAGGAGGGCAACCCGGAGTACATCGAGAAGGATGTGGTGCAGGCGCTGCGCCGGCTGGACGTGCAGACGTCCGTGCACGGCAAGGACTTCCTGCCGCCCACCGGCGAGTACACCGTCGAGGCCCTCTCACGTGGCCTCATTGGCTTCTTCGAGAGGCTGGCGCCGGGCATCGACTCGCTCGCGGCGGCGCGCGCCTGGCTCGCCGGTGTCGACGCGGCCCGGGCCGAGGTCGCCCAGGCGCTCGGGCCGCTGCCCGCGCGCCCGCCGGGCTTCTGCATCGGCTGCCCCGAGCGGCCGGTGTTCAGCGCGCTGAAGCTCGCGCAGCAGCAGGTGGGGCCAGTGCACGTGGCTGCCGACATCGGCTGCCACGCGCTTGCCACCTTCGAGCCCTTCAGCAGCGGCCACAGCATCCTCGGCTACGGCATGAGCCTGGCGAGCCGGGCCGGCGTCTCGCCGATGATGCAAAGGCGCTCCATCGCCGTCATGGGCGACGGCGGTTTCTGGCACAACGGCCTGCTCACCGGTGTGCAGGCGGCGCTGTTCAACGGCGACGACGCGGTGCTGCTGATCATGAAGAACGGCTACACCAGCGCCACCGGCACGCAGGACATCCTCAACACGCCCGACGACGAGGCCAAGGCCGCGGCGGCCGCCAGCGGCAGCCTGCACCAGAGCCTGGCGCACAAGAACCAGACCATCGAAGACACGCTCAAGGGCATGGGCGTGCAGTGGATGCGTGTCGTGCACACCTATGAGGTGGACCACATGCGCCGTACGCTACAGGAGGCGCTGACGACACCCTTCGCGGGCCTCAAGGTCATCGTTGCCGAGGGCGAATGCCAGCTCGAGCGGCAGCGCCGCATCAAGCCCTGGATCGCCGGGCTGCTCAAGCGCGGCGAGCGTGTGGTGCGCGTCAAGTACGGCGTCGACGAGGACGTGTGCACCGGCGACCACGCGTGCATCCGCCTCTCGGGCTGCCCGACGCTGACGCTGAAGGACAACCCCGACCCGCTGCGCGTGGACCCGGTGGCCACGGTCATCGACGGCTGCGTCGGCTGCGGGTTGTGCGGCGAGAACGCGCACGCGGCGACGCTGTGCCCGAGCTTCTATCGCGCCGAAGTGATTCAGAACCCGCGCTGGCACGAGCGGGCCGCGGCCTGGCTGCGCGAGCGGGTCACGTGCGTGCTGCGGCCGGCGTGATGTGTGGATTGACGTGTGGATTGATCCGGTGACCTTCTACTCCGACGATTGGCGCAGGCCGAGGGAACCGGGTGGGCCCTTGCGCTCCATGTCCCCCGGACCTGGCCTGAACGGCCGGTCCTCCTCCTTTACTTCCGCGCAAGGGCCCACCCGGTTCCCTCGGCTGCACCGTTCGTGGCTGGCGAAGAGGCGGTGTGCCTCGGCAGTGCC
>JAEUPE010000301.1 GCA_016790435.1 Rubrivivax sp. | reverse complement strand
TGCACCAGGGCGCATGCGGCCCGCACCAGCCAACGCGCCGCAGCGCGTGGGAACGCCTTATGCATGCCGGCGCAGGGTTGCCCCGCTTCCAACGAGGAACGCACCATGCTCACGCAGACCACGACCCTCTTCTCGCATGTCAAGCCCGCCGACACGCCCTGGCGCAGCGAAGGGCTGCGCGACTTCTTCCTCTACAAGGACCTCGGCGTCGCGGCGGCGACGCACGGGCGCGTCATCGCGCACCTCGTGAAGGCGAACCTGGCACCCGAGAAGGGCACCGGCTGGCACCGTCATGAGGCGGAGTTCCAGATCGTCATCATGACCAAGGGCTGGGCTCGCTTCATGTACGGCGACCAGGAGACGCTCGTCGAGGCCGGCGACTGCGTGCACCAGCGCCCGGGCATCGTGCACTACCTGTTCGACTACTCGCCGGACATGGAGTACCTGGAGATCGTCGGCCCGGCCGACTTCAAGACGGTGGACGTGCCCGCCCCGTGCGCGGTGCCGCAGCCCAGCCCCTGGAAGTAGGCGCCCTCCGGAAACCGCCCCATGGAAAGCCGCCCTCAGAAGTCCATGTCGAGCTCGTCGATCTCGTCGGGCTCGAGCTTGGCGGCCGCCACCCACTCCTGCATTTCCGGCAGCGCCATGATCGTCTTGCAATAGGCGGCGCAGGCGGCATCGAGCTTGACGTCGTAGGTGAGCAAGCGCGTCACCACCGGCGCGAACATGGCGTCGGCAATGCCGCGCTGCTGGCCGAAGAGGAAGGGCCCGCCGTAGCGCGCCAGGCAGTCGCGCCAGATCTCGGCGATGCGCTCGATGTCGGGCTTGGCGCCGGTCCAGATCTTGTGCCCCGGGAAGTGCGCCTTGAGGTTGACCGGCAGCGAAGAGCGCAGGTTGGCGAAGCCCGAATTCATCTCGCCGCACACCGAGCGGCAGTGCGCGCGCGCGATGCGGTCGGCGGGCAGCAGCCCGGCCGCCGGGCAGACCTCGTCGAGATAGTGGCCGATGGCCATCACGTTCCAGACCTTGGCGCCCTCATGCTCCAGGCAGGGCACGAGGATCGAAGGTGCCAGCAGCAGCAGTTCCTTGCGCGCATCGGCGTCGTCGGGCGAGACCATCACCTCCTCGAACTCGAGGCCGGCGAATCGTGCCAGCAGCCAGCCTCGCAGCGACCACGACGAGTAGTTCTTGCTGCTCAGCGTGAGGGTGGCCAGGCCCATGCCTGTGCGCACGGCCCGCGTGCGGACCGGCTTGGCCGAGGGCTTGCCAGCGCCCAGGGTCGCACTGGCGGCGCGGCCCTTGACGACCTTCGACGCCGTCGTCGGCTTCAAGGCCTTCAACGGCTTCGGCGCTTGGGCGGCGTTTGGTTTGGCAAGGGTGGCTGCGGGCATCGCGGTCTCCAGCGCGTTTAGATGGACCTCTGCAAGCAAGCCCCGCGCCACCGTTGGCGCGCAACTTGCTGCTGGCCCCGCCGACGCCACTTCGCGAAGAGCCATGATGTACCACGCGTACCAGAGCCACTCGGACCTGCTGTGGCCACTGCGCACCACGGCCAGGCTAGCCGCCCCTGCATTGCTGGCGCCGGGTCTTGCGGGCTTCTCGGGAATGCCGGGCCTCGCGGGCATGCCGGGCCTCTCGGGCCTCTCAGGCCTTTCGAGCCTCTCCGGTCTCTCGAGCCTGGCGGACCATGCCAGCCAGGCGAGCAAGCGCGTGGCCGCAGCCTGCCGGCTCGTCGAGCTGACCGAGGTCACGCACCGCCGGCCAGCCTGGGGCATTCACACCGTCACGGTGGCCGGGCCCGGCGGGCCCGAGGTGGTCCAGGTCGTGGAGGAGTCCGTGCTCGAGACGCCTTTCGCGACGCTGCGGCGCTTCCGCAAGAGCGGCCTGCCCGGCTCGGCCGTCCAGCCGCGCGTGCTGGTGGTGGCACCCATGTCGGGCCACTTCGCAACGCTGCTGCGCGACACCGTGCGCACGCTGCTGCGCGACCACGACGTGCACGTCACCGACTGGCACAACGTGCGCGACGTGCCGCTCGCCGAGGGCCGCTTCGGGCTCGACGAATACATCGAGCACCTGATGCAGTTCATGCGCGCACTTGGCGAAGGCTGCCACGTCGTCGCCGTCTGCCAACCCTGCGTGGCCGCCTTCGCCGCCACGGCGCTGATGGCCGAGGACGAAGACCCCGCCGTGCCGGCCAGCCTGACGCTGATGGCCGGGCCCATGGACTGCCGCATCGCGCCCACGGCGGTGAACAAGCTCGCGACCGAGCGGCCCATCGACTGGTTCGAGCGCCACCTCATCAGCACCGTGCCGTGGCGCCACCGTGGCGCCGGCCGCCGCGTCTACCCGGGCTTCGTGCAGCTGACCGCGTTCATGAGCATGAACCGCGAGCGCCATCTCACCGCGTTCTCCGACTACTACTGGAACGTCGTCGACGACGAACACGACAAGGCCGAGGCGACACGCGCGTTCTACGAGGAATACCTGGCGGTGGCCGACCTGGATGCCGACTTCTACCTGGAGACGGTGCGCCTCGTCTTCCAGGAGTACGCGCTGCCGCTCGGCCAGCTGCGCTTTCGCGGCCGCGCCATCGAGCCCAAGGCCATCCGGCGCACGGCGCTGCTCACGGTGGAAGGCGAGCGCGACGACATCTGCTCGGTGGGCCAGACGATGGCCGCGCACGACATGGCCTCGAGCCTGCGCCCCTACCTGCGCACCAACTACCTGCAGGCCGGCGTCGGCCACTACGGCGTCTTCAGCGGCAAGCGCTGGCAGAACAGCATCTACCCGGTGGTGCGAGACGTCATCCACGTCTCGCAGTGAGGGTGGCCCTGCCCGTCGGTCACATCCACCTCATCCACCTCAACCCGTCCGCGCCACTCGCTCCCCGCGGCGTTAGGACCCGCGTCGATCTCGCGCCGTCGACCACTCCGACTCGAGGAGGGCCATCGACACGGCGTCGTGCCAGGCACCCTCCCACCACAGCGCGTCGCGCCGCAGACCCTCGACGACGAAGCCGAGCTTCTCATAGACGTGGCGGGCGCGCGGGTCGAAGTCGTAGACCTCGAGCTCGACGCGGTGCAACGCGAGCGGCCCGAAGGCGAAGTCGAGCAGCAGCCCGATTGCCGCGCTGCCGAGCCCCTGGCCGTAGTGCGCCTGGCCGGCCAGGCTGATGCGAAAGCCGGCTGAGCGGTTCTCGCGGTCGACGTTGCGCAACACCGCCTCGCCCAGCCAGCGCGACTGCGGATCGTCGCTGCGCGTGATGGCGAAGTCGAAGCGGTCCTGCGCGTTCGCCACGCTCTCGTAGTGCCGGCGCACCTGTTCGATCGTGAACATCGCGTGCGTGCCGGTCAGGCGCATGTTCTCCGGGTCCAGCGTGGCGGCCAGCAGCGCCTCGGCGTCGCCGGGATGCACGGGCCGCAGCGTGACGCCGTGGCCGTGCAGCACCGGCCGGTGCGCAGGCGTGTCCATGCGACCTCAACCTTCGCCGAGCACCGACTCGGCCGCGCCGAGCGCCGTCCAGCCGCCATCCACGGGCCAGACCGCGCCGGTGACGAAACTGGCGCGCGGCGAGGCCAGGAACGCGATGACCTCGGCAATCTCCTCGGGCGCCGCCATGCGGCCGAGGGGCGTGCGCCGGCGCACCGCGGCGCCGTCGAGGGCGCCGCGGGCCACCAGCGCCTGCACCAGCGCCGTGGCCACGTAGCCCGGTGCCACGGCGTTGACGCGCACACCACCGCGCGCCCACTCGCAGGCCATGCTGCGGGTCATCGCGACGATGCCGGCCTTCGCTGCGCCATAGGCGTTGCGGCCAGGAATGCCGGCCAGCGCCGCGATCGAGGCGAGGTTGACGATGGCACCACGGCAGCGCGGCGGCGCAACGGATCCAGCGACCTGTGCCGCCACCGAAGCCGCTTCCCATCCCGCATCCGGCCCCTCATCCACTCGCGCCGCCGATCCCGCAACGCCTTGCGCCAGCATCACGCGTGCGCAGGCTTGGCTCATCAGGAAGGCGCCGCGCAGGTGCACGGCGAGCACGCGGTCGAAGCGCTCGGCCGTCTGCTCCAGCGTGCTGCCCGGCTGCTCGCCGATGCCGGCGTTGTTGACGAGCACATCGATGCGGCCGAAGCGCCCGAGCACGGCCCTCACCGCCTCGCTGACCGCCTCGGGCGAGGACACGTCGGCGCCGAGGCCGAGATGACCGGCCCCGAGCTCGGTGGCGCCGGCGATGGCCGCCTCTTCGTTCAGGTCGAGCAGCACCACGTGGGCATGCTCGTACGCCAGGCGTCGCGCGGTTGCCCGGCCGATGCCGTCGGCCGCACCGGTGACCAGCGCGACGGTCGACTCGGCCCCCTCAGGCGGCACGGCGAAGTTCCGGTACGGCGGCCGGCGAGGCGTGCCCCGGCCCGGCGGCACTCGCGTCGGCGAGCCCCGCTACATGCCGCCCGAGCAGGTGGCCGAACACGAGATGCGGGCCGAGCGTGATGCCGGCACCGGGGTAGTTGCCGCCCATCATGCTGGCGCGGTCGTTGCCCGCGGCATAGAGGCCGGGGATGGCGCCGCCATCGTCGCGCAGCACCTCGCCGACGGCGCTGGTGCGGATGCCGTCGAAGGTGCCGAGGTCGCCCATCACCAGCTTGATGGCAAAGAACGGGCCCTGCGCCAGCGGTGCGACGCAGGGATTGGGCTTCACCTCGGGGTCGGCGAGGTAGCGGTTGAAGCTCGTGCGGCCACGTTCGAACTGGTGGTCCTCTCCGTGCACGGCGTCTTCGTTGAAGCGCGTCACCGTGCGCGCGAGACCCGCCGGGTCGATGCCCGCGCTGCGCGCCAGCGCCTCGAGCGTGTCGCCCTTGAAGAGATAGCCGTTCTTGACGAAGCGGCCATGCGGCATCGGCGCGGGCTTGACGTAGCCGAGGCCGTACTTCGCCATGGCCTTGGCGTCGCAGACGAGCCACATCGCCGTCTCGCGGCTGCCCCCCTGGCCTTCGCCGAGGGCCGCACAGGCCTTGATCATGGCATCGCCGACGTCGTGGTACGACTCCGTCTCGTTGCAGAAGCGCTCGCCGTTGCGCAGCACGCCGATGACGCCCGGCTTGTAGCGGTCGAGCAGGTGTGGGAAGACACCCGTGCGGCCGTCCTTGAACGGCACCTTGCTCACCGGCATCCATGCGGCGGCATTGGGAAAGCGGATCGGCACCGTGCCGCCGACGCTCTCGGCCAGGCGGGCGCCGTCGCCGGTGTTGCCGCTGGGCACCGGTGAGCAGTGCTCGCCGCCGCGCGCCACGTGCGGATAGGCCCGCTTCAGGCGCGCCACGTCGTGCGCGAAACCACCGCTGGCCAGCACGACGCCACGCCGCGCCTGCACGGCCACGGGCTGGCCTTGGCGCTGCACCGTCGCACCGACGACACGGCCCTGCACCACCGTGAGCGCGGTGGCCGGCGTCTCGGTCCAGATCGGAATGCCGAGGTCGAAAGCGCTCTTCGCCAGGCGCGCGGCGAGCGCGTTGCCGCTCGTCACCAACACGCCGCGCCGGTAGCGCACGAGCTCGACGACATGCTTGACGAGTCGCTTGGCCACGTACAGGGCCGAAGTGAACGACTTCGTGGCGCGGAAGAAGTGCTTCAGGTCGGCATTGCTGCTGTTGAACATCATGCCGATGAAGGTGATGGTCGAAAGCGGCGGGCGCAGACGCGCCATCTCCGGCCCGAGTTCGCGGATGTCGAAGGGTGCGGCGAGGATGGCGCGGCCGATGTCGACCCCACCCGGCATGGTGGGGTGGTAGTCGGGGTAGAGCGTCGGCACGAACTGCACCGAGGTCTCGCGCTCGAAGAACTCGATGGCCGCCGGGCCGTGCTCGAGGAAGGCGTCCGCCGCCTCGGCATCGAAGAACTCGCCGGTCTCGCTCTGCAGGTAGCGGCGGGCCGCTTCGCGCGTGTCCTGGATGCCGGCGCGGCGAGACACCGGGTTGCCCGGCACCCACATCACGCCGCCGCTGAAGGCGGTGGTGCCGCCGAACAGGGGCTCCTTCTCGACCACGAGCACGTCGAGCCCGGCCTTGCGCGCCGTGATGGCGGTGGCGAGGCCGGCCGCGCCGCTGCCGATGACGAGCAGGTCGCAATCGATGCCGCCGGCGTCATCGATGGCGGCAGCCGGCACGCCGGCAGGGCGACCCGACGGGGTTGGCGAGTTCATGGCTTGTCTCCTTGTTCTCAGGAACGGGGCGGACCGCCCGGCGCCCCGGTCTGGTTGTAGCCCGGGCGCGGCACGAGGTCCATCAGCATGTCGTCCATGCCGCCGTCGACCATCAACTCGGCGCCGTTGACGTAGCCGGCACGCGGGCTGAGCAGGAAGATCGCGGCGTTGGCGATGTCGACGGGCTCGCCGATGCGGCGGCTGGCCGTGACGGCGGCACGGCGCGCCTCGAAGCCCGGCTCTTCGTAGAACTTCGCCGACAGCGGCGTGCGGACCATGCCGGGGCAGACCGCGTTGCTGCGCAGGCCCTCGGGCCCCCATTCCACCGCCATCTGGCGGCTCATGAGCAGCACGCCGGCCTTGCTGGCGCTGTAGGCGCCGCTGCGCGTCTGCGGGTGGTGGCCGGAGATGGAGGCGATGTGCACGAGCGCGCCGCGGCCGCGCTCGCGCATCTGCTTCGCGAACTCGCGGCCGACGAGGAGGTAGCCCGTGAGGTTGATCGAGAGCACGCGGTTCCACTCTTCGAGCGCGATGTCGGCCAGGGCACCGGGCCGCAGCAGGCCGGCGTTGTTGACAACGCCCCAGCAGGGGCCGAAGTCCTGGCGCACCTGCGTCGCGGTGGCGGCCACGGCGGCCTCTTCGGCGACATCGACGACGTAGGCGCGGCAGTGCGCGCCGCCGGCCTGCAGTCGCCCGGCCACCGCCTGCACGGCCGCCGCGTCGCGATCGAGCAAGGCCACCAGCGCGCCCGCCGCCACCAGCCCCTCGGCGATGGCGGCGCCGATGCCGCTGCCGGCGCCGGTGACGGCGCAAACGCGCCCGGCCATGTCGAGCCAGCTCGAATCCGGCAGCGGGGGCGTTCGCGACGAGCCCGGCAAGGGCGGCGAGGGGGCGACGGTCATGGCATGGGCTGGACTGGGCTTGCGGGACGGGACGGTGCGAATCGTGCAAGCCGTACCCCATCGTCTCAATCGACAAAGCCACCCATCGACCGGACAATTCGTGCATCGCACCCCCATGAAAACCATTCCCCGCTTCTCGCTCTACGGCAACGACACCGCGGCGCCGGCGTGGCACCACCTGGTGGACTTCGAGCACATCCCCGAGCGCTCGGGCCGTTTCCACTGGGAGATCTCGCCGCACGTGCACGACGTGCTGCTGCAGGTGCTGTACATCACCCGCGGCGGCGGCGAAGCGACGATCGAGGGCCGCACCTGGTCATTGGCCCCGCCGTGCCTCGTGCTCGTGCCGGCAGGCAGCGTGCATGCGTTCTCCTTCCGGCCCGATGTCGACGGGCCTGTCGTCACTGCCGCGCAGAGGCCGCTGGAGGCGATGGCGCGGCAGCTCGCACCCGAGTTGCTGCCGCTGCTGCGCCAGAGCACCGTGCTGCGCGTCGACCCGCTGGGGGCGCCTGCGCGGGCGCTGCCGGCGCTCTTCGAGGCCCTGGAGCGCGAGGTGCGTGGCGGTTCCGACGACCCCTCCGACCGTCGGCCCGATGGCGGGTACGTCGCGACGGTCGGCGGCGAGGTCGGCCGCGCCGCCGCCGCGCTCGCACTGCTCACGGCCGTGCTGGTGCAGGCGGCGCGCGTGAGCGTCGTGCAGGCCGCCGCCGAAGGCGACCCGCACTCGCGCAAGGTGCAGCAGGTCGAGCGCTTCAAGGCGCTGGTCGAAGCGCACTTCCGGGCCCGCTGGCCGGTGTCGCGCTACGCCGCCGCGCTCAACGTCAGCGCCGGCCAGCTTGGGCGCCTCACGCGCGAGGTGCTCGGCTGCTCGCCGCTGGACGCCGTGAACGAGCGCATCGTGCGCGAGGCGCAGCGCGAGCTCGTGCACGCCTCGGCCGGCGTGAAGCAGGTGGCGGCGGCGCTCGGCTTCGACGACGACGCCTACTTCGGGCGCTTCTTCAAGAAGCACACGGGCCTGCGGCCGGGGGAATTTCGCATGGCCGGCAGGCGGCAAGTGGGCAACGCGGGCGAAGTGGAATAGCATTCCACTTTCCTGATGGATGTCGGGCGCCGGTGGCCCGGCACCGCCCTCACGCGGCCGGCGCCTCGCTTGCGCGGCTCCGTTCCAACGCCCTCCGCGACACCCTTTGCCGACCCCCGCCATGCCCAAGCCGACGATGCCCAAGCCCCTCTCCTCCATCGCCGACGGCGACGAGTTCGACGTCGTCGTGCTTGGCGCGGGAGGCGCCGGCATGTCCACCGCGCTCTTTGCGGCGATCGACGCCGCCATCGATGCCGGGCCGGGCGCGCGCGTGCTGCTCGTCGAGAGCACGGCGCAGGTGGGCGGCACCACGGCCTGGTCGGCGGCCACCACCTGGATCCCGGGCACGCACCTCGCGCCTCAGGTGAACCCCGACGACACGCTCGAGCGCGCCGCCACCTTCCTCGACGCAGCCGTCGGCGACCGATCGCCGCGAGCGGTGCGCGAAGCCCTGCTCGCCCATGGCGGCGAGGCGGTGGCCAAGATCGAGAAACACTCGCAGGTGAAGTACCGCATCCGGCCCTTCCACCCCGACTACCTCTCCGAGCTCGAAGGCTCCACGCTGTGCGGCCGCGCGCTCGAACCGCTGCCCTTCGACGGCCGCCTGCTCGGCGCCGACTTCGACCTCGTGCGCCCACCGATGCCCGAGTTCATGGTGCTCGGCGGCATGATGGTCGACCGCGACGACATCCCGCACCTGCTCGGCTGGCACAAGTCGTGGAAGTCGTTCCGCTACGCCACGCGCACCATCCTGCGCCACCTGCGCGACCGGCTGACGCGCGAGCGCGGCACGCGCCTGCTGATGGGCAACGCGCTCGTGGGCCGGCTGCTGCTCTCGCTGCGCGAGCGCGGCGTGACGTTGCTCACCGAGACGCACGCGGTGGCGCTGCATCGCGGAGGTGGCAACTCGGGCAACAACTCGCGCCCGGTCACCGAGATCACCCTGCGCCAGGGCGAGACGCAGCGCCGCCTGCGCGTCAAGGGCGGTGTCGTGCTCGCCAGTGGCGGATTCAACCGCCACCCACAACGGCGCGCCGAGCGGCTGCCCGGCATCCCGCCCGAGTGGTGCCCCGGCGCGCCGGGCCACACGGGGCAGGCGCACGACCTGGCCGAGGCCATCGGCGCCGCCTATGGCAAGACGGGCCTGTCGGACTGCTTCTGGGCCCCGGTGTCGCTGCGCAAGCGACGGGACGGCAGCACCGCCGCCTTCCCGCACTTCGTCTTCGACCGCGCCAAGCCGCACATGGTGACCGTCGACAGCGAGGGCGAGCGGTTCCTCAACGAGTCGACGTCGTACCACCTCTTCGGCCTGGCGATGCAGGCCGCGCACCAGCGGCGCCCGTCCATCCCGGCCTACCTGATCACCGACGCGCAAGGCATGCACAAATACGGCCTGGGCATGGTGCGCCCGCGCGGCATGGGCCTGCCCGAGGCGCTGGGCGATGGCTACGTCACCAGCGCCTCCTCACTCGCCGAACTGGCGAGCAAGCTCGGGCTGCCGGCCGAGAAGCTGCAGGCCACCGTGGCCCGGCTCAACGCCTACGCCGTCGAAGGCACCGACCCCGAGTTCGGCCGCGGCACCACCGCCTACCAGCGAGCCAATGGCGACGCGACCTGGCCCGGCAGGAACCCGAGTCTCGGGCCGATCGAGAAGGCGCCGTTCTACGCGCTACGCCTTTATCCCGGCGACATCGGCGCGGCGACAGGCTTTGCCACCGACGCGCAGGCGCGCGCGCTCGATGCCGCGGGCCGCGTCATCGAGGGGCTCTACGCGGTGGGGAATGACATGCACTCGGCCATGGGCGGTGTCTATCCGGCACCCGGCATCACCATCGGCCCGGGGCTGGTGTTCGCGAGCCTCGCCGCAGCCAGCGCAGTGCAGCGGGCGCGGGGTGCGGTCGGCACCGCCGTGCACCAACGCTTGGCGGCATAGGGCGGAGCGAGCGAACGGCGCGCTCGGCCGGCCCGCTCGCTGCTTGGGCGCGGGACGCGGCCGGCTCAGTTCAGATCCGCGCGGCGCGGCAGGTCGGCACCGCGCCGGCTGCACGTGATGGCAGCGGCGCGCGCCGCGAACCCGAGGATGTCGGTCCAGGCGGCCAGCGGCATGCCGCGCACCGCTGCCTGCGCGAGCTCACCGCGCTCAGCCAGGGCCGTGAGCACGGCAGCTTGGAAGGTGTCTCCTGCACCCACGGTGTCGATCACGCGCGTGGGCACCGGCGCCACGTCGAGCACCCCCTGCGGCGAGAAGGCACGCGCCCCTTCGCCGCCGTGCGTCACCAACACCAGGCCCGGCCCCCGGCCAAGCCAGCGCCGCGCGACCTCGGCCTCGTCGGCGCCCGGGTGCAGGCGCCGCAAGTCCTCGTCGCTCAGCTTCAGCAGATGCACGTGCGGCAGCATGGCGTCTAGCACGGCGTGCCAACGCGCGAGGTCCGGCTCGACGTTCAGGCGCACGTTGATGTCGTGGCTCACGAGCGCTTTGCCGCTGACGCGCCGCGCCAGCTCGCGCAGGGTGGCACCCACCGGCTCCACGACCATCGCATACGAGCCGAAGTGGTAGGCCGCCGCTTCGGGCACGCGGGCCAGGTCGGCGATGCCGAGTTGTCGGTCGGCACCGCCCTCGCCGTAGAAGGCGTAGTCGGCCACGCCCTGCGGGTCGAGCCCCACGAGGCCGAGCGTCGTCGGCGCCGCCACGCGCGCCACGGCGGCGGTGTGCACGCCCTCGCTGCGCAGCGCCTGCATCAGCCGCTCGCCGAGAAAGCCGCGCCCGATGGCGCCGAAGAAGGCCACGGGCTGGCCCAGGCGCGCCAGGCCGATCGCCACGTTGAGCGGCGAGCCGCCGATGCGCGCATCCAGGCTCTGGCCTGTGGGCGTGGCGCCGGCATCGAAGACATCCATCAGCGCTTCGCCGCTGACCACGATCATGTTGCGCTCCATGGGCGGTCACGGCCGCCGTGTCTGCCAAGCATGGCCTTGGCCAGCGGCCCGCGGCCACAGGGTTTTCCATTAATCACTCTACTTGATTTATTAATCAAAGCGATTGCAGAATGCGCCCCGTCGCCCCGAAGACTCAGACCCGAGGCGGACCCACCCCACCCTCCAGAGGAGACAGCCATGACCCGCACCCCCTTCATCGCCGCCGCCCTGGCGCTGGCCACCGGCGCCGTGTTCGCGCAAGGCCAACCGGTGATCGGCCTCATCACCAAGACCGAGACCAACCCCTTCTTCGTGAAGATGAAGGAAGGCGCCGCCGAAGCCGCCAAGGCCAAGGGCGCCAAGCTGCTCACCGGCGCCGGCAAGGCCGATGGCGACAACGCCGGCCAGGTGACGGCCATGGAGAACATGATCGCCGCCGGCGCCAAGACCATCCTCATCACGCCGAGCGACAGCAAGGCCATCGTGCCGGCCATCAAGAAGGCACGCGACAAGGGCGTGCTCGTGATCGCGCTCGACAGCCCCACCGAGCCCACCGACGCCACCGACGCCCTCTTCGCCACCGACAACTACAAGGCAGGCGTGCTCATCGGCCAGTACGCCAAGACCGCCCTCGCCGGCAAGGCCCCGAAGATCGTCACGCTCGACCTCTTCCCGGGCCACCCGGTGGGCGCGCAGCGCCACAACGGCTTCATGAAGGGCCTCGGCCTCGCCGCGCCCGACGCCACCAGCAACGCGCTCGGCACCGCGCCCGAAATCGCCTGCGCCGCCGACAGCTACGGCGACCAGGCCAAGGGCCAGACGGCGATGGAGAACTGCCTGCAGAAGGTGCCCGACGTCAACCTCGTCTACACCATCAACGAGCCTGCGGCCGCGGGCGCCTTCAACGCGCTGAAGAAGGCCGGCAAGGAGAAGGGCGTGGTCATCGTCAGCGTCGACGGCGGCTGCCAGGGCGTGAAGGACGTGGGCGCCGGCAAGATCGCCGCCACCAGCCAGCAGTACCCGCTGAAGATGGCGGCCATGGGCGTGGAGGCCGGCGTC
>JAEUPE010000287.1 GCA_016790435.1 Rubrivivax sp. | reverse complement strand
CGACATCGGCGGCGCCGTCTATGTGCTGGGCAACCATCGGCTGATCGAGGAGCGTGGCCAATGCTCCCCGGCGCTCGAGGCCACCTTGCGCACGCACGAGGAAGCGGGCCGTACGGTCAGCCTGCTTGCCTCCGAGGCGGGCCCAGTCGCCTTGTTCGCCGTCGCCGACACGATCAAGTCGTCGTCGCGCGAAGCGGTGGCATCGCTCAAGGCACTCGGCATCACGCCGGTGATGCTGACCGGAGACAACCAGGCCACGGCCACAGCCATCGCGCACGAGGCTGGCATCGATGAGGCGCAGGGGAACCTGCTGCCCGAGGACAAGCTCGAAGCGATCAAGGCGCTGCAGTCGAAACACGGCCTGACCGCGATGACCGGCGACGGCATCAACGACGCGCCGGCGCTGGCGCAGGCCGACATCGGCGTGGCGATGGGCGCGGCCGGCACCGACACCGCGATGGAAGCGGCGGACGTGGTGGTGATGAACGACGATCTGCGCCGCATCGCCGAAACCGTGCGGCTGTCGCGGTCCACGCATGCGGTGCTGTGGCAGAACATCACGCTGGCGCTGGGCATCAAGGCGGTGTTCCTGGTCATGGCGGTGTTCGGCAACGCCTCGATGTGGATGGCGGTATTCGCCGACATGGGGGCGAGCCTGCTGGTCGTGGTGAACGGCCTGCGGCTGTTGAGAAAAGGGGAGGGCAAGTGACGACAGCGACAGGATCACGGCGCATCGAGGCCTTCGAGGCCGCAATGACCGAGGCTGCCCGGCACCGGTCCGTCGGCGACCCCAGGAGCGCGTTCGCGGCCCTCGAGCGCGCGCATGTGCTTGGGCAAATCGACTTCGTGCCGCATGTGCGGGTGCACTGGCAGATGCTTCGGGCCGGCTGGGCGGCGGGCGACCGGCGCGAAGTGACGGGCCAGTTGATGCGCATCGCGTTGGTGCCGGTGGGCCATCTGGTCGGCCGCCTGCCGGTCGGCAACACCGGCGGTTCGAACGTCAGTGCGTTCAAGCCGATGGCAATCCCGCCCGATCTCGAGCGGCTGATCGCGGACCGCGACCGATGACGCCCGCATCCGTCTGCCTTGTCGAACCACGCGCGGCGTCCGCGGCGTCGCGGGGCCGCTGGTGGCTGCTGATGGGCGTCGCCGCCTTGCTCCTCGTGCTGGATCAGGGCATCAAGTGGGTGGTCGCCGCGAATCTGCCGCTGGGCGAAGGCATCACCGTCACCGCCTGGTTCAATCTTGTCCATGTCCTCAACCCCGGCGCGTCGTTCTCGTTCCTCGCCGACGCGGGCGGCTGGCAGCGCCACGCGCTCACCGCGGTCGGCCTGGCCGTCAGTGTTGCGCTCGCCGTGCTGCTGTGGCGCGGCGTTGGCAGCCGACTCGAAACGGCTGCCTATGTTGGTTTGATCGGTGGCGCGCTCGGCAATGTCGTCGACCGGCTGCGCATCGGCGCCGTGGTCGACTACCTCGACCTGCATTGGCGCGGCATGCACTGGCCCGCCTTCAATCTGGTGGACATCTTCATCGTCGGCAGCGCGGTGCTGCTCGTGCTGGCCTCGTTCCGGCCAAGGGCCGATTCGCGCGAAGCCGGCCGAGGAGGTGCGACGTGAGTCCGCAAGCGCCAGCAACCGATCCCGGGGCGAGAATGTCGAGATGAGCCTTCTTCTTCCGAAGCGTGTGTTGTCCCGCTGTCTCGCCGCGCTGCTGGCCGTGGGCGCGGCGTCGGTGGTGCATGCGCAGGTGACCGTCGATGGCGCCTGGGCGCGCGCCACCGTGCCGAACCAGTCGGCCACCGGCGCCTTCATGCGGTTGACCGCCCAGAAGGACGTCGTGCTGTCGGGCGCCAGTTCGCCGGTCGCCGACATTGTCGAAGTGCACGAGATGTGGCTGGACAAGGACATCATGCGGATGCGGCCCGCCGACCGCGTGCCTTTGAAGGCCGGCCAGACCATCGAGCTGAAGTCGGGTGGCCTGCACGTCATGATGATGGACCTGAAGAAGCAGCTCAAGGCGGGCGAGCGCGTGCCCCTGACGCTCTCGTTCACCGCGGCCGACGGCAGCGTGTCGAAGGTCGAGGTGAACGCGACGGCTGGCTTCGCGCCACCGGCACGATGAGCGAAGGACAGCCGGTTGCCCGGCATGGCAACAGCCGAAACGCCACGTTCTGGACGCCGCTGTTCCTGGCCTGGCTGCTGGCGCTTCTGGCCACGGCCGGCGCGTTGTTCCTGGGCGAGGTGATGGGCAAGACGCCGTGCGCGCTGTGCTGGTACCAGCGCATCGCGATGTTCCCGCTGGTGCTGGTGCTCGGCATGGGACTGTTCGCGTCGGACGCACGCAGCGCGCGCTACGCGCTGCCGCTGGCCGGTGTGGGATGGGGTATCGCCGCCTACCACCTGCTGGTCTTCTGGGGCGTGTTGTCCGAAGGCCTCGTGCCGTGTGGCAAGGGTTCGTCCTGCGCCGACGCCGACGTCCAGGTGGCCGGCGTGGTGCCGATTCCGCTGCTGTCGCTGGCGGCGTTCACGGGAATACTCGTTGCGTTGTGGATGGTGAGACGGAGGGCAAGAGCATGAACAGGAAATGGATCGTTGTGGGCGCGGTCGCGGCGGTCGTTCTGGCTTTCGTGGCCGGCGTCGTGGTCTACACGAACCGCACCAACCAGGAAGTGAAGCAGGCGGCCCAGACAAACAGCGATGCGCTGGTGAGGCCGCATTCGCCGATCTTCGGCAATCCAGCGGCAAGGGTGACGATCGTCGAATTCTTCGATCCGTCCTGCGAGACCTGCCGGGCCTTCTATCCGATCGTCAAGCGTTTGGTCAACTCGAGCTTCGGCCAGGTCAGGCTCGTGGTGCGCTATGCCCCGCTGCACCACGGGTCCGACACGGCAGTCAAGATCCTCGAGGCGGCGCGGCAGCAAGGCAAGTACTGGGAGGCGCTCGAGCGCGCCTTGGCTGCCCAGCCGCAGTGGGCGGCGCATGACCGCCCCCAGCCCGAGATGCTCTGGGACCTCATCGGTGACATCGGCCTGGACATGGCGAAGGCCAAGGCAGATGCCAATGGTCCGGCCATCGCCCAGCTGCTGCGGCAGGACATCGCCGATATGCGGACCCTGAAGGTGGATCGGACACCCGGGTTCATTGTCAACGGCACGCCACTGCGTGAGTTCGGCGAGGCGCAATTGAAGGCGCTCGTCGAGCAGGAGCTCAAGAAGGCGCGCGCGCCTTGAGCAAAGTGCGCTTCACCGGGCGATCCGCGGCCGGATGATCGCGGGCTCGGCGCGTGCCGGCGCCCGTCGACGAAGTTGCAGCCGTCCGCGGCATGTTCGCAGGCGGGCCGCTCGAGCTGCAGGGTTGGTGTCGCGCACGCGGAGGTGGTCGTCCAGCACCTCCTGCAAGCGCCCGATCAGTGCTGCGCATCACGCGAATCGCCACTGAATCCGTCTCCTCGGACACGGGATCGATCGGCTCGACATCGACGCGCCCGACGGTGCATCGCTCGCGCAACTGGGCGCGAGCGCCTGCCAGTTTCACCACGGGCACCGGCCAAGATGACGGACTCGTCATTGACCAGTCCGACTCCTGTTTGCAATGCCTATCTAGAGTGCAGCGCATGCCTCTGGGCATCGCATCTGCAACTTGCCGATGTGCACTTGACCGAAAGAGAAGCATCATGAAGTCGAATCTCTCCGCAATCGCACTGCTCCTTGCATTCGCGGGAGCGACGGCGCCGGCCTTTGCGCGCCACAGACTGGCGCTCGAATCACCGCGCTCCGTCGAGCTGAAGGATGGCGGCATCCTGCATGTCTTCAAGGACGGCAAGATGGCCAAGGAGAACAAGTACGGGCGCGTCGAGTACCTGGGGAAGGGTGAAGTACTCGAGGCCGCCGACGGGCGCAGGGTGACGGTCGTCGGCAACGAGACAGCCAAGCTGGACCTCTTGCTCAACGATGAGCACCGCTACTGAGCGCGGCGCCCTGCTGTGTACGCACCGGGCCTGTCGCAACGCATTTCGGCACGCGCCGCTCATCCTCGCAGGTCGAGGTCGGCGATCAGCTTCGACGCGGCCGCGCGCGGCAGCGCCAGGTCAGCGGCTGACACGCCCCAGCTGAAACTCGTTCCCCAGGCCCAGCTCGAGCCGTTGAGCTCGACGTAGCGGATGTCTCCGTCGCGCCCCGCAGTCGTGGTGGTCGCGCTGCGCCCGTCCCATTCGAAGCTCAGCTTGTGCGAGCCTGGCTTCAACCGCAGGCGGACCAGGGACTCGGGGATCGTCGCCACGCGAGCCCGGTCGTCCACCGTGATCGGCACGATCTCGGTGGTGTCGGCCCAGCGGCGGCGGATGACATAGACCGTCAGTGCCGTCGGATCCGGCGCGAAGCGCTTTGCTTCGGCCTCCGCGAAGTCGGTCGGCACGGGTTCGGGCGTGCAAGTCCGTATGCGCCGGTACGTTCTGCCAAATCGATAGCAGTAGGTGCCGTCGACGTTCACGGGCCGCAGCGGCTTGGTCATGCAGCCGGTCATGGGGATCAGCGAGATGCTGATCAGGGACAGGGACAGGGATCTTCGATTCAACATCTGGAGTCCTTTGCATCAAAGCTGCAGGCGAGAGCAAGAACAGATCGCCGTCGCAGCAAGCACGGTCCTGGCCCAGCCTTCACTTCAGCGTGAACCGGGCGGCGACGGCTGGCTTGCCGTTGAGCGAGACCTCGGCCAGCACCTTGGTGCCGGCGCCGACCTTGAAGCTACCCTTGGCTTCGAGTTTTTCTCCAGCCAGCGTGAGAGGTGCCTCGGTCTTGTCCTTGCCGTTGAACACCGTGACCTTGCCGCTGCCGCTCGCTAGCTTCATCGGCTTGCCATGGTCACTGACGTGGATCACGATCAGATCGGATTTGGCGACGAGTTCCAGGTCGCCGGCCTTGGTCTCGACGACCACGCCGCCGTGCTTGGGGGCGTGGTCGTCTGCCGCCAGGGCCGGGAGGGCAACGGCGCATGCAACAGCGAGGAACGAGGACAGGAAGCGCTTCATGGGAGATCCTTTGGGTGATGGGTAGAAGGGAAGAGTTGCGGTGCGTTCATCGGATGGGCACCGCGCGCGAGAGCTCTGCCACCGTGACCCAGCCCGCGACGGACTGGCCGGTCCGTGCGGCTCCGAGCAAGGCATCGACAAGTGCGTCGGCCTCGGCGTCTTCGCACAGCAGTTCGAGCTTGTATTCGTTGACCACTTCGTCGCCGAGGTCCATCGAATAGTGGCGCTCGTCGTTGTCCAGTGGCAGCAGCGATCCCTTGACGACATAGGCGGCCAGGTTGTGGCGTCGGTCGCCGCGCTCGCCACCCCAGGCCGGACTGTCTTTCAGCGCCGCGATCACATCGGCGATGCGGCTCTTGTGGATGTAGGCCTTGATTTCCTTCATGGCGTTTCCTCTCGGGGTTGCAGGGGTGTGGGTGCGTGCTCGGCGGGCTCGGCGGCGAGCCGCTTTGCATCGGCGCGCGTCTCGGACCATTCGTAGATGAGCGGCAGCAGCAGCAGCGTCAGCAAGGTCGAGGTGATGAGGCCGCCGACCACCACGGTGGCCAAGGGCCGCTGAGTCTCGGCACCGACACCGGTGGAGATCAGCATCGGCACCAAGCCGAGGATGGCCACCGAGGCGGTCATCAGCACGGGCCTCAGGCGCAGCGCTGCGCCTTGGCGCACGGCGTCGCGGATCGAGAGGCCCTGCTTGCGCTGGTCGTTGAGGAAAGTGACCAGCACGATGCCGTTGAGCATCGCCACCCCGAACACCGCGATGAAGCCGATCGCCGAGGGCACGGACAGGTATTGCCCCGTGATGAACAGCGCGACGATGCCGCCGATGATCGCGAAGGGTACGTTGGCGATGATCAGCGTCGCGTGACGCAGCGAGTTGAACGCGGTGTAGAGCAGGATGAAGATGAGCCCGATCGTCAGCGGCACGATCACGGCCAGGCGCGCCATCGCGCGCTGCTGGTTTTCGAAAGCACCACCCCACTCGGTCCAGTAGCCGGCCGGGATCTTCACCTTCGCGGCGATGGCGGCGTTGGCGTCCTTCACGAAGCTGTCGACGTCACGGCCTTGCACGTCCATCTGTAGCACGGCATAGCGTTGCAGCGACTCGCGGCGCACGAAGGTGTAGCCCTCGTCGAGTTCGATCTTCGCCACCTGCGAGAACGGCACCAGGGCCCCTTCGGCAGTGCGGATGGGGATCGATGCGATGGCCGAGGGGCTGTTGCGGTACTCCTCGGCCAGCCGCACCGCGATGTCGAATCGGCGCGTGCCGTCGATCAGCGTGGAAACGGTCTCGCCGCCGATGCCGGCCTGCACGATGGCGAGGATGTCGTCGGCGTTGAGTCCGTAGCGCGCCGCGGCGGCGCGGTCGACCTTGATCACCATCTGCGGCTTGCCTTTGTTGGCCTCGGCGGACAGGTCGGCGACACCGCGCACGCCGCCGATCACGCCCTTGAGCTGGGCCGACAGCTCTTCGAGCTTGTCGAGGTCCTCGCCGTAGACCTTCAGCGCCAGCGTGGCGCGCACGCCGGAGATGAGTTCTTCCACGCGCATCTGGATCGGCTGCGTGGCGCCGAATACGGCCGTGGGCACCTCGACCTCGAGGTACTCCTGCATCTCCTTGCCGAGCACGGAGAACGACATCTTCTGTGGCCATTCGTTCTGCGGCTTCAGGTCGAGCAACACCTCCATGTAGTTCACGTCGGCGGTCTCGCCCTTCTCGGCACGGCCGATCGTTGCGAGCACCGATCGCACCTGGGGGTACTTCTCGCGCAGCTTGGCGTCCATCACGTTGGCCACGCGGATCGACTCGTCCAGCGAAGTCGAGGGAATGCCGACGACGCGGAACATGATCGCGCCCTCCTGCAGCTGCGGCATGAACTCCTTGCCCAGCAGCGGGAAGAGCGCCAGCGCTGCGGCCAGCAGCGCCACCGCGGCACCGATGACCGCCTTCTTGCGCTCCAGCGCCCAGTCCAGCAGCGGCAGGTACACCTTCTTTGCGCCACGCACGAGCCAGGTGTCCTTCTCCTCCCGCGGCTTCAGGATCAGCGCGGCGAGCACTGGCACCAGTGTCAGCGACAGCAGCAGCGAGCCGGCCATCGCAAAAGTGATGGTCAGCGCCATCGGCTTGAACAGTTTGCCCTCCAGCCCGGTGAGCGAAAACAGCGGCAGGAAGACGACGATGATGATCAGGATGGCGAATGCGATCGGGTTGGCCACCTCCCGTGCCGCTTCCAGCACGACGTGGGTCTGGTTCACCGGGCGCCCGGACTCGCGCGCGTGCGAGAGCATGCGAAAGGCGTTCTCGACCATCACCACGGCGCCATCCACCATCATGCCGATGCCGATCGCCAGGCCTGCCAGCGACATCAGGTTGGCCGAGAGGCCGAAGTGGTTCATCAGGATGAAGGCAAACAGCATCGCCAGCGGCAGCGTGACGATGACGACGATGGCTGAGCGCAGTTCGCCAAGGAACAGAAAGAGGATGATGGCCACCAGGATCGAGCCTTCGAGCAGCGCGCTCTCGGCCGTCTTGAGTGCCTTCTCGACGATGTCGGTGCGGTCGTAGACCGCTTTCAGCTCGATGCCCTTGGGCAGCGCCGCCTGCGCGATGGCGAGCTTGGCCTTCACCGCCTGCACCACCGTGGCAGCGTTCTCGTTGATGCGTGCCAGCGCGATGCCGAGCACGGTCTCGCGGCCGTCGCGCGTCACTGCGCCGAAGCGCACTGCGGGCGCTTCCTTCACATCGGCCACGTCGCGCACGTACACCGGTGCGCCTTTGCGCTCGGCCACGACGATGCTGCCGATGTCGGCGGCACTGCTCACCAGCCCAAGCCCGCGTACCAGGTATTGCTCGACACCGATGTTCAGATACTGGCCGCCGACCTGCTTGTTGTTGGCGGCCAGCCGCTCCATCACCTCCTTGAACGACAGCCCGTACTTCACCAGGCGGCGCGGATCGATCTGCACCTGGTACTGCTTCTCGTGCCCGCCCCAGGTCGTCACGTCGTCGACGCCGGGCGCGGTGCGCAGGATCAGCCGCACGGTCCAGTCGTGCAGCGTGCGCAGGTCCATGGCGCTGAGCTTCTTGTCGGCGTCTTCGATCGTGTACCAGAAGACTTGCCCCAGCCCCGAGCTGTTGGGACCGAGCACCGGCTCGCCGTAGCCGGCCGGCAGCCGGCCCTTCACCTCCTGCAGCTTTTCGCCCACCAGACGGCGGGCGAAATAGATGTCCACGCTGTCGTTGAAATACACCGCCACATAGGACAGCCCGAACAGCGACACCGAGCGCACGACCTCGACGTTGGCCAGCCCTGCCATCGCGCCCTCGATCGGCACGGTGAGCAGGCGCTCGATATCCTCGGCGGCGACGCCGGGGCTCTCGGTATAGACATTGACCTGCGCTGGCGTGACATCGGGGAAGGCATCCACCGGCACCTGCCGGAAGGCCATCACCCCGAGGCCGACGAGCACGGCAAAGCCCACCAGCACCAGCACCTTGTAGCGCAGGGCGGCATCGACGATGGCATTGAGCATGTTGCGGTTTCCCCCTCAATGCCCGTGGCCGAGTTGCGACTTGAGCTTGCGCGCCTTGAGCGCATACGCGCCCTCGACCACGATCTCGTCGCCCGCCTGTACGCCGGCCTTGATCACGGTGCGCCCGCCCAGGCGATCGCCCGGCTCGACCACACGTGCCTCATAGGCACCTTGTTCGTACACGAACACCGTCGGCTGCCCCTGCAGCAGCACGATGGCCGCATCGGGCACGGCGATGGCCTCGCGCTTGTTACCCGACGCCTCGATCGTGGCGGTGGCGAACATCTCGGGCTTCAAGCGTCCGTCGGCATTGGGCACCTCGATGCGCGCGGCCACCGTGCGCGTGTCCTTGTCCAACGCGGCGCCGAGGTGGCCGACCTTGCCGCTAAAGGTCTGGCCTGGGTAGGCAGGGACGGTCACGATGGCGTTGGCACCGACGCGAACCTTGGCCAGCGCGGCTTCGGGCAGCGCGGCCAGGATCCACACGCGGCTCAGGTCGGCCACCGTGAACATGGCTTCGTCGGGCTTGGCCATGTCGCCCAGCGTCGCCTTCTTCTCGATCACGGTGCCAGTGAACGGCGCCGTCACGGCAAAGCGCCCCACCGCGTTGCCGCCAGCCGCCTGTGCGCCACCCAGCAGGCGCAAGTGGTGGGCGGCGGCCTCCACGGCGGCGGCGGCCTTGTCGCGGTCGGATTGCGCGCGCACGAAGTCCTTGCGCGGGATGACTTCGTCGGCGTCGAGTTGCTTGGCGCGCTGGTAGTCGGCTTCGGCGATGCGCAAGTCGGCTTGGGCTTTCACCCATGCAGCATGGGCCTCGCCCACGGCCACGCTGTCCAGCGTGGCCAGCGTCTGGCCGGCGCGAACGCGCTCGCCGAGCTTGGCCGGCGCGTCGGTAATGCGCCCTTCGATGCGCGGGGAGACGCGCGCAACGCGGTCCTGGTCGGCCATGATGGTCGCAGTGGCGACCACGGTTTCGCCCAGGGGCCGGGCTTGGACCGCTTCGACTTTCACGCCGGCGCGTTCAGCTTCCTCAGTCGTCAAGGTGAGTTCGGCGGGGCCCTCGGCATGTTCGCCCTCCTTCTCGCCTTGGCCACCGGCCTTGGCCGCGGCCTCGCCGCCGCTCTTGCCGCAGGCCGAGAGTGCCAGCGCGGCAGCCGTGGCCAGCGCAAGTGCCGCGAGCAGTGACTTGCCTGATAGGTTGCGATTCATCGTGTGGTCCCTTCTTGCGGCCATCCGGCCGCGTTTTCGAGTTCGATGCGCGTGGCCTGGTGTTCGGCCAACGCTTCGGTCAGTTCACGCTCGGCGTCCAGCGCCTGGCGGTTGACGAGCAACTGGTCGAGCACGCCGATCTGGCCGGCCTGGCGCGAGCGGGTGGCGAGTTGCTGGTTGTCGGCCGACGCCGGCAGCAAGGCTCCTTGCAGGCGCTGGATGCGATCGTGCTGGCTTGCCAGGCGGCTCCACAGCCAGCGCACCTGCGCTTCCTGCTCGCGCACCACGCTGCTCCGCTCGACTTCGGCTTGCGACAACTCGGTCAGCGCCTGGCCGATGGCGGCATCGTTGCGCTGGAACAGCGGCAGCGGCAACGACAAGGTGAGCGCGGTCACGCGGTCGCGCGCCGTGCCGGGCCCGTCGCGGCCGACACTCAGGCCCACCGTCACGTCCGGCAGCCGGCTGGCTTGCTCCAGCCCCAAGCGTGCACGCGCGGCCTCTTGCCGCAAGGTCAGCGCGCGCAATTTGGGCATGGCCCGCAGGCTGGAGAGCAACTGGTCCAGCGTGTAGGGTGGGTTCTCGGCAGCCGCCGAGGACAGCTCCGCGGACACTTCGGGCGCAGAGGCGGGCGGCAGTTGCAGCACGGCGGCCAACGCAACACGCGCCTCTTGCCACCGCTCGCGTGCCAGGGCCAGCGCGTTGAGCGCGCGCTCAGCTTCGACCCGCGCCACATTGGCATCCAGTCGGGTGTCCTCGCCAGCGGCGCGCCGCCGCGCCACGGCTTGGGCAGCCGCGTCGAAGAGTTCGGCTGAGCGCTGCTCGATGCCGATACGCCGCTGCGCAGCCAGCACGGCGATGAAACGCAGCGCCGCGTCGGCGCGCGCCTGGCGGCCGGCGGCATCGATCTCGGCGCGCAACGCCTGCAGCGCCGCCGCGGCGGCTTCACGCCGGCGCGCCTGCTGGCCACCGATCTCGAACGACTGCGACAGGCCTGTTGTCCAGCCCCGGGCGTTTTCGTCCGGCGGTGGCGTGAGCCGCGTGCGGGTGCTGCTGCGCTCGAGGTTGAGCTCGGGGTTGTGGGCCAGCAGCCGCGAGGCCGCACTCTGCGCGCCTTCGGCTGAGGCCAGTTGCGCTTGGCGCAACCTGACGGCCGGGCTGGCCGCCTCGGCCAGACGCTGAACCTCGGCCAGTGTCAGCGCGGGGGTGGGCGGGTTGGCTTGGGCAAGGGCCCGGCCCGCCAAGGTGGCCACGACCAAAGCGGCCACCAGGAAAACGGATCGCATCGAATCATCCTTCTTGTCTCGCGACAGAAGCGATTCGACGGCTTACGCGTGGCGGAAAGTCCTTGCGGAAACGCCGCTCACAACGCCACCGCCGAATCGCGCGGTAGAGGATGTGAAGGCGATGTCCGGGCGCTCGGGGCCCGGTGGCGTGGGAGAGCGGTAGCTCGGCAGCCGATGGCCGGGCACCCGGCCGGGCGTTGCGGCGCTGACTTCGACATCGGCGCAAGGCAGCGTCGCGCTGGCGCCCAGATGGCAGCTGCTGCAATCAACGTGGTTGACGCCGAACCCCGGCGCGCCGTCGTCCGCACCGGCAGTCGCCTGCGCACCGCGGTGGTCATGGTCATGATGTCCGAAGTGCTTGGCGGCGCCGGGTTGACTCTCGTGCGCGCAATAGGGCGCCGCTGCGCCCCACACCATCTGGAGGGGCAGCACGAACAGCAGGGCAACGAGCAGCCAGCGACGCATGGGCGGCGATTCTAGGGTGAGTTCAGCGAGCCGGGCATCGGGCCGGTCAGCGGGCCACTCGGGCGCTGGGGCGCGCGCAGCAGCCGCAAGCCGTTGGCAACGACCAGCAGGCTGGCCCCCATGTCGGCGAATACCGCCATCCACATGGTCGCGTTGTCGAAGATCGCGAGCAACAGGAATACGGCCTTGATGCCCAGCGCCAGGCAGATGTTCTGCCAAAGGACGGCATGCGTCTTGCGTGACAGGCGCACCGTCTCGGCGATGCAGCGCAAGTCGTCGTTCATCACCACCACATCGGCGGCCTCCATCGCGATGTCGGTGCCCGCGGCACCCATGGCCACGCCGATATCGGCCTGAGCCAGGGCCGGGGCGTCGTTGATGCCGTCGCCGGCCATCGCGGTAGGGCCGACCTGCGACTGCAGGGATTTGATCGCCGCGAGCTTCTCTTCGGGCAACAAGTTGCCGCGCACATCGGCGAGCCCGATCTCGCGCGCGATGGCCTGCGCCGTGACCTGGTTGTCGCCGGTCAACATGACGGGGCGAATGCCCAGCGATCCCAGTTCGGCGATGGCCTGCCTGGAGGTGGGCTTGAGCGTGTCGGCAACCGCGAAGAGCGCCAGTGCGCCATCCTCCGCCGCCAGCACGCTGACGGTGTGCCCCGCTTCTTCGTGACTGCGCAGCATGGCCTCGAGTGCGGATGAGCACTGGCCGCGGTCTTCGATCAGACGGTGATTGCCGAGGATGTAGGGCTCACCGTCGATCTGCGCCTGGATGCCACGGCCGGCCAGCGCGGTGAAGCCTTTCGCGTCGATGTTGCTCGGGCTCAAGCCGGCGGCGATGGCGCGCGCCACAGGGTGGTCGGAATGCGCGGCAAGTGCGGCGGCAATGCGCTCGATGCGGGCGTTGTCACCGGCGGGCTCGAGCGGCGACCAGTCGACCAGACGCGGCTTGCCTTCGGTGAGCGTGCCGGTCTTGTCGAACGCAACGGCCTTGATCAGGCGGGCCTGCTCGAGGTGCACGCCACCCTTGATCAGGATGCCGCGGCGCGCCGCTGCGGCCAGGCCGCTGACGATCGTGACGGGCGTGGAGATCACCAGCGCGCAGGGGCAGGCGATGACCAGCAGCACCAGGGCTTTGTAGATGGCGGTGAGCCAGGGCCAAGCCAGCAGCCAGGGCCCGAGCAAGGCGACTGCGAGCGCAAGCACGAAGACCGACGGGGTGTAGACCGCCGCGAAGCGATCGACGAATCGCTGCGTGGGGGCACGGCTGGCTTGTGCCTGCTCGACGGCGACGATGATGCGCGCCAGCGTGGAGTTCGTCGACACGGCGGTGACGCGAATGCACAGAGTGCTGCTGACATTGATGGTGCCGGCAAACGTCATGTCGCCCGGCACCTTGTCCACCGGAATGCTCTCGCCGGTGACGGGCGCCTGGTCGACGGCGGAGGTGCCTTCGGCGACCACACCATCCATCGGCACGCGTTCGCCGGGCCCGACGCGGACGATGGCATCGAGCGGCACCGCGGCCACCGGGCGTCGTACCCAAGTGCCATCGGGGTTGCTGCACCGTGGCTTCCTCCGGGGTCATGGCCAGGAGCCCGCTGATCGCATTGCGCGCCCGATCGACGGCGCGCGCTTCAATGAGCTCGGCGATCGAATACAGCGCCACCACCATCGCCGCTTCGGGCCACTGGCCGATGACGAAGGCGCCTGTCACTGCCACGGTCATCAGCGCGTTGACGTTCAGCCGCCCCAACCGCAAGGCGGCCAGGCCCTTGCGGAAGACACCGAAGCCGGCCGGCGCGATCGCGCTGGCGGCCAGCGCCAAACCCGCGATCATGAAAGGCAGGGTGCCCGGCGCGAAGAAGGACAAGAGCTCGGCTGCGGTGGCCAGGGCCAACGCGATCAGCGGGCGGGCCGGACCGGCAGTCAGACCGTGGTCGGCCTTGCCGCCTCCTTGCAATCGACCCGGCGCATCGGATTCGGCCGAGTTCGGTCAGGGCTCGACCTCGAAGCCGATGCGGCGGATGGCCGCCATGGCGGCAAGCGCTGCCTCGCTGGGGGCGTCGATGCGCAGGCTGCGCTCGCTGAGGTTGAACGTGAGCCCGCGAATGGCTGGTACGCCTTGGAGCGCGCCACGGATCTCTGCCTCCTCGCTTGCACAGTCCATGGTCGCGATGCGCACGCGTTGCCCTCGAGGGCCCGTTGGCGGTGGCGCCTGCGCAGGAGGGGCCGGGCCGGCGCAAGCGCCGCACGAATCCGCGGCGGGGGCCGCGGGGACAGCCGGCGCCGCCTCGCTCGAGTCGCGGAGCGGCTCACGGCGGCGTGGGAGATCTTCCATGCACGCGATTTGAAAGCCTGTAGCGGGTATAGAGTCAAGCCCCTCATGCCAACGAAGGACAGCGATGCGCATCGGAGAGCTTGCCCTGGCCAGCGGCACACCTGTGGAGACCATCCGCTTCTACGAGCGCGAAGGTCTGCTTCCCGCGCCTGCGCGCACCGAGGGCAACTACCGCATCTACGCCGGCACGAACGCCGAGCGTCTTGCCTTCATTCGGCAGTGCCGCACGCTGGACATGACGCTCGACGAGGTCCGGGTCCTGTTGAGCTTCAAGGACGATCCGCGGGCAAACTGCGGTGAGGTCAACAGGCTGCTCGAGGAGCATGTCGGCCACGTTGCGGTGCGCATCCGGGAGCTGCGAGCGCTCGAGCGGGAGCTGCGGGCGCTGCGCGCGCGGTGCCTTGATCCGCGAGATGCTGCCGACTGTGGCATCTTGCAGGGGATTCAAGAGACGGCGCGTCAACCCAGCAAGCCCGCCGCGCGGCTACACGTGCGCGGCGCGCACTAACAACATATGGCGAGCCGGATCCGGCTCGCGGCAGCGAGTCTTCCGCGGACCGTGCCCCCGCGGCGACCACCGGATCGGGCGCAAGGTCAGGGCGAATTGAAGCTCTTCATGGCATCGAGCGTTGTCCGGACTTGCCCGTTCAAGAACCGCAGTGTCGCCTCGTACTTCATGGCGTTCTCAGCGAACGCCGCGCGCTCGCGGTCCATGTCGACCGTATTGCGGTCGAGATTGGTTTGGCTCGGCTTGGCGTAGAGAAGTTGCCGCTGCAACAGCGCAAAGCCGGCCGACGAACTGCCCTCGGAAGGCTTCAAGTCCTGGATGCCTGCGGTCGACGCGGGCCCGGTCGCGTCGCGAAGCGCCCGCGCGAAGTCGAAGTCGCGCGCCACGTACCCCGGGGTATCGGCGTTCGCGATGTTGCTCGCAATCAGGCGCTGGCGCTCAGCCCGCAGTTTCAGGGCGGCCGCATTGAAATCGAGCCCGTTGGTCAGACCGTTCAGCATCCGTACGCTCCTGACAGGATCCGCGCATGGCCGAAGCGATCACGGCGATGCGCTCGCGTCATTCTGGCCGCTTGCGTGCGCGTTGATGCGCTGAACTGACGGCGATAGAGCGGGGATCTCGGCGCCCAACGATGGCGCATTCGAGCGCGCCGTTCGATGAGGCTCGTAGTTGTTGCTCGAGACGGCCAGACTGGACACCTTGCCCAACGATGGGCACCGCTACTGGAGCGCGGCGCCGTGCTGCTGCGCTGCTGGCGCAATCGGGCCTGCAGTCACGCGTGGCGCCGCGCGTCAATCATCCTCGCAGGTCGAGGTCGGCGACCAGCTTCGACGCGGCCGCGCGTGGCAGCGCTACGTCAGCGGCCGACACGCCCCAGCTGAAGCTCGTGCCCCAGGCCCAGCCCGAGCCGTTGAGTTCGACGTAGCGGATGTCTCCGTCGCGCCCCGCCGCCGTGGTGGTCGCGCTGCGCCCGCCCCATTCGAAGCTCAGCTTGTGCGAGCCTGGCTTCAACCGCAAACGGATCAGGGACTCGGGGATCGTCGCCACGCGAACCCGGTCGTCCACCGTGATCGGCACGATCTCGGTGGTGTCGGCCCAGCGGCGGCGGATGACGTAGACCGTCAGGGCCTTCGGATCCGGCTCGAAGCGTTTCGCCTCCGCCTCTACGAAATCGGTCGGCACGGGTTCGGGCGTGCAAGTCCGTATGCGCCGATAGGTTCTGCCGAATCGGTAGCAGTATGTTCCGTCGACGTTCACGGTCCGCAGCGGCTTGGTCGTGCAGCCTGCCAAGGGGACCAGCGAGATGCTGATCAGGGACAGGGACAGGGATCGGCGATTCAACATGTGAAGGTTCCTCTCCGTCCAGATCGGGTTGTGCCGTTCGTGGCCACGCCCGGCTTTGCCACCGTCGTCGACTCACGCGGCCGCCGGCGTGGCCGGCGGATGTGGGGAAGCAGGCGCGCGCGGTCGCGACTCCAGAATCGACAGCGCCTCACCGGCGGCGACCCGCCCCTCGTCGGTCGGAACGACCCAGATCTCCACCGCACTGTCGGGTTGATGGACAGGGGTGATCGCGCCGCCATCGGCCGCGGCGTTGGACTGCTCGTCGATGCGCACGCCGAGATAGCTCAGGGCGGCGCAGACCTCGGCTCGCAGGGTTGCGTCGTGTTCGCCGATGCCTCCGGTGAAGCCGATCGCGTCGAGGCCACCCAGGCACGCCGCCATGGCGCCCGCTTCGCGAACGACGCGGTGCGTGAACAACGCGATCGCACGCGACGCGCCGGGGCTGGTACTGGCGCGCAAAGTCCGCATGTCGGCCGAGACGCCGGAGACGCCCAACAGCCCCGATCGCCGGTACAGCAGATTCTCGATCGACGCGGCGTCCCTGCCGTCGCGCAGCATGTGCAGCACGACGCCAGCATCGATCGACCCGCAGCGCGTGCCCATCATCAGGCCGTCGAGCGCCGAGAAGCCCATCGTCGTCGCCATGCTGCGTCCCTCGCGCACGGCGCACAGGCTGGCGCCATTACCCAGGTGGGCCAGCAACAGGCGGCCGCGGCCGCGCGGCGTCACAGCCCCCAAGGTTGTGGCCACGTATTTGTAGGACAGGCCATGGAACCCGTAGCGGCGAATGCCTGCCTCATGGAACGACTCGGGCAGTGCGAACCAGCGCTCGACCTCGGGAAGGTCGACGTGAAAGGCGGTGTCGAAGCAGCCTACCTGGGGCAGGCTGGGGAAGGTGCGCATGAAGGCGCGCAAGCCCGCGAGGTTGTGCGGCTGGTGCAGCGGCGCGAGGTCGGAAAGTCGCGCAAGCTCGCTCAGAACCACTTCGTCGATCAACGCCGCCATGGTGTAGCGCTCGCCGCCGTGCACGATGCGGTGGGCGACGGCCCGCAAGGTCAGGGGACTCACTGTGTCGACCGCGGCAATGACCGCGCGCAGCGCCGCCTGAAAGGTCGGGGCGCCCCTCTGCACGGGGACCGGTGCTCGCAACTCCGGCCCCTGCGCCGGCCGCACGCGCAACGCTGGCTCACCGCCCGGCTGCAATCCATCGACCTGGCCTGAGAGTCGAGCGGGCCCGATCCCGCCTCCGGCGCAGGGGTAGAGCGCGAACTTCAGCGAAGAGGAGCCGGCGTTGACGCTCAAGATGCCGTCCACGGCAGACGGTGCATGCGATTGGCTCATGGCGCTGCGCTGCGGTAGCCGTGCGCCAGGATGACCGCCAGCGCCGCCGAGGCCAGGCGGGCGGTTGCGCCATCGGAGCGGCTCGTCAAGGCGATCGGAACCCTGGCGCCCAGCACCACGCCGCTGCCCATCGCGCCGCCGAGGTACTCCAGTTGCTTGGCCAGGATGTTCGCCGAGGCCAGGTCGGGTGCCATGAGGATGTCTGGATCGCCGGCCACGGGAGAGCTGATGCCCTTGATGCGCGCCGCCTCGGCGGAGATCGCGTTGTCGAACGCGAGCGGGCCATCGACGATGCCACCGGTGATCTGCCCGCGTTCGGCCATCTTGGCAAGCGCACTGGCGTCGAGCGTGCAGGGCATCCTCGGGTTGACGCTCTCCACCGCGGCCAGCACGGCGACCTTGGGCCGCGCGCAGCCGAGCAGCCGCGCCATGTCGATCGCGTTTTGCACGATGTCGACTTTCTCGTCCAGCGTGGGCGCGATGTTCATCGCCGCGTCCGTCACCAGCAGCGGCTTGTGGTAGGCCGGCACGTCGAAGCGGAAGACATGCGACAGCCGGCGCTGGGTGCGCAGTTCGGGCCGGGCCAGCACCGCCTTCATCAACTCGTCGGTGTGCAGGCTGCCCTTCATCAGCGAGTGCACTTCGCCCGCGGCGGCCAGCGCCGCGGCGCGTTCGGCCGCCGCATGGCTGTGCGGCACGTCGTCGATGACGCATTCGCCCAGATCCAGATCTGCCTCGAGCGCGATGGCGCGCACGCGGCGGGCAGGTGCCACGACGATGGGTGTGAACAGGCCATGGCGTGCCGCCTCCAGCGCGCCGCGCAGCGACTCTGCATCGCAGGGGTGCACGACGGCACAGCGCAGCCTTTCGTGCCGGGTGGCCTGGGCGAGCAGGCCGCGCAGGCCCGCTGCCGCATCGAAAACGTGCCAACGCAGCCCGGCCGCGCGCGGCAAACGTAGCTTGTGCGTGGGCGCCTGCACCAGGGCTTGGCCGGACATCAAGGGCTCGCCGCCGAGCTTGTCGACGCGGCAGTCCAGCGTGGCACGGCCCGTGGAGGCGTCCAGCGCCGTCACTTGCACCGAGACGGTGAGCGTGTCGCCGGCGCGCGCCGCGCCGTGAAAGCGCATGCGCTGCTCCACATACACCGTGCCGGGACCGGGGAACACCGTGCCCAGCACGGCCGAGACCATCGCGCCGCTCCACATGCCATGCGCGGTCTTGCCGCCCAGGCCCAGGCTGCGCGCCTGTTGCTCGTCGAGGTGGGTCGGATTCATGTCGCCGGAGATCGCCGCGAAGCCGACGATGTCGGCTTCGGTCAGCGTGCGCGTGATCGTCGTGCCCTGACCGATCGAGAGCTCGTCGAACGGGACGTTTTCGATCCAGTCTTCGGTGAGTTCGGTGTTCATCTTCGTTCGGACTCACGCGCGCGCAGTGGTTGCGCCGGCGGCCGGCTCCGGCGCGTCATACAGCCTCTGGAACGCCCACTCCGAGCCGCGGTCGCGGGCGCGGCGCGCGGACTCGATGCTGGTCGTCACGCCATCGGCAGCCAACGCCTCCAGGCGGTACCAGGGATTCGCTTCGCGCTGTTCGTCGCACCAGCCCGCGGCCCGAAGCGCCTGCGACCACAGCGGAACCACCGCCATCGCCGGCCAATACCTTCCCGACCACATGAGCCGCGAGCTGCGCATCGGATGCCACAACCGCATCCACTTGGCAGTCTCTTCGTTGCTCAGCGAGCGCACGAGCGGCGACAGCCACTTCGAATAGAGCTCGTCCAGGCGCACCGACAACTCGGCGACACGTCCGAACTGCTCCGGCCGCGCCTCGAACGGCAGTTCTTCGATGGCCCGCGGCTCGAAGCGCGCGCGCGCCGGGGCGTCGCCTTTGCCGGGCTCGTCTTGCAGCTTCATTTCATACAGCCCCGGCGCCAAGGCGCCGATGGCTGCAGCGTGGTGAAGGATGGCCCGATGCTCGCGCAGCGCCACCGCCGCCGAAACGAAGATGCCCAGGTGCCCCACATGCTCGTGCTGCAGGTAGACGATGCGCTGCCCCGCGCGCACCAGGGCCTCGGTCGATCCGAACGCCGTCTTCAGCCAGCCCAGGGCCTGGGCAGGCGGCGTGATGTTGTCGCCCTTGGAGCAGAAGATCAGCAGCGGCGTGCGCAGCTGCGTCAGGTCGGCGGCGCAGCGGTCTTGGTTGACGCGCACCTCGCCCAGTTCCACACGGTTGCCGATGAACAGGTCGCGCACGATGCTCAGCATTTCCTCGCGCGAGAGCTGGTAGAAGCCGCTCCACCAGCGCTCGAACTCGAGGAATCGCTCGCGCTCGCGTTCCGGCTGGGCAAAGACCTGGCGGTACTTCTTCCAGATCTCCTCGGGCCGCAGGTTCTCGAAGTTCTGCACCAGCCAGGCGCCGTCGAAGCGGCCGTTGCCGAGATCGGCCGTCAGATGCGCGAGCCAGGCCCCGCCGAGCAGGCCCCCGGCCAGGCGCATGGGATTCGCATCCGCATCACCGGCCCAGTACGACAGCGGCGAGCCGTTGAGCACGGCCAGCGTGGCTTGCCGATCGCAATGCGACAGGGCCATCGCGATGGCCCATCCGCCCTGACAGTTGCCGTAGACGATGGGTGCGAGCTTGCGATGGCGCTGCGCGACGATGTCGACGAAGCGTGCCAGAGCGTCCAGCACCGCACTGAGCGTCTGCCCCGGCACCGGCTCGGGATCGAAGACCGCGAAGTAGGTCGGGTGCCCTTCCAGCATCGCCATCCCCACTTCGGAATCGCGCCGAAAGCCGCCGATGCCCGGACCGTGGCCGGCCCGCGGGTCGACCACGAGAACGGGCACCGCGCCGCCGCGGACATGGCGCTCCATGCCGTGCGGGCAACTCGTGATGCGCAGCAGCCGGTAGTTGCACGGCGGGTCGAACGTGCGCGCGTCGGCGATCTGTTCACCCTCGAAGTGCAGCAGCGGGGGCATGCCCGCGGCCGCGTGCTCCTGCATGTCGTCGGCGCGCTGCCGAAGCGTGTCCAGCGTCTCGATCCAGCGCCAAGTGGCGTCGGCAGCGTAGCGCGCCCAGCTCGCGATGTCGTATTGCGGGGAGGCGGCCGCTTTGTGCTTTCCAGTGGTCATGGTCGGGGGCTCTCTATCGGATGAGGGGCACCACATCCCCTCTCCGAACCTCGTTCCAGTCGTGACAGTTGATGCAATCCCCGTAAATCACTCTAGAAAGGTGCGCCTCACAGGAGGGTGACCGGCTCATGACGAATGCGTCATCGGGCGGCGGGGCTGCAACTTTGCGGCGCGTTCGTGCACAGACGGCGGCGCAGGCCAAACTGGCGTCGGTGGAGCGCGAGAGCGATGAGTGTCCTCGTTCACTGACCAGGATCAAATCCGCCGGCAGTTTGTCAGGCAGAGTCTGAGCGGCAAAGCCTGCGGGTCAACGTCACAGGGACATCATCATGAACCGACGCCATTTCCTGAATGCCGCTGGAGCACTGGGCACTTGGGCAGCGCTGCCCAGCCTGGGCGCATCATCATCATTGCCAGAAGTGCAGGTCTTCAAGAGCCCCGCATGCGGTTGTTGTGGTGCCTGGGTCGCGCACATGAAATCCGCGGGCTTCAACGTGAGGGTGGCCCAAGTCCACAATGCGGCGGTCGAGCGCAAGCGCCTGGGGATGCCGCAGCGTTACGGCAGCTGCCACACTGCAACCGTCGACGGCTACGTGCTCGAGGGCCATGTGCCGGCCGACGAGGTGAAGCAGTTGCTGGCGACGAAGCCCAAGGCCCTCGGGCTGGCCGCTCCTGGAATGCCACCCACTGCACCCGGCATGGAAACACCCGGGCGGAAGGATCCGTATCAAGTGCTGCTGGTCGATGCCTCCGGGGAGTCGAGCGTCTTTGCGAGCTACCCGAAGTGAGCGCGGTGCGCTGAGACACCGCTGAGCCGGATTCGCGCACGCGAGCGGTGCGCCATCGCCTGCGCTCGTTGTTGGCGGCAAACGACCGTATGACAGGCCATGGCTGAAACGTCCCGAATCGGCGTTGTTCTGAGCTCCGGTGGAGGTCGCGGCGTCTATGCCCACACCGGCTTCCTGTTGGCGCTCGAGCAACTCGGGATTCCGATCAGCGCGTGCGCAGGCTGCAGCGCCGGCGCGATTGTGGGTGGTGTGGCCGCGAGCGGCACCAGCCTGAACGTTTGGGCGCAGGCCATCTCGGCGGTTTCGCAGCGGGACTTCTGGACGCCCGACTCACTGCCGCGCGTTGTCTGGCAATTGACCGCGCGTCGCGGGCGCGGTTACACGGGCCTCTCGGGCACCGGCGCGGCCATTTCGTTTTGCCGCCGCGTCCTCGCGGTGCAAACCTTCGCACAGTGCCGATATCCCTTCTACGCCGTCGCCATGAGCCTTGGGCGAGCCCGCAAGGAGGTGTTCTCGGCGGGCGAACTCGCGCCCCGCATGATGGCGAGCGCAGCGATACCGGCCTTCTACAAACCGGTGCAGATCGACGGCGATCTCTATTGCGATGGCGCGCTGATCGACCTCGCCCCGATGGACGCCATCTGTTGCAGGCACGGGCTCGACGCACTGATCGTCCACCACGTGGCGCGGCGTCATGACCGCACGGCGGGTGTCGAGACCATTCTGGGTAGCCGCTGGGCGTTCGCCGAGATCTCGGCAAGGGTGCTGTTTCATCGGCGCCCCTGGTATCTCTCCGACGAACCTCTGACGCTGCGCCATTGCCCATGTGGATGCGGTGCAGTGATCGTGGTCATCGAGCCGGATTTGCCGGAACTCGGATGGCCCCTGACCGAAGGCGGACCCAGGGTGCAACAAGCGGCTGCGGCGCAGACCCTGGCGCTTCTGCAGCCGCTTGCGGACGCATTGCTGACGGATCCGCGAACCCGCTTGCTGGTGCAAGCCGGCGAACCCGCCGGCAACTCCGCGCATCGCGCGCCAGTGTGTGCACCGGGGTTGCCGTGACGAAATCCTTGCGGCTCGCGTCGGAATGGTCTCCGCCTGAGCAGGGCCAGTCAGTCAGTCAGTCAGTCAGTCAGGCGTTGTCGCTGTCGTGCTTGCCAAGAGTCGGGGCGTGGCCAGACAGCCCTGAGGAAGCGCTTCCATGGTGCTACGCGCCCCGCGCCCACGGGGACCCATGTTGTGTCTTTGTACTCCACGTGTGCAGCTGGGCCCTGCTCGGCATATCGGTGCATCGCAAGCGAGCGTATCTGCACCTCGAAGACCAAACCACCCGCGCCCCGCACGCTGGTATGCAACCCGCGGTAGCCGTTGGGCTTGGGCCGGACGATGTAGTCCTTGAAGCGACCAACGACCGGCAAGTGGAGATCGTGGACCACGCCGAGCGCTTGGTAGCAGTCTGCCTCCGTGGGCAAGACGATGCGCAGCGCCACGAGGTCGTGGATCTGCTCGAACGCCAGACTCTTGTGCCGCATCTTTTTCCAGATGCCTGCCGGGTGCTTGACCCGTTGGCAGAGTTCGATGATCGGCACGCCCCGGGCAGCCAGGGCGCGGCGCAGTTGTGTTCCCCATGCCCGGGCCAGTGCTTCGAGCCTGGGCCGCTCCGCCTCGATCCGCTTCGAGATGTCGCGGAACCCGTCGGGATCGAGTACGTGCAGAGCGGCGTCTTCGAGATTCATGCGCAGCTCGTGATGGCCGATTCTCTCCGCCTCGGTCGCGCCATGTTCCCAGGCGCTCTGCGCCAGCGAACGGGTCGCCGAGTCCCCGGGATCGGCGCGCCTCAGGCGCTCGAGACACGCCCAAAGCCGACGGATGGCTTCCTCGGCATCCTGGTGGATCAGTGAAGCGGGGGTCATCGGAGGCGGTCCCATCGTCGTGGCCTGGGAGCCTCCTTGCGGCTCTCCGTCGGCCGAATGGGCACGCCGTTGCGCCGCGACAAGGTGCTCGACAGTACGACTCAGCTCTTGGCCGAGCGCGCGGAAGCGCCAACCTAGCCAACGGATCTCCCGCGCACCCCCCGGGTCCGGCATGTCCTCCCAGTATCCCTGCTCCATCCTGCGCACGCCGCCCAGGAGGCGCTCGATGGGCCCTGTGACCTCGCGACGGATCACGATGAACAGCAAAGTCAGGATCAACACGGCGGTGAGGCCAACGTGCAGCGCCCAACCCCACCACCGCCGGGCCCGAGCGGCAGAGAAGTCGGTGCCGTCCTCGCTCAGCTGCAGAACGACGGGCTCGGGTCCGAGAGCGGGGACGACGAGCGGCACAGCCACAGCCAGCACCGGCACCCGATTGGATCCAGGTTCGTGGGGTTCGCCCATCACGATCCGCCCGGCGCCGTCGGTGTCGGCGACGGTCAGGTGGTGATGGGCGTGCCCGCGGCCCGAGTAGGCGGAGTGGAACCGCAAGACGGCCGCACGCGCGTCCTCGGGCGTGGCTGCTGTTCGCAACTCCATGACCAGCGGGGTCAGCGACTCGCCCAGCCGGGCCTGCCGTTCGCTCAGTTCGGCGCGAAGCTCCAACACGAGCTGCGTGCCGGAAACCGCGCCCATCACGCCGGTCACGACCAGGGTGATGAGAAGGCCAAGGCGCAGACCGAGGCCCGGTCGTCCACGTGGTGGGGCAGCGCGGGCGCTTGAGGCTCGCCCGCCTGCCGTGGCATTCCCAGTCCCGAAGCTCATTGCAGCCGTGAGCAGTTTCCGACCTTGCCCTTAGACCACTCTAGGTTGGCACTCCTCACAGGAGGCTGACCGGCTGATGAAGATTGCGTCATCGCGGGCGGCGGGCAAATCGGGTGGAACGCCGCGGCAACGTCGGCCGAGACCGGACTGCACGACGGCAGGCCGCAGCGTGTGCTCTGCTACGGCAAGTCGATCAGCGCGGTCCATTCACCCCCTGTTTGCTGTTGTTGGCCGTGGCATCCTGTCGGAAGGCGCGGGTGTGGGCGTGTCGAATCGGCCCAGCCTGCCGCCCCGCGGTACGCGGGCGCTGTGAGTTGGGCGTCGGCTTGGAGTCCGGATCCTCGGCGACATGGCGACAAGAGGGAGACCGATGAGTGCATCACTCGGGGCGTTGATCGAGCGCTGGAAGGGCGACCCCCATGCCAGCTTTCGCAGCTGGTTCCTGTGGGAAGAACGCTTGAAGAACTTCCGCTCGATCAGGCGCGGCATCGGGCAGGTGGTCAAGGAGATCGATGCCGGCACGTTCGGCAACGCCTACCGAGGATCGACGCTGGAGACCGTGGTCAGCTCGGTGGCCGAGCAGCGCCAGATCTTCAAAGGCGCGGATCACGCCTTCCTTTGGAAGCCCAAGCTTCGCATTCCCGACATCTACGAGAACGCCGGCAACCAGAAGGCCTTCGGCCGCCTGCTCCATGCCTGTGATTGTTGTGACACCGCAGAGGCCGTCGTGGAAGCGATTCGATGCATCGACAGCTGCCGGATCAAAGGCTTGGGGCCGGCCGTGGCCAACCTCCTCTACTTCATCCATCCGACGCTGGTAGTGCCTTTCAACACCGCCATCGTGAAGGGCTACAACGCGGTCACGGGCGGCCAGATCAAGCTCGGGCGCTGGGACCACTATCTGTCGATGCGCGAGGGAGTTATCCGGCTCAACAACGAGCATCGGTCCCTGCTGTCGAACGATCTGGGCGCCATCGCCGGGCTGTTGTTCGATGTGGGCAGCGGGCGCTACGCGCCGCCTCCGAGAGCGGACGACGCCGCGTCGGTCTTGGCTTGGGAGGCGGACCTGCGGCGCGTTCGGGAAGAGACTGCGGCCCAGGCCAAACAGGCGTCGGTGGAGCGCGAGAGCGATGCCACCCACACGGAAATCCAGGGCTGGCTTCGCGACCTCGGCGTCGCGCTCGGGTTCAAGGTCTGGGTCGCGGCCAACGACCGCTCACGGCCCTATCTGGGTGGGCAGCTCAGCGACGGTTGCGTCGATCGGCTGCCCGATGCGCTCGGCGCGGCGGCGGAGTCGGTGCGCCTCATCGATGTCATCTGGCTGCATCCCGATGGTCAAAGTGTCGGCGCGGCCTTCGAGGTCGAACACTCGACCTCAATCTACTCGGGCATCGTGCGCATGCTCGACCTCGCGTTGGGCAGCACGGTGGGGGCAGCAAGCTCGCTGTTCCTGGTTGCGCCCGACGATCGGCGCGATCAGGTCGCGCAGCAACTGCGCCGGCCGGCATTCTCGCGCGTCTCCGAGCTGGGGATCCGCTACCTGCCTTATGGCGAACTCAGGACCCATCGGGCAGCGATGAGCCGATTCGGGACGGGACTGAAGCCACTGCTGGAGATTGCGACGATCTTGTAGCGACGGCGCGCTCGCTCGCTTGAGGCCCGCGGCAGGCGGGGCCGGCCGCGGTCTCCCCGGCGCCCAGGCGGTTATCGGCTCATCGCACCACCGCTTGGCGTTCAGCTTTGCTTGGGGGGTCACTTTGCCTGAGCGGCCAGCTCCCGGTGCACCTTCGCCAAGGCCAGATTCTGGTCCGCGGCCTGCTGGTATGTTCGCGCCAGGTTCTCGCAGTGCAGGGCCAGCGCCAGATGCACATCCGGGCCGGCGCTTGGCGAGGTGTTCTTGCGGTACGTGGCTGCATAGCCCTGATGTCGCTTCGCCGCCGCCGCGTTCACGGCTGCCTGACCCTCATACCAAGATGCAAGATCTTCGTGATCTACACGGTTGCTTGCGTTCGCGATCTTCGGCTCAACGCTTACCGGCGCCGTTGAGTCCTGAGCCGCACAACCGGCCAAGACCATTGCCGCGCCGGCCAGTGCGATGAGGGCACTCGTACTCGAGCGCCTGAAGAAGTTCGTCGTCATCATGACCTCCATGGATCGTCTTCGAGCAGGCCATCAGCTCGCCCGACAGGCTGGGTCCCTGCACTTTGGATGATCACTCGTCCCGTTGGTCGTTGCTCGTCGAACGCGGAGCTCATGTTCAGCCTATTCGCGCTCATCGAACGCCATCGCACTCGACAGAATGACCTCGATCTCCTCGACGATGCGCTCCTGGCGCAGCGCATTGCGCTTGAGCGCCAGTCGCGCCAGGGTCTGGTCGAGCCGGTCGAGCGCACGTTCCATATGGGCCAGCCGTTGGTGGCTCTCGGCGGCCAGCGAGGTGTAGAGCTGGCCAACCAGCGCCGTCAGCAGGAACTGTTGAAGCAGTTCGCCGTAGAAAGCCGCCGGCGGCAGCAGCAGCTGCGGCGCATCGCCGCGAGGTGCAGGGACGCCCGGGCGCGGCAGCGGCAGCAAAGTGGTCAACGCCGGCTCGCCATGCTGGTCGTGGCCCAGGCACAGCAATGTCATGGGCCCCGCGGCGGACGCGCTGGGCATGTCGTGCAAGGCGTCGACCAAACGCTCCAGCACGACGGGCACATCTTCGGTGACGGTGGGCCCGTCGAGGCGGGCCGTCACGCGCGCATCTTCGGCAAGGCGGGCCGAAAGGCGATGGCCGACGACCACGATCGAAGTCGCGCCGTACTCGGGCGCCAGCTTGTGCAGCGCCTGCACGACGCGCTCGTTGAAGTTGCCGCAGAAGCCTCTCTCCGATCCAATCAGCACCAGTTTTGCAGCCGCAGGTCGCACATCGGCCGCGCCGATGTCCGGGTGGAATTGCAGGAAGTCCGCCGCTGCGGCCGCGATGTTGTCGCGCATGCGCTGCTGGTCGCCGATGAAACGCGCCAGCTTGCGCGCTTCGACCAGCGACAGGCTCTTCATCGCGGTCATGATGCCGCTGATATCTTGCAGCCGGGCGTGGCGCTGCGACAGCTCGGCCATGCTGCTCATGAAGCGGCACTCCCCAGCCATTGCGTCAGCCGTTCCTGCCACAGTTCGCGCGCTGTCTCCAGCCCGATCGCCGGGTCAGCGGCCAAGCCCGCCCGGATGCGCTCGAGCGCGGCTGGCACTTGCTGCGGCTCAAGGTGGTCGAGCAGGCCAGCACCGAAGGCCGTCATCCAGGCCAGCTGAAAAGCCGGCGGCAAGGGACACAGGCGGTCCTGCTTGAGAACTTCGCGCATCACCCGGCCACGAGCGATCTTGGCCTCGGCGCCGGCTTCGAGCTTGGTGCCGAAGCGGGTGAAGACCTCGAGTTCGAGGAACTGCAGATAGCCGAGCTTCATCGTGCCGGCCTCGCGCTTGATGCGCGGATGCTGGGCCTTGCCACCGATGCGCGACACCGAGAGCGCCACGTCCACCGCCGGCAGCACGCCGGCCGCGAACAGGCGCCGGTCGAGATAGATCTGGCCGTCGGTGATGGAGATCAGGTTGGTCGGGATGTAGGCGGCAATTTCGCCTTCCTCGGTTTGCACGATCGGCAGCGCCGTCAGGCTGCCGCCGCCGTGCTGCTTGGCGAGGCGGGTTGCGCGTTCGAGCAGCCGCGCGTGCAGGTAGAAGATGTCGCCCGGGTAGGCCTCGCGGCCCGGCGGTCGATGCATCAGCAGCGACAGCTCGCGGTAGGCGCGGGCATGGCTGCTGAGGTCGTCGTACACGACCAGCGTGTCCTGGCCGTGCCGCATCCAGCCCTCGGCGATGGCGCAACCTGCAAACGGCGCCAGGTACTTCATGCCGGGCGTGGCTGTGGCCTCCGCGACCACCACGGTGGTGTAGCGCAGCGCATCGTAGCGGCGCAGCACGTCGACGACGCGCGCCGCCTCGGAGCGCTTCTGCCCGATCATGACGACGACACAGCGCACGCCCTGTCCGACCTGGGCGATGACGGCGTCGAGCGCCAGCGCCGTCTTGCCGGTGCCCGAGTCGCCGATGATGAGCTGGCGCTGGCCGCGGCCGATCGGAATCAGCGTGTCCACGACCTTGATGCCGGTGTATAGCGGCGCGTCGACGAAATCGCGCGCCATGATCGGCGGCGAAGCGGCCTCGAGTGCACCATGGCCATCGGCCGCGAAGGCCGGCCCACCGTCGAGCGGCTTGCCCAGCGGATCCAGCACGCGGCCGAGGGCTCCGTCGCCGATGCCGATTTCGAGCCGGCGTCCGGTGCGCGACACGCGCGACCCGGAGGTCACGTTCGCCAGCGGATCGAGCAGGATCACGCCCAGGCGCTCGGACTGAAGCTCGAACACCATGCCGCGGCTGCCATCCTCGAATCGCAAGATCTCTTCCGCGGCCGCCGACGGCAGCCCGAGCACCCAGGCGATGCCGTCGCCCACCGAGGCGACCTGCCCGATCTCGCTCATGCGAAGGCCGGGCCGGTATTGCTCGACGCGCCGCGACAACTGCTGTAGCGGCCCGGATTCAAATTTCATGATCGATGCTGGTGCAGAAGAACTCGAGCTCGTCGCGCAGGTTGGCCAGCAACACCCAGGGACCGACCGTGATGGACAGGCCCGACCCGAGCATCGGCTCCTCGGCGAATTCGGGCTCGAGAGCCCGTCCAGCCAGGGTGCTCAGCGCGGATGACAGCGCCGCACGCCCGGCCTGGCCGAGCGGGTAGGCGGTCAGCACCTCGATGCGCGCGCCGGCTCTGCCGAGGGCGGCTTGCAGTGCGGCGCGCTGCTCGGAACCGAGCGCCTGCAGGTCGGCCTGCGCCAACTCGATCAATCTGTCTTCCAGCTGCGGGCTCGCCACCCGGGCCAACAGATGGGTCGCGAAGCGCGCGGCGAGTGCAATCGCCCGACGTTCCCGCTCGGCGTCGCGCTCGGCGCGTTCGCGTTCCTCGAGTACCTGTTGGCGCTGGCGCTCGGCCTCGGCCTCGAGTTCGAGCGCCGCCAGACGCCTCGCCCGCTCCTGGGCGATCTCGCGGTCCAGACCGGCCATGGCCCGGTCGCGGTCCTCGGCCGCGCGCGCGAGGCGTGCCTCGTACTCTGTCTTCAGCGCCTGTGCTTCATCGCGCACCGTCTGGGCGGTGGCAAGAACCGCGGCGCCATCGGCGCGGCGCCGTTCGATCACCGCCAGCACGGGCCGGTAGAAGAAGCGCTGCAGCAGCCACACCAGCACCAGGAAGTTCAGCACCTCCAGCACGAAGGTCGTCGAGTCGAAGTTCACGACGCGCCTACTTCGGCAGCAGTTCGATCAGCGGGTTGCGGAACAGCACGATCAGCACCACCACCAGCACGTAGATCGCCAGCGATTCGATCATCGCCAGGCCGATGAACAGCGTACGGGTGATCGACTTCTCCGCTTCGGGCTGGCGCGCTATTGCGTCGAGCGCCTGCGCGATGGCGCGCCCCATCGCCAACGCCGGGAAAAACACCCCGATGGCGACGGCCAGCAAGGCCCCGCCGGTGGAGACCAACACGATCCAGGTCATCTTGTCCATCGATCATTCCTTCTTCTGAATTTCGTGAGATTGCAGCGCACCGGCGATGTAGACCAGCGCGAGCGTGCCGAAGATATAGGCCTGCACCAGTGCCTCGACGATGTGCAGCATCAACAACGGCACCGGCGCCAGAAAGCCGGCCACCAGCAGCACCAGCAAAGCCGCCATCTCCAGGCTCAGCAGGTTGCCGAACAGGCGCACCGCCATGGCCAGCGTGCGCGTGATCTCGCCTAGCACGTGAAACGGCAGCAGGATGGGGTTCGGGTCGAGGTAGTGGCGCAGGTGTGCCCGCACCCCGTCGGCGCGAATGCCGAACCAGTGCACCGCAGCGAACACCATCAGCGCCAGCGCGACGGTCACCGACAGCTCCCCCGTGGGTGCGCGCAGGCCAGGCACCAGGCCGATCAGATTGGCCGCCGCGATGAACAGCCACAACGTGCCGATGAAGGGCAGCAGCCGCGCCGACTGGCCCGGCGCCGCGTCGCCGATGGCGCCCTGCAGCGCCAGCACGATGCCTTCGAGTGCAGACTGCCGGCGCGAAGGGGCGGCCACGCTCAGGCGCCGCGTGACGGCGAAGGCCCCACCGGCCAGCAGCGCCATCAGCAGCCAAGTGGTCAGCACGGTCGGGCCGATGCGCAACGGGCCGAGCTGGAAGGCCAGCCATTCGAGCAGTTCGGGTTTGCCCATCGCCTCAATGCGCCCGGATGTAGAGGTACACGTTGATACCGCCTATCAACAGCCCCGCGGCCAGCCCGCTCATGGTCCAGCGCACGGAATAGCCGGGTTGATGCCCGTCGAACCAATGGCCGAGATAGACGCCGACGACGAGCGGCACGACGAACAGCAGCCCCAGCGTGCCCAGGAACACGGTCTGCGCGAGCAACGTGGGGCGGTCGCGGTCGGCCTGCGCGATGCGTCGGGCCTGCGCTTCGATGTTGCGCTTGAGACGCTCGCCGTTCTTCATGCCGGCCACTCCTGCCCGAGCTGTGCCATGCGCTCCAGCATCTGGGCTTCCAGCCGGCGCAGCTTGCGCCGGGTCTGCGTCAGGGCCTCCTCCTCGGCCAGCATCTCCTGCGCCAGCGTGCCGGCAATCGCCGCGACGTCGCCGCCCAGCACATAGCGCCGTGTCGAGATGCGAAGTTCGTTGTCGACGAAGTACAGCAGCCCGCCGGGGAGGCCCGCGTACAGCCAACTCCCGTCGGCCGTCCGCAAACGCGCCAGGCCGAAAGTGAGCACGGTTATGAAGCGCACGTGATGAGCCATCAGGCCGAAGCTGCCGGTCTCGTCCTCGCCGACGAAACTCGCCACATCGTCGAGGGTCTGGCCGCGGTCGGTGGCGAGCAACTGCACGCGAAAGGTGTTCATCCCGGCACCGTATCGACCATCGCGCCGCGCATGTAGCAACGCTCCTCGGGCACGCCGTCATGGTCGCCGCGCAGGAACGCTTCGCAGTCGGTCAGCGTCTGCAGCAGCGGCACCGAAGCGCCGCGGCCGGCGTTCTGCGCGGTCATGGCATGGAAGGGCTGGGTCAGGTAGCGCTGCAGCCGGCGCGCGCGCTGCACCATGAGCCGGTCTGCTTCCGACAGCTCCTCGATGCCGAGCATCGTGATGATGTCTTCCAGCTCACGGTAACGCGCCAGATGCTCGCGCACGTCGTGCGCCACCGTGTAGTGACGGTCGCCGAGAAAATGCCGGTCCATCAGGTTGCTGCCCGAGGCCAGCGGGTCCACTGCGGGATAGAGGCCCTTGGCCGCCTGCGCGCGCGACAGGATCACCCGGGTGTCGAGGTGGGCCAGGATGGCGCCGACGGCGGGATCGGTCATGTCGTCGGCCGGCACGTACACCGCCTGCACCGACGTGATGTGGCCGCGTCGGCTGGAAACGATGCGATCCTGAAGTTCGGCCACCTCCGACGGCAGCGTCGGCTGGTAGCCCACCGTCGCCGGCATGCGGCCGAGCAACCCCGACACCTCGGAGCCGGCTTGGACGAAGCGAAACACGTTGTCCATCAGGAACAGCACGTCCTTGCCCAGCGTGTCGCGCAGGAACTCGGCGTAAGTCAGCGCGGTCAGGCCGACCCGGAAACGCACCCCGGGCGATTCGTCCATCTGCCCGAACACCAGCAGCGCGTTGGCCAGCGCACCGTGGTCGCGCATCTCGTGCAGCAGCTCGTGGCCTTCGCGGATGCGCTCGCCGACACCGGCGAACACCGAGACGCCGCCGTGCAGCGACGCCACCGCCTGCATGAACTCCATGATCAGCACCGTCTTGCCCACCCCCGCCCCGCCGAACAGGCCGGTCTTGCCGCCGCGGATGAACGGACACAGCAGGTCGATGACCTTGATCCCCGTTTCGAGGATGCCGCTCGAAGGCAGCGTGTCGGACAGGGCCGGCGGCGGCGCGAGCAGCGGGCGCGTCTCGCTGCAGACGAGGGCCGGGCCATCATCCAGCGGCGCACCGAAGGCATCGAGCAGCCGGCTCAGGCAGGCCGCCGATACCGGCACCCGCAGCGGCCCGCCGCTGTCGTACACAGGAGTGCCACGTCGCAAACCCGCCGTGCGGCCAAGCGCGATTGCGCGCAACCGATGCTCGTCGAGATGATGCAACACCTCGAGCATCGCCCGCTTGCCGTCGATCGCGACCTCGAGCATGCGGCGCAGCGGCGGCAAGGTCTGGCAGGTCACATCGACCACGGGTCCGTGCACCTCGGCCACATGGCCGATCATCGGCAGTGCCGCGCCCGAGTCGGCTGCGGCTGTCGAGTTGAAGGGCTTCGTCTCGCCTTCGACCAGAGCGCCATCGGGCGGAGCACGGAAAGTCGCGGTCATCACTTCGGCGTTCGGTGTAGATCCGTGCAGTGACTACAGTCGGCGCAGCCGCCACCGCGGACTGGCCATTCCGAGTTTTCGAGGTTGAAGCGCGGCAGTGGATCGAGGACGTCGCGCTGCGCGGCTCGGTAGGCATCGAGCGTGCCCACGTCACGCCAGTAGCCGCGCTCCTCGTACGGCTGCAAACCGGGGATCTCGTTGCTCGCGAAGTCGTAGGCGAATACACGGCGCCTGTTTGGGAGACGCGGCAAGATGTGCCTGCCGAAGTCCGTGTCGCCGCGCTGGCTGGCTTGTTCCAGCAGCGCCGCGAGCACGCGTGGGTTGAACAGGTAGTTGCCCATCGACGCATACGCGCGGCTCGGGTCGCCCGGCATCGGCGCCGGGCGCATGGGCTTCTCCTGGATTTCTTCGACACGGCCATCTCGGGCTGCGGCCACAATCCCAAACCGGGCTCCTTCCCTGATCGGCACCGGCACCGCCGCGATACTGATTTCTGCGTCGATTTGCTGATGAAAGCGGGCCATTTGCCGCACATCCATGCGATAGACGTGGTCGGCAGCAAATATCGCCACCAGATCAGGCCGCTGCTGCCGGATCAGCTGGAGGTTCTGGTAGACGGCGTCGGACGTCCCTTTGAACAATCCGGTCTCGCCATCCGTTTCAGGAAGCACGACCTTGATGAAACCCGCTCTGTCCTGCCGGGGCGCCCAAGCGGTGCGGATGTGTTCGATGAGAGATCGCGGTTTGTATTGCGCCAGGACGTAGATCGAATCGATGCCGGAGTTGACCAAGTTGCTGAGTACAAAATCGACGATCCGGTATCCAGCTGCGAAGTGCAATGCGGGTTTGGCGTGCTCGGCAGTCAGTGGATGAAGCCGCGTTCCACTGCCTCCCGCCAAGACAAGCGCCAGAACCTTGGGCGGACTCATCGGGCTTCTCTAGGTCGCGTTCAGAACAACAACCATCCCATCACGAACAAGTTGTTGTTGTCCGACGCACTGCGGCCCGGCGTGTAGTCCGTTCGCGCGCCATTGAACTGTTGGAATTGCGTGACCCGCAATGCCAGCTTGAGGTTCTCCCAGGGCAGGTAGTTCACCTCAGCCATCCACCCCTTCGTGTTCGGACTGCCGTTGGTGCTGCCGAACAAGGCGTCACCGGTGTTGTAGCGCAGGTCGTCGCTGCTTCCCGAAGTCCTGAAGTACTGGACGCCACCCCCCCATTGACGCTGGAAGTAGTAATGAACATCCGCGCGGAAGGTGCGCAAAGTGTTGGTCGGGTTGGAGGCCAGGCCGGCGCCCACGAAGGCGTCGTTGAAGGTCTGCTTCTCCCTGATCCAGTTGGCTCGAAGAGACAGCGAATGGTCTCCTTCGATGTACTGGTAGTTCGCGTCGTAGCCCACGTCGCGGAAACGATTTGTTCCCAAGGCTCTGTTGTTGGCATCCGCAAACAGACTGGCCCTCAGCCCGTAGATGCCGACAGCGAAGCTGTGCGGCTTCAATTCCTTCTGCAGTGCCAATCGTACGTACGGTGCGCTGCCATCGAGCAGGCTGCCGGCAAGTTCGTCCGAGTTCCAGTTCTGGCCCCAACTCGCGAAGCGCAGCGCGCCGCTCTTCGCGGTACGGTAGGCGGCCACCTCCAGATAGACGAGGTCATCCCACATTCCGTAGACCCCGACGCCGCCGACCTTGCTGGCGAGCGTCATGTCCACCAAGGTCGTGGCGGGCATCTGCTCAGCCGCCGTCCCGGTGTGAGGGAACCCCCATGCTGACGTGGAGTTGTAGATGTCGGAGACGGTCGGGTTGTTGTTGACCGTGACCCCGAAGACGAGATCCTTCTCGGCCACTTGAACGCTGTTGGCGTATCGGGCATCGAACATCTCGATGCCCCACCGCTTTTCGATCCCCTCGTAGTTGTACTGGATCAGCGCGCCCACGTTGTCGTAGATCTTGCCGCCGTAGTAGACCGCCGCCGTCTGGACCACAGCCTTCCTGTCCTTCGGAAACTCATCCGCGGCAGTACCGCCTGCGCTCGTGCTGTTCGTGCTCGTACGCGAGCCCAGCAAGCCGACCGCAACCGGCAGCCGATCGGACCATGCCTTCTCGTCCCACTTGCTCGAACTGGCGGTAAAGCCGCCGAGTTTGAACTGGCGACCGTAGGGCGTCAGTTCCGGGAACACCGTGTGGCACCGGCTGCAGGCGTAGCCCGTCTGGTTGCCCATGCTGGGCACTGCGCGGGCGGGCGGCGCAGCGAGGACGAGGCAGCCCAAGACGAAGAGCATTCCCGCGATGGCGCGCCGACCCAGGCCATCTGCGCATCTGGCTGACTTGGACATCATCATCTGTTCCTCCTGCGATGGAATCGAAAGGGTGCGCTGGTCGTTCCAGCGCTGCTGCCGGGTTTCGTGTGCGAGATCAGGTGTTTACTTGCCGGCGACACCCGGGAACAGCTCCCGTGGACCCGGCCCATCAGGTTCCTTGTGTGCAATACCGAAGTGGCAATCGATGCAGGTCATGCCTTCGGCCACACCCTTCTTGTGCCGGCTCTGCGCCTTTTCGGTCTGGCGCGTCGAACTCATGGCTTCGGTGGAGTGGCAGTTGCGACATTCCAGCGAGTCGGTTTCCTTCATGCGCTTCCACACATGACGGGCCAGTTCGGATCGCCTGGCCTCGAACTTGGCCGGTGTGTCGATGCTCCCGACCACCTTGCCGTACAGCTCGCCGGTCGCCTGGATCTTGCGCAGCACCTTGGGACCCCATTCGCGCGGGACGTGGCAGTCCGAGCAAAGAGCGCGCACGCCACTGCGATTGGCGTAGTGCACCGTCTCCTTGTATTCCTTGTAGACGGTGTCGCGCATCTCGTGACACGAGACGCAGAACTCAAGCGTGTTGGTGGCTTCCATCGCGGTGTGAAAGCCTCCCCAGAAGACGATGCCCGATAGGCCTCCGACTACAAAGATGGCGAGGATCGAGTACTTCGCGCTGGGTCGGGCAAGCCAACGCCAAAGAAGGCGCGGCGCAGAGGGACGGTCGGCCATGGGCGGCTGCGGCAGTTGTGTGGGTAAGTGCGCGCAGCTTCAACGCGACAGGATCCACTGCACGAGGTTGCGGATCTCCGCCGCGTCCTTGGTCTTCACCGAGGCGTGCTCCTCCTCCTTGCCGTCGACCTTGACCTTGGGGCTTGTCGTCACATGCGTGTAGAGCTTCTGCTCGGCGTCGGCCTTGCCTTTGTACTTCGCGGCCACTTCCTTGTAGGAGGGCCCGTCCTTCTTCTTGTCGACGGCATGGCACTTCAGGCAATCGCTCTTCTTGAGCAGCGCCTGTGCCGCATCGGCGTCGAGGGCTCGCGCAGCCGTCGGCGTCAGCATCAGCGCCATCGACAGCGCCCCGATCGCATTGATGGTTCGCTTGGGCCGCGGATTCATTGTTGGCGTTCCTTGAAGTGAGTGACGATTGGTCCGCGAGCCGGACCGAACTCGCCGCCTACTCGCCTTGCGCTGATCGCGCTCTGACAGAGCTACCGACAAGAAAAGTCTAGACAGGTCAACCTGTTGCGGAGATGGCGGCGGGATGACGTTCGAGTCATCCAGAGCGTCATCCGATCGCAGGCGCGCAGCGACTGCGCTTCGAGGCGAGGTCAGTCAACAGCGGGTGCGTGGATGATCGGGCAATGGCTCGATCTCGCGCCCGCATCGCGCTGGCAAAGCAAAGCTACCAGCGAATGGCGCATCGCCCTCAGATCGGAGAGCTTGCCGTCGGTGACCTGGGCCCTGATTAAGGCCACGGCCGACGCGGGCTACCCCTCAGCGGTACGCGAGCAGTGATCGCCGCCCCGCTGCGCCTGCACGGGTGGGCAGCTGACTGAGCCGTACGAACAGAACACGCAGGAGTCGCCAGCATTCGGGCGCAGCACCGCCTCGCAGCCCTGACACCGTCGACTGCCATGACGATCGCAGGCAGGGCTCAAGGGGCGACCACGAACTGAATCATCATCCCTTGATCCTCGTGCTCCAGGTTGTGGCAATGCAGCACCACCGGCACCGGCGATGCGGCCGCCGGCAGCTCGACGGCCATGGCGACGGTCTGCATCGGCGCGACGACGAAGGTATCGCGCAGCCCGCGCTCATACGCCGGAGGGGCCGCACCGTCTCGCGACAGCATCGACATGCGCACGCCGTGCACATGCATCGGGTGCGACATCATCGTGCGGTTGACGAATCGCCAGAGCTCGACGGCGCGTGCCGGTACCGTGAAGTCGACCCGCGTCGGCTCGAAGCTTCGGTCGTTGATGGTGAAGACCGGGCTCATCATGCCGCCATCGAGATTGAACGTGCGGACGACTGCCGTGGACCCCGGAACGGGAACGGCCGCTGCCGGCAGACCGTCTGGCGGGGACGCCATGGCTGCTGCTTGCCGCGCAAGGCTGACTCGGATGACCATTGCGGTGACCTCGGCGCTGCCGGCCGAGCCGCCCCCGCCCATTCCCATGCCCATGCCCATGCCCATGCCCATACCGCCCATGCCCGTGTTGCCTTCGCCGTTAGCGCCCGCCGCATAGAGCCTCACCTCCTGCCCACCGCCGAAGGTGCTCAAGTCGACCAGCAGCTCTGCACGCTCGCCCGGCCACAAAGTGATCGACGAGCGCACGATGGGTGTGGCAAGAAAGCCACCTTCGTTGGCGACCTGCAGCATTGGCAGCGTGTCGCCGATACGTAGCCTCAACGCCCGCGCATTGCAGCCATTGAGCAGCCGCAGCCGGACCCATTGCGCAGGCGCATCCCACACCGGGCCGGCGATGCCATTGACGAGCAGCCGATCACCGGCATAGCCGCTCACCCGATCGTTGGCGCTCAGCGCGTAGTCGATCTGCCCGCTCGCCGTAAGACGTTTGTCCTGGAGCACCAGCGCGAGATCGTCGACGCCCCATCGGCTCGGCATGGTCAAGCCACCCAGGGCGGGGTCTTCGACGAGCAACAGGCCTGCAAGGCCGGCAACCACCTGGCGCCCGGTGGATCCGTGGGCATGTGGGTGGAACCAGCAGGTCGAGGCCGCATTGGCGACCATGAACTCCGCGTCCCATCGCGCCCCCGGCGCGATCGGCTGATGCGGTCCGCCGTCGAACTCAGCCGGGACAACCAGGCCATGCCAGTGCACGGTGGTAGTCTCGCCGAGGTCGTTCTGCACCGCGATGCGTGTGAGCTCACCCTTGCGAAGGCGCAACGCAGGGCCGAGCAACGGGCCGTTGTAGCCCAAGGTGGCGCTGACCACGCCGCCGAGCAGCTGCGCGCTGCCGCGCTGCGCCCGAAGCGCGAACTCGCGGCGGCCCGCGACGTCGAGCGCACCGTCCTCCAGCCGCAACAGGGGCAAGCTTCGTCGGCTGCTCGCGGACGTCGAAGTGTCTTCCCTGAGATCCACGTCCATGGATCCATCGTCCATCATGGACCCGCCTCCGCACCCGGCAAGGGGCACGGCCATCGCGGCGCCCACCGCGAGGATTGCGCGGCGTTGTTGGTTGACGTGGACCGGTTCGGATTCGATGGGTTTGCTCATGGTGTGCCTCATGGGAACTGGACCAGCCACGATCGGCGGCCACATGACGGGACATTGAAGCTCAACGGATCGATGCACGCAGTGATCCACCGCAATGCCTACCTCTCCACCACCCACTGAATGACGCCGATGTCATCCACCCGCAATCTCTGCGACAGATCGATCGACCTAGACTGAATTGTCAAGCGTGTACGAGAACGCACATCGCGGCGTCGATGCGATGACGCTTGCACCTGAAGCAACCTAACCAAAGTTTGGAGTTCGACATGATGAAGCACATCGCCACTGCAGCCATCCTCATCGCCGCCCTCGGCACGGCCGGCGCCCAGACCGACGCCAACATCGCCAAGCAGTTCGACATGAAGGACGGTTCGACCCTGGTCGTCTTCAAGGATGGGAAGATGTCCATGAAGGACAAGATGGGCCGCACGGCCTCGATGAAGGCGGGCCATGTGATGGAGACCAAGGACGGCCAGCGCATCATCATGATCGGCAACGAGATCGCTCGGCTCGAGTCGATCATGGCTGTGCAGCGAGGCGGCGGCAATTGATCGGCAGCCGGCCAGGCGCGTCCGTCGCTTTGCCGGTTCGCTGATCCGCGGGGAGCGGCTGGGCTGCTCCCGTCCCTCGATTCGACTGCTGCGACGGCGAACAGCCCAGGCCGCCGCAGCTTCATGCCCGGCCCGTCAGAGCGCTTGTGTTCACCTGCGGCAGCACGAGAGTGAATCGTGTCTGGCCTCCCGTCGATGAGACTGACACGGTTCCACCATGAGCGACGATGATCGCGCGCACGATGGACAGACCCAGTCCGGCGCCCTCTGAAGCCACGGCATCACGGGATGTTGGTGCGCGGAAGAAGCGATCGAAGACGTGCGGCAGCGCGGCGGCATCGATGTCCGGCCCGGTATTGGCGACAGTCAGACGCACCTCGTCCGCCGACTCCGAGATCTCGACGCGAACGTCACCTCCTTCGGGCACGTGGCGCAAAGCGTTGGAGAGCAGATTGCTGATCGCCCGACGCAACATCAAGACGTCACCTTGTATCTGTGCGTTCCCGGCGAAGGCCATCGTGATCCACTTGTCAGCGGCGGGCGCCTCGTAGAAGTCGAGCAGCGTACGGACTTCGTGCGCCAGATCGATCGGGGCTCGACGAGGTAGCCAAGCACCGTGCTCGGCCCGGGCCAGCAAGAGCATGTCGGCCACGGTTCTGGCCAGACGGTCGAGTTCCTCGGCGACGGATTCGAGCACGGACCTGTAGAAGCCCGCATCGCGAGGTTGGGCCAGCGCCACCTGGGCCTGCGTGAGGACGTTGCCGATCGGCGTGCGCAGTTCATGCGCAAGCTCCGCAGAGAAGTCCGTCAGCCTTCGGAAGTCGCTTTGCAGGCGGTCCAGCATGTCGTTGAGTGACTGGGCGAGCACGGCCAATTCGACCGGCACGGAATCGACCGGCATGCGCTCGTTCAGCCGAGTCGCTGTCACGGCCTGGGCCTGGGCCTTCATGGCGTGCAGGGGCGCCAGACCTGTTCGTGCCACCCACCAGCCCACCAGCGCACAAAGTGGCACGGCCAGCGCGAGATAGACCCACAGCGTGGCCTGCATGAAGCTCAGGAAGCGGACATGCACTCGCGTGTCCGTGGTTATTAGGATCTGATACTCCGTGCGCGGCATCATGCCACTTTGGAATAGCGGGCTGCGGATGGCTCGGTAGACCCGCCCGTCTTCGGCCTTCGTCGTCACCGGCCGGTCCGAGCCGGCGCCGCGCGCGGCGGCAGCCCAATCGGCAGGCCTCAAGCTGCCCCGTGAATACAAAGGCGTGCCGGCGGTGTCGCTGACGAGCACGCCCAGGTCGGGGTGATGCCGCATCGCGTCGTCGAGCCGCGCGCGCAGTTGATTCAGTGACTCGGCCTCAGCCATAACCTCCTTCACGAGCAGGATCTTCTCGCCCAGAGCCTCCGCGTCGAGGTTTTCGAAGTGGCGATTCACAGCCACGGCGCAAATGAGCGCCATTCCGAGCAAGACGACTGCGCACGCTGATGCGAAGCCTGCCACCAGACGTGCGTTGAGCGACAGCCGACGGGCGACCAAACTCACTCCTCCTCGGGCTCATCCAGCACGTAGCCCATGCCGCGCACGGTGCGGATGAGCTTGCGCTCGAAGCCGTCGTCGACTTTCGCGCGCAGACGCCGGATCGCGACGTCGATGACGTTGCTGTCGCCGTCGAAGTTGATGTCCCACACGAGCGAGGCGATCAGCGCGCGCGCCAGAACCTCGCCGCGCCGCCGCGCCAACAACTCGAGCAGGGCAAACTCCTTGGCGCTCAACTCGATTCGCCTTCCGTCGCGCACGACCCGGCGGCGCCGGGTGTCCACTTCGAGGTCGGCCACCCGCAGCGTCGTGACCTCGATGCCGTGGCGGCCCCGGCGCAGGATGGTGCGCACCCTTGCCAGCAGTTCGGCAAAGGAGAAGGGCTTCACCAGATAGTCATCGGCACCGAGCTCTAAGCCCCGGACGCGATCCTCGACCGCGTCGCGCGCCGTGAGAAACAGCACCGGCAGGTCGCTGCCACGCTGGCGCAGTTCTTCCAGGACGTGCCAGCCGCTTAGCTCGGGCAACTGGACGTCCAGCAGCACCAACTCGTACTCACCATTCAGCGCGGCGTGCAGTCCGTCGGTGCCAGTTGCGACCCAGTCGGCGGCGTAGCCTGCTTCGCGCAGCCCCTGTTGCAGGTACGTGCCCGTCTTGGTTTCGTCCTCGACGATGAAGGATCTTCATGCCGTGCCTGCCAGCGCGTCACCGCTCAATCGTGAGCGACTGCTCCCGGCGCGGCCCATTAGGGCTGCACGGTCGCCGCCACCTCGCGGTGCCCCTTGGCCAGCGCCTCGTACTCCGCGGCCGCCGCCTCGAAGTTGCGGATGTTCGCGTTGCAGTGCGCGGGCATGCTGGCACCGCCACGGACGCCGTAGGGGGTGCCTTGGTAGGCACGCGACATCTTCCGGTGTTCGTCGGCCATCGCGCGCGCGCTCTTGGCCTCCTTCTCGTAGTACATGGCCAGGGCCTCGTGGTCGCCGCGTGTCTTCGCCGACTCGATGCGCTGAAGCAGCTCGGGCGAGGGCGAACCTGGGCCGCTCGCGCAGCCAGCCAGAACGAAAGCGACGGAGAGTGCAGCGACGGCGCGCCGCGTGGTCAGTTGGAACATGCTCATCGAGATACTCCTTGCGGTTGAAGAACGGGGCCATCGGGTGGTGATCAATCGCCGATGGCAGGTTGTGCCGCCGCAGCAATCGCGGTGGCGGGGCGGGTATCCCGGCGCAGTTGCCACTGCTTGACCAGGGCATACAGCGCCGGAATGACAGCCAGCGTGAGCACGGTCGACGAGATCATGCCGCCGACCATCGGCGCGGCGATGCGGCTCATCACCTCGGAGCCGGTCCCCGTGCCCCACATGATCGGCAGCAGGCCGGCCATGATCGCCACGACAGTCATCATCTTGGGCCGCACGCGCTCGACCGCGCCTTCCATCACGGCCGCGTAGAGGTCCGAGGCGCCGGGGGTCCGGCCTTCCTGCCGGCAGCGCTGCTGCGCCGCGGCCCAGGCGTGGTCGAGATAGATCAACATCACGACGCCGGTCTCGGCGGCGACGCCGGCCAGAGCGATGAAGCCCACGGCCACAGCCACCGACAGGTTGTAGCCCAGCAGCCACATCAACCAGACACCGCCAACGAGCGCGAACGGCACCGACAGCATCACGATGAAGGTCTCGGTAAGGCGCTTGAAGTTCAAGTACAGCAACAGGAAGATGATCAGCAGCGTCACCGGAACGACGATCTTCATCTTCTCGATCGCGCGCTCCATGTACTCGAACTGGCCGCTCCAGGTGACGTAGTAGCCGGCCGGGAACTTGACCTGCTCGGCCACCGCCTTGCGCGCGTCGGCCACGTAGGAGCCGATGTCGCGGCCGCGGATGTCGACGAAGATGTAGGCCGACAGCAAGGCGTTCTCGGTGCGGATGCCGGGCGCGCCGCGCCCGACCTGGACCTTGGCCACCTGGCCCAGCGGCACCATGGCGCCGCCCATGATGGGCACCAGCACTTCGCGCTCGATCTGCTCCGGGTGGGTGCGCAGCTCGCGCGGGTAACGCACCGTGACGCCGAAGCGCTCGCGCCCTTCGACGGTGGTGGTCACCATCTCGCCGCCGAGCGCGGTGCCGATGACCTCCTGCAGCTCGCCCACCGAAAGCCCGTAGCGGGCCAGTTGCGCGCGGTCGGGCACGATGTTGAGGTAGCTGCCGCCGGTGAGGCGCTCGGCGAACGCAGAAGTCGTGCCGGGCACCTGCTTGACCACCGCCTCGATCTCCTTGGCGAGTTTCTCCATCTCGCCCAGGTCCTTGCCGAAGACCTTGATGCCGATCGGCGTGCGGATGCCGGTGGACAACATGTCGATGCGCGCCTTGATCGGCATCGTCCAGGCGTTGGAGACGCCGGGGAATTGCAGCGCCTTGTCCATCTCGGCAATGAGCTTGTCGGTGGTCATGCTGGGTCGCCATTCGGACTCGGGTTTGAGGTTGATCACCGTCTCGAACATCTCGATCGGTGCCGGGTCGGTGGCGGTATTGGCGCGCCCGGCCTTGCCGTAAACCGAGGCCACCTCGGGGAAACTCTTGATGATCTTGTCCTGCGTTTGCAGCACCTCGGCGGCCTTGGTGATCGACATGCCCGGCAGTGACGCGGGCATGTAGAGCAGGGTTCCTTCGTTCAGCGTCGGCATGAACTCGCTGCCGAGCTTGGAGGCTGGGTAGTACGACACCGCCAGCACCAGCAGCGCGAGCGCGATGGTGGAAAGCTTCCACCGCATCACGGCCGCGATCAGTGGCCGGTACGACCAGATGAGGAAGCGGTTCACCGGGTTGCGGGCCTCGGGCAGGATGCGCCCGCGGACGAACAGCATCATCAGCACCGGCACCAGCGTCACCGAAAGCAGCGCCGCACCGGCCATCGCGAAGGTCTTGGTGTAGGCCAGCGGCGAGAACAGGCGCCCCTCCTGCGACTCGAGCGTGAAGACCGGCAGGAACGACACGGTGATGATGAGCAGGGAGAAGAAGAGGGCCGGCCCCACCTCTTTGCAGGCCTCGAGCATGGCCTCGGCACGTTCGGCCACCGTGTGTTCGGGCTTCAGCCGTTCGATGTGCTTGTGCGCGTTTTCGATCATCACGATTGCGGCGTCGACCATCGCGCCGATGGCGATGGCGATGCCGCCCAGGCTCATCAGGTTGGAATTCATGCCCAGCAGCCGCATCGCGATGAAGGCGATCAACACGCCCACCGGCAGCATCAGAATCGCCACCAGCGCCGAACGCACATGCAGCAGGAAAACCACGCAGACTGCGGCGACGATCAGGCTTTCTTCGATCAGCGTGCGCTTGAGCGTGTCGATGGCGCGATGGATGAGATCGGAGCGGTCGTAGACGGCTTCGATGCTCACGCCTTCCGGAAGGCCCGCCGAGATTTCGCCGACCCGGGTCTTCAGGTTGTGGATCACCTCGAGCGCGTTCTGGCCGTAGCGCGCCATCGCGATCGCCGAGACCACTTCGCCTTCGCCGTTGAGCTCGGACAGGCCCCGCCTCTCGTCGGGGGCCAGTTCGACGCGGGCAATGTCGCCCACCAGCACCGCGGTTCCGCTTTCGGCCTTGACCACCAGCGATTCGATGTCGGCCTTGCTGCGCAGGTAGCCCTGGCCGCGCACCATGAATTCGGTCTCGGCCATCTCGACGACGCGCCCGCCGACGTCGCGGTTGGAGTCGCGGATGACCTGCGCCACCTTCATCAGCGGGATGCCATAGGTGCGCAGCTTCAACGGGTCGACGGTGACCTGGTAGGTCTGCACGAAGCCGCCCAGCGATGCCACCTCGGCCACGCCCTGCGCCTTGGTGAGCTGGTAGCGCACGTACCAGTCCTGGATTGTGCGCAACTCGGCCAGCGTGCGGTTCTTGGCCAGCAGCGCGTACTGGTAGACCCAGCCGACGCCTGTGGCGTCCGGTCCCAGCGACGGCGTGACGCCGCGCGGCAGCCGGCTGGCGGCGAAGTTCAGGTACTCGAGCACGCGGCTGCGCGCCCAGTAGATGTCGGTGCCGTCCTCGAAGATGATGTAGACGAACGAGGCACCGAAGAACGAGAAGCCGCGCACGACCTTTGACTTCGGCACCGCGAGCATGGCGGTGGTCAGCGGATAGGTCACCTGGTCTTCGACGACCTGGGGCGCCTGGCCAGGGTACTCGGTGTAGACGATGACCTGCACGTCCGACAGGTCAGGCAGTGCGTCCAGCGGCGTCCTCATCACGGCCACGACCCCGCCGATGACGATGAACAAGGTCGCCAGCAAGATTAGGAACGGGTTGCGCCCCGACCACTGGATGATTTTGTTGAGCATGGCGAGCCCCGCTCAGTGACCGCTGTGGGTGGTGGCCGGCGGCTTGGCCGCCGGCGCTGTGGCTGGGACGGCGCTGGCCGGCGCGGCGGCAATCGAGGTCAATACATAGTCGCCGCCTTGCCTTTCCACGAACTCGATGCTCACGCGTTGCCCGGTCTTCAAGCCGTTGAACATCGAAGCGTTCGCGGTCTTGAAGTCCATCGTCATCGCCGGCCACTTCAACGTCGGCACCGGGCCGTGGTTCAAGGTCACGGTGCCGGCCTTCGGGTCGATGCCCTCGACGACGCCTTCGGCGCGGTGGCCCACCGTGTTGGCGCGCGGCGCTGCGGCGTCGCCGGGCGCTGGCGCGCTACCCTTGGCAGGGCTGCCATGGCCGGAATGCCCGCCCAATCCACCGACCGCTGCCTTCAGGTTGCTTTCGGCGTCGATCAGGAAGTTGGCCGCAACCACCACCTGTTCTCCTTCTTTCACGCCGCGTGTCACCTCGATGTAGGCATCCCCACGCAGGCCCAATTCGACCTCGCGTGGCTCAAAGCGGCCTTCCTGGAGCTGCACCAGCACCAGACGCCTGGTGCCGCTGTCGATCACGGCCGAATCGGGCACCGTCAGCACCGGCTGGTTCGCGCCAACGGGCAATTCGACCTGCGCGAACATCGCCGGCTTGAGCTGCTGGCGCGGGTTGGGCAGCTCGATACGCACCGGGATGGTTCGCGTCTCGGCCTTCATCGTCGGGTAGATGTAGGTGATGCGGCCTTGCAGCACCTGGCCCGGATATGCGCTGAGCTTGACCCCGGCCTGGGTGCCGAGCTTGACGGCGGCGATGTCGCGCTCAAAGACATCGGCGACCACCCAGACCGCCGACAGGTCGGTCACCTGGTACAGCCCCTCGCCCGGCATGAAGCGCATGCCCTGCAGCGCCTTCTTCTCGGTGACGATGCCCGATACCGGCGAGCGGAAGGTCACCGTGCGGCTCACCTCACCGCTGCTGACCAGAGCCTGGATCTGCTCCGCCGAGAGGTCCCAATTGCGCAGCCGCGTCAGGCTGGACTCGGCGAGTTGCTTCATGCCGCTTTGCGCCTCGGGTCCGGCGTCCTTCATGGCCAGCATGCCTTGCATGGCCACGAGGTACTCGCGCTGCGCCGATACGAGCTCGGGGCTGTAGACCTCGAACAGCGGCTGGCCCTTGCTCACCGGCTGGCCGGTGACGTTGACATGCAGCCGCTCGACATAACCTTCGAATTTGGGCGCGATGGCGAACATGCGCCGCTCGTCGGGCTCGACGCGGCCCGCAGCCCGCAGCGTCTTGCCCAGCGGGCGCATGGCAGCGGCCTCGGTGCGAACGCCGAGTTTCTGCACCTTGTCGGTGGCAATGCGGATCTGCGCGGCGCCTGCCGGGCCGGTGGCGGCCTCCTCGCCTTCGTAGACCGCGACGTAGTCCATGCCCATCGGGTCTTTCTTCGGCGTAGGCGAGGTATCAGGCAGGCCCATCGGGTTGCGGTAGTACAGAAGCTTGCGCGGCTGAGGTGCTGCGCCAGAGGCAGGCTGCGCCGTGGCGACCGCGCCATGGCCGGCTGGTGACGAACGGGTGCCGAGCCAGTACCCGGCGCCGCCGACGGCGCCCAGCGACAGCACGGCCAGCATGACAACAGTGGCGGTTTTCAAAGGTCTTCTCCCAGGATGCGTTCGATCTCGGCCAGCCGCAGCTGTGCCTCGACCTGCGCCTTGAGTCGGTCTTGCTGCGCCTTGCGAATCTGGCGCTGGGCGTCCAGCAGCGTCGCGAAATCGACCTTGCCGGTCTCGTAGGCGGCGAGTGCCGAACGCAAGCTAAGCTCGGATTGCGGCAAGAGCTGCGTCGTGACCAGCGCCTCGCTGCGCTGCGCGGCCTCGATGGCTGCCAGGTTCATGCCCATCTCGCCCAGCAGCTGCTTGGCCAGCGCCTGTGACCGCGAACGAGCCGCGCTCGCCATCGCCGCCGCTTCGCGCTCCTGCGAGCGGCGCGACTCCTGCTGCAAGGGGATGTTCATCTCCACCATCACGCCCCAGCTCGTGATGCGCGAGCGCATCTGCGTCGGTGATACGCCGACCTGGAAGTCGGGGTAGCGGTTGCGCAGCGTCAGCTCGCGGTTCTTCTCGGCGCTGCGGATGCGGGCGTCCTCGGCCGCCAGCGCCGGGTTGTGGGCCAGTGCACGGCGCACCAGCTCTTCGGCGGCCAGCGCGTTGGGGGGCAGGGCACGCAGGCTCGCCGGCTCGGCAAGAGCAGCGTCGGCTTCACGGCCCAGCAGGGCATTGATGCGCGCGCGCATCTGCCGCTTCTCGCTCTCCAGGGCGATCAGCTCCGAGCGCATGGCCGTCTGTTCCACCTGGGCGCGGATGGCGTCCTGCTGGGCGACCAGCCCGCCGGCATAGCGTGCCTGGGCGATCTTCTCGAGCCCGGCGATCAGCTCGACGATCTCACGCACCAGGCGCTCGTTGCGCGCCGCCAGGTAGTACTGCGCGTAGGCCGCCTTGATGCGCGCGGCCAACTCGCTCCAGGTTGCGGCGGCGCCGGCTTCGGCCCGCTGGGCGTCGGCCTCGGCGACCTCGCGGCGCAAGCCGCGCTTGCCCCAGGCCGGCAGCGGCTGCACGAAGGTGTATTTCGTCTCGCCCACACGCCACGGCAGAAACGACAACTGATTGCCGTTGCCGTAGTTGTTGATGTTCTCGAGCTCCATGCGCAGCATGGGGTCGGCCAGGGCACCGGCAGGCTGGATGCGCTCGCGCGCTGCGTCGGCCTCCTGGCGCATCGCGGCCAACTCCGGGCTCTGTGTGCGTGCGTGCTCCAGGAGGCTGTGTACCGTCGAGCCAAGCGCGCCTTGCGACCGCGCAGGCGTGGCCCACGCGAGGCTTGCCGCGGCGACGATGACGGACGCGCAAATCGCGGTCGGCCGCAAGGGCGCCCGGGTTCGGACAAAGATCGGCGCCCGCGGGCGCGGGCGCGGTCCGGGTCCGCTGGCCTGCGTGTGAGTCACGTCCGCGGCTCCCAATTGAGATCCGGCGATAGGGTCAGGACAACAACGGCGTTCATGAAGCAGCGCTCCGAAGGAAGTGGAAGTGGTCATCGCCCGGGCGCTCCGACCCGACGCAGTGTGGTCAAACTGTTGAGATCAAGGCGGCGCATCGCATTGCGGCTCTCGATACCAATGCGCGCGTCGCGCGACGGGCCCGTCGGCCCGAACACCTAAGCCACGAGGCTGTGGCTTGCTTCGTCAGGCGCTACAGCGCAAGGCGCACGAACGCGATCCTGACGGGTGGCGCCAGCTCTTCCGACGGCCGGAGAGCCCAGGTTTGGCTGCGCTCGTCGAATCTGATTGCAGCGACGAACGCCACAGGTGGCGGCGCGGCCGCCATGCCCATGTCATCGCCTTCCCATTTGGGGGCGGTCTGCGAGGTCGAAACCTTGTTGCAGAAGTCCTGGCAGTTCGCGGCCGCGTGAGGCCCCGTGGGTGCGTGCCTTGTGTCCCCACGGTCGTGCAGGGCATGACCCGTCGCAGTGCCGCCGTGCGACCTCTCGGCCTTGTCATGGGCGACGAGTGTCGGAGTCTCGCTTACGTGCCGCGCGCCGTCCAATTTCGGCGTGCCGGCGCCCAGGCAGTTGTTCGCAACGGCAGAGCCAACACCAAACAACCACAGCAGCAGCATGGTGGCTGCTGAGCGTCGAAGTTGTTGGCGCGAGAAGAACATTGCCGTGGCATCCCTACGTTCTCAGGCTATCCGGGGAGCCAACGATCGCAGTTGACGCGTATCAAGGGACCGCCATGGTGCGCCTTTCCAAGACGGGCGGCCAGTCGAAGTCGATGAGCTGCGGACTCCAGTCCGGAGAGGCTAGAGAGGCGGATCTGACAGCACGCTGGCGCTTTGATGACAAGACTGTCATGTACTCGCGCTGGCCCTTCCGGGTCTGGGGCGCATACGCGGCGGTGCGCCGCTTCCTGCCTATTGAGTCCGGCACTCGTGAGGTCGTTTTCAGAGGTACTTCTTGTAGTAGGCGACCTGCACCCTCACGGCCAGGGTCACCAGCAACACGATTGGCAGCAGGAGCCGGCTGGGTTCCAGGATCGATGGCGCGCCCACACAGGCAACGTAGCCCAAGATTGCCACGAAGCTGAGTGCAAGTTTGGCGCGGTGGTAGAGACTCGCAGACTCGCGGCCGGCGCAAGCCTTGCGGCGCGCTCGTGCCACAAATCCGTCCGCGAGCGCAACGCCTGCGAGCAGCGCGAGGAGCGGCAGGCTGGCCAGGTACAGGGCCGTGCGCACGGCGAATATCTGCGTACCTGTGGCCAGCATGCCGAGCGCCTCACTGCTGGCCGCCAACTGATCGACAATGAACTGCGCGCCCGCGTCGAACTTGCCGCTGGTGGGCGAAGCCGCGCCGCCGGCGCCAGCTTGTCGGGTGCGCGCGTCACGGTAGCGCGTTGGCCAGTTCATGAGGGCGCGCGCCGCCCCAACACATGCATCGAGCACGCTGCCCTGCAGCGTGGAGGCGACCCAGCTCGCCACTCGCATGGGCTCAATCAAGCGAGGGCGCAGTCGCGCGAGTGCTGCGAGGTCAGACTCCAGCACCGCGCGGCTGTGAGCCAGCGGCGCCTGCGGCGCGGCGCGCCACGCCCACAGCCAGTGCGCGGCAATCGCGTACACCCAAACGCAGCTGGCAATCATCACCCACCAGAACACCACCCGCAGCGGCCACTTCCACTGCCGCACGAGCACGCCGTGCTCGATGTGATTCCGGTCAGCCGGCATAGCTTTCGCCCTCGACGGTCAGCGGCCCATCCGGCGTGCGCACGATGTAGTCGTCGTAGGCGGCACGCATCTGCCCGAGCATCTGCGCCCACGAGGCCGGCGCGATGTTGTCGTCGGCCGGCAGCGGTAGGGGCATCCGCACCTTCACGAGGCGCCCGCCCTCCAGCAACGCGAAGGCCTGCCCCTTGGGCTGTTTCATGAGCCAGGCCGGATCGAGGATGGGCACCTTCTCGGTGGCCACGCGATCTTCGTTACGTGAGCTGAAGTCGGCCACCTCGGTGGGGTCGTTGGAGTCGGAGGCGCCGCTGGCCAACACCTTGGTGAAGACGCGCACCTGCTCGAGCTGGTTGGTCAGCCGCTCGGCCGTGGCGAGGTTCTTCACGCGCAGCATGACGATCGAGTTCAGGTTGCCGCCGATCTGCTCGGCCTTGGCCACAGAGCCGACCTTGGCCTCGATGTCCTGGGCGGTCTGGCTGTAGCCGGTGATGAACAGGCCGGCTCCACCGCCCTTGTTGGCCGCCTGCACGAACTCGGGGCCGATCAATTCATTGAGCTCGTCCGCGTGCAGCCGCACGCGTCGCAGCGCTTCCTGCGAGCTCATGCCGTAGCTCGAGCCGTGCTTGTAGACGCTGCCGAAGGTGGAGGTCAGATCCGCCAGCATCGAGGCGCTGACGGCCTCGGCCACGTCGCGGATCGTGAGCGCGTCGAAGCCGCAGTAGACGATGCCCCCACGGTTGATCACGCTCATCCAGTCGAGGATGGGCCGGGGGTCGGAGGTGTCTTCGTAGTGCGGAGAGATCAGGTCGGCGATCTTGCCGGTGGTGAGCTTCTCCAGCAGCGGGTACAGCGAGTTGACGAGTTTCTCGAAGTACGTGCGGTCATTGGCCAGGACGCTGGCGATCGCGTCGCATATCGGGTCCTCGTAGCCGCTCGTCTTGAAGAACTGCACCAGCAGCAGGATTTCGATGTCGCGGCCGTTCTTCTCGGCTCGCTGCACCAGGTCTTTGTGCTCCTTGGTGGGGGTGGGGTCGAAGCGGCCTTGCCAACCCGGCGCATTGGCGTCCAGCCACTGCGTGAAGTAGCGCTTGGCCAGCGGGTCGATGGTGACGCCGTAGCGGTAGATCTTCTTGAAGTCCGGGCGCTCGCCCACGGCGGCCATGGCGCGGGCGATGACGTTGACGTAGCGCCACGCGAAGGCCTTAAATGCTGCTGACTGACCCTGCTCCGGCAGCGGCCCTGTGGCCCGCGTGGCGACCTCGGTGATCTGCTCGAAGTTGCCGATAGGGTTGTAGCGGCTCGACACCTCTGGGAAGCCGAGGTGGAAGAGCTGGAACTCCGCAGCGCGCCCGTGGCGCAGCGCGGCAGAGTACATGCCCAGCAGCAGCTCGACGTCGCCCTTGGGGTCGAACACGATCACCACGTCGCCGCGGGCGATGTCTTGCTCCACGAGGATCTGCGCCAGGCGCGTCTTGCCCACGCGGGTGGTGCCGTAGACCATCATGTGGTTGTTCAGCTCGGCGAGCGCCGTGTAGACGTCTTCCTCATGGATCTCGACGCCGTGCAGCGCAGGGTTGCCGCCCACTGGCGGCTGGGGGCGCATCGGGTTGAGCCAGTAGTCGCTGGTCGTCAGCGCCCTGAGCCAGGTGGCCGTGTTGGGCCGCCGCTCCATCGAGCGCGCCCACCGGACCAGCGCCGAGGGTCGGCGCAGCCGGTCGTGCTCAGGCTGCGAAAGCAGCGTCATGCGCTGCGTGTGGCGCGCGGTCCACTCGAAGCCGCGGCCGAGGAACACGGCATCACGCGACCACGGCACGTCGTTTGGGCGCAGCGCGTAGGGTTGCAGCCGGCGCACCGCGCGCCGAAACGCGATGACGCGCCATGCCTGCGCCATGCGCCACGCGCCCAGCAACGTGAGGACTCCGGCAGAGCCGACCGCCTGCAAGGGCGTGAGGAGGAAGGTCGCCGGCTCGAGCAGCAGCGCGCCGGCGGCCAACGTGCTGGCGGCGACGCTGGCCACCTCGTAGGGTGGCCTGAAGACATCGTCGATCGGACCCGCGCTCACGGCGAAGCTCCTGCGTCGGGTGAGGCATCTTGGGCGCCTTGAGTGTGGCTGCGGCGGTCGTTGCCGGTGTCGGCGCCTTGCGGCAGCTTCATCTTCTTGGGCCGCGCCGCGAGCCGGATGCGCGCGTTGGGCGCAGGTACCGGGCTCCAAAAGAGCGCCGGCTGCCGGACCAGGTAGAACGAGGCCGTGCGCGAGGGGCTGCCATCGGCCTTGAGGAAGGCGTAGTAGTGCAGGTTCTCGTCGCCGTTGCGCGCCGTCCAGCCGCTCTTGGCGAGCTCGTTCTGCAGCCGGGCGAAGGCGCGATCACCATGCGACTGCCGCAGCGTCGCGATGGGCCCGTCGGTGACCGAGACGTGCGCGGCGAAGAAGCGGCGGAAGATCTCCGGCGAAAGCAGCAGGGCACCCTCGGCCACGAAGTGCACGAGGGCACCGTCTTCGTTGTAGGTGAGCTCGCCGGTGCCGACCGCTTGCGCCACCCACGCCATGAAGGCTGCGGCAGCGGGTGTCGGCCCCTTGCTGCCAGGCCGCGTGCCGGCCTGCGCGGCGGCCGCGGACCCGGTGGCGGGCGGCGCCGGCCGCGGCGCAGCGGCTACGGTCGGCGCCGCGCCACCTTCGCCGGGTTTGAGGCCGCGTTGGCGCGGCTGCACGGGCTGAGCCAGCTGGGGCGTGTCGGTATGCGTTGCACGGCTGAACTCGCCGGCGGCCTGGTCGGCCGCCGGCAGTGTGTCGGCGTGGTCACCGCTCTCTTCATGCCCGCTGTCGGTGGGCGCGTCGGCCATGGACTCGGGGACGTTGGGGCCCGGCGAAGTAGGCGGAGGTTGCATCGTGTGGTCCTCGTCGTGAGCTGCAACTGGCAAAGCGCCGGCCGTGGAGCGCGGCTCTGGTGCGGGTTTGAGGGCGTGAACGGCGGGCACCCGAGGCCCATCGGCCGGTGGCGTTGCAGCAGTTGGCACTGCAGGCGCGTGCCCTCCCGAGACACGCTCCACCGCGCGCTCGGCAGGCTCGATGGCAGTCACTCCGCGTGGGTGCATGCCAACAGGCACCACGGCGCCGTTAATCGGCCGAGGGAACTGCGACTCTTCGGCGTACAGCGACTGCAGCCGGAAGCACAGCAGCGTGAACGGCTCGGGGGGAGACCACCCTTCACATTGCACATGGGCGCGCCACACCGCCCCACCATCGGGCGCGCCGAGTGCCGCGCCGAACTCCTGCCAGGTGTCGAAGAGTCGATCGTTGCGGTCCTTGCCCGGAACTCCCTGTGCGCTCTCGTGCTGCGCGAGGTAGCTTCGCACTTCGTCGGCGAGCCGGGCGCACACAAACCACACCTTGCCATCGTGGACCCAGCCGGCAGCGCCCGGGCGATTGAGCGGCAGGGCGCCTTCGGCCAGCATCCTGCGCAGCGCCTGCATCAGCCGCTCGATCAGCGGCACCGTGCGTGCCGAAGCGAAGCGCGTGCGCGGGCCGTGCAGCAGATTGCGCCGCACCGAGTCGCTGTCGGCACGCTTGACCACAGAACCGAGGGTGCCATCCGGGTCGTCGCCGGACAGGTACTCAACCAGATGCGACAGCAGCGCCGCATCCTCGCCGAGCCAGCGCATGACGCGCTCGGGCAGGAACTTGTGCAGCAGCATGGCCGCGAGCTTGGTGTGCGCCACGTAGTCGCGATCGCTCGCGCCGATGAAGGCGACGGAATAGAAGTGCGCCGCGAAGGCCCGCATCGGCCCGGCCATCGGCGCCCACATCTGACTGGTGCGCTGGCCCGCGTGCGGGTCCGGTCCGAAGAGGGTCACGCGCACTTCGGTGAGCGGCTTACCCGCGTCGTGCAGCAGCGCAGCGGCAAAGACCGCGTAGGTCCAGCGATGCTCCTGCCGCTTGCGTTCTTCGGTGCTGGCGCCTGGTGGCAGCTCGATGCCGGCCCGAAACGTCAGCGCCGCATCGACCACCTCAATGGCGTGAATCCAAAGCCCTCCTGGCTGCGCGTGGTGATGGCACTCGGAGGCGGGCAGGAACTGCACGAACTCAGCAAACGCGCGAAGCACCGGGATGCAGTCGCGCTCGAAGTTGTTGTGGGTCAGCCGGGTCTTGCGCTCGATCGACTCGAGCAGCCGCTGCGTGCCGGTGTCATCGACGATGGTTTCGAAAGAACGCACGGGCACGTGCGATGCCGGCCGCGGCGGCAAGGCGAGCTCGGGTGGCAGCGCGGCGGTTGGGCCCTCGGCGGGACTCGGCAACCCCAGGAGCCGCCCAAGAAGAGAGAAGAGTGCGCCCAAGGTCTTGGGCCCGTCGCGCAGCGTCGCTTGGCGTTCGCGACGCGGCGCTGCCGTAGACCTGGCCGCGCTCGCGCTGCGGCGCGAGCGCCGGTACACGAAGGTCGCCCCGATGCAGAAGGCGCTGACGAAGATCACGACCTTAGTCAAGGCCTCGAAGCTCATCACCTTCTCTTCATGACCTTCTGTGCCCCGCTTCAGGGCCGAAGCGCGCCCCAGTTCGATGAACGAGCGAATACCAGTTGCTCCAGCGTCCAGTCGATGAAGTCCCGCTCCGGCCACGGGATGTCGGGCATCAGTGCCAGGTGCACTGCGCGCCGGGCGCTGAAGCTGCGGAAGGTCTGCTCCAGCGGTTCCCACGGCTCGGCTGTGTGCGCATCCTCAGCGGCGCGCAGGAGGAAGGGGCAAGTCAGGAGCGCGCGGGCAAGTGCCTTGTCCTGGCCGGCCAGCTGGGCCGGAAGCGTGTCCAGGACCGAGATGACATCGGCCAGCGGCGCGTCGTCCGGCGCGGCCACGGTGTCGAGGCCGCCATTCGTGCGCTGCTGCGCCGCGCCCCAGCCGTCGTAGCGCTCGAGCAGCGCCACGAGGCAGCCGCGCCAGTGGCGGAATCGCAGCGCAGCGAGCAGGATCTCGAGCTCGTCGGGTGGGCCGGCGCACCTGAGCGGCGGCGTCGCTCGCGGTGCGAGGGCGACGCGCGCGGGCCAGCTGGAAGCGCGGGCCCCCTCAGGGGCCAAGCGGGGCCGGCGAGGCCCGTTGGCCCCGTTGGGCAGATCGCCCCGGTCGGGGGCTTCCCCGAAGGGCGTGGCGCGGTTGTGCATCGCCCGAGGGTAGGAATCGGCCCGCTGCCGCCGCCACGAAAACCCGCTCCCACGTGGGCGCGGGTTTTCTGTTGACTCGACCGGCGCCGGCGCCGGCGCAACCGCCAATTTGCGCAGATCACCGCGTCTGAGGTTGGCAATGTCGAGGTCGGCTGTCCCCCAACGCGAGCCGAACGCGCCGCGGCACGTCCACCTGATGTGGGACGGTCCCATGCACTCCCTGGAGAGTTAGGGATTCCGAGGGCGCGTGCGGGGCTCAAGATGCGTTCGTCCACTCACCGGAGCGTGCTATGGCACTCGTCATCCTTCACGTCGTCGACGCCTCGTACAAGCCCGTCAGCTTCGCCTCGATCGAGGTGAAGGGTGCGGCCGGCCAGGGGTTGCCGGTGCAGCCCGCCGAGGGCCGCTGGCAGGTCAAGGCGGAGGCCGGCGTGTCCCTCGTCATCGAGGCCACGGCCCAGGGCTTCGAGCCGCTGCGGCACGAGCTGCGCGTGCACAGTGAGGTCAACCCGGTGGTGCTGGGGCTGGCGCGCAAGGGCGAGCTGCACTACGCGCAGGGCGATAGCTTGCTCGCGTTTGCGCCGCAGCCGCAGGCCTTCCTGGCGCGGCTGAGCGGCGCCGGCGCCGCCAAAGCGCTCAAGGACGTGGCCGCCAAGCTCAAGTTCGAGCACCGCCCGGTCTTGCCGCAGGCCGAGCGCGACGACGCGCAGTTCGTGCTTGTCCAATCCGCGCCGTCCCTGGCGCCGCAGCTGATCGAGGCAATGCGCCGCGTCAAGGTCGACGTGGTGCCTTCGCTGGCCATCTTGCATGGCGAGCGCACGCCAATCGGGTTGCGCAACGAGCTGGTCGTTCGCTTCCTGCCCGACGTCAAGCGGCCTGAGGCCGACAAGCTTGCTGGCGGCGTGGGCATGGCCATCACCCGCCCGCTCTTGCATGCCGGCAACGCCTTCTTGCTGGTGGGGCCCATGTTGGACCACGCCATCCTTGCGGCCGCGGGCCGGTTGCGGCAAAGCGGCCGCGTCGAATACGTGGAGCCCAATCTGGATGTGGCCATCGAAGCCGACGCCTACACACCCAATGACACATTGTGGGCGCAGCTTCCGCACTTGACGCTGACCGACACCGACGACGCTTGGGACCTGCTGGACAACGTCACCGTCGCGCTGCGCGGCGGATCGCCCGACATCACCATCGCGGTCACTGATGTCCACGGCGTCGCGCCCGATCACCCCGAGTTCACCGCTGCGCTCACCGATGGTACGGCCAAGCTTGTTTCGAGCACCAACTTTGCAGCCACACCCATCGCGGCGCAGACAGTGGCCGGGCTTGGTGGCGACCACGGTACGCAGTGCGCCGGCAGCGCCACCGCGGCGTTCGACAACAACCGCGGCATCGCAGGCGTGGCGCCCAACTGCCACCTGCTCGGCGCATTCATTCCCGGCAATGCGGTCGCGCAGGCCGACATGTTCCTGTGGCTGACGGGTTTCTGGAACGGCTCCACGGCCGCTGGCTTCCCCGCAGCGCTGCCAGCGCGCGCCGCCGACGTGATCTCCAACTCGTGGGGTAGCAACGGCGTGGTGCTGTCGAACACGATGCGCGACTGCTGGGACTTCCTCACCACCTACGGCCGCGCCGGCAAGGGCACAGTGGTGTGCTTCTCGCTGGGCAACAACGGCTATCTCGACTTCACCGACCCAACCGGGACAATGCACCGTGCGCATCCCACGTACGAACGCATCATTGCGGTCGGCGCCAGCATCTCCACCAACCCCACCAACCCGGTGGCCAACTCG
>JAEUPE010000281.1 GCA_016790435.1 Rubrivivax sp. | reverse complement strand
CCGGCGGCTCCCGCGGCCTGCTGCGCGGCTCCGAGACCTCGTTGCCCGTCGTGCTGGTGATCGCGGCGATCTGCCTGCTCGTCGCCGCCGTGGCCGCGGTGAAGCGCGGCCGCGACCTCGGCTGGCCGGCACTCGTCACGCTCGCGGCCTTCGTCGTGCTCACCGGCCTCGGGCCGGCCGTGCTGCTGCTCGTGCTCTACCTGGTCTTTGCCAGGGAGAAGCCGGCGGCGCAGCAGTTCGGTGCGTCGCCCGACACCGCCGGCCCGGTGACGTGGCTGCTGATGCTCGTCAACGCGGTGTGGCCGTGGATGGCGGTGCTGGTGCTGGGGCAGGTGGGCTAGTCGGCATCGGCCCGGCGGCCGCTTCGCGCAGCAACGCCTCGACGGCGGCCACCACCTCGGCCTGGTGGTTGAGCAGCAGGTGCCCGCCGCGATCGAAGACGAGCAGGCGTGCGTTGGGAATCGTCTGCGCCGCATACGCCGCCGAGGCCAGCGTGCCGAAGCCGTCGTCGCGGGCACTGATAGCGAGCGTCAGGGCGCGGATGGCCTCCAGCCGCGGCCTCGGCACGCGCTGCGTGGCCAGCGTGTCGTGCAGCAGCCCGCGGCTGCGCGCGCTGATGGGCAGGATCTCTCGCATCATCCGGTCGACCCGGCGCCGCTCGGCCTCGGGGGCCGCGGCGTACTCCGCCGGCGGCGTGGCGAGCACGAAGCGCCGCACGACGTCGGGAGCCAGGTGCGAGATGAGCCAGAACGGCAGGTCGGCCGAGATCACCGTTTCCAGCAGCGCCTGCGCCCAGCCCGGCATCGGCGGCGTCGTTTCGGGTCGGTAGCCCGCCGGCACCATGAGGATCAGCGCCTTCGTTCGCTGCGGATGCCGCACCGCGAACTCGGTGGCGGAAATGGCCCCGGCCGACACGCCCAGCACCGCCACCGCGTCGACGCCGAGCGCATCGAGCAGGCAGACCAGCTGGTCGGCCTGCCGCTCGCCGGAGACACCGCCGTCCGCCGGCCACGGCGTGCGCAGGTAGCCGAAGCGCGAGGGCGCGATGACGCGCCAGCCACGTGGCGCGAAACCGGCTCCGAGCGCCAGGCCCTGGTCGAAGCCGCCGCCACTGCCGTGCACCACGAGCAGCGGCAGCGTCGAGGCTGCAGCGCCCGGGCCGCCCGGTGTGGACGCGCCCGCCGCAGCGGCCGTCTGGGTGGCCTCCCCCGCCTCTCCCACGTCTCCCACCTCGACCGCGCCGCAGCGGGTTTCCACCAGCCGGCTGCCGCCGCCGATGCGCGCGCGCTGCTCGTCGAGCTCACGGTTGAAGTTGAACGCAGCCCACGCCGCGAGGCCCGCGACGAGCGCGGCCCCCACCGCCAGGATGCCAAGCATTGCTCGCGTTGCCACGCGCGCCCTTCTTGCCGCCGGCGACGCTACGCCGGCCCCGGCTGTGGCAGGCGGTAGATGGCGCCGTTGAGGTGGCGCGCCACCTCCAGGATGTCGGCGTCGATCCACTGCAGTTTCGCGCGCTCCTGCCAGGTGCGCACCTGCGTCACGAGGCCGGGCCAGTCGCGCACGACGCGCGCGTCGCGCCAGTGCATCTGCGAGTTGTGGCAGGCGATGCAGTGCGTCTCGTAGAGCAGGCGGCCACGCGAGGGAACGGGCTGCGGCACGGTGCCCTGCGCGGGCGCGGGCAGGGGTGCCGGCAACGGCGCGGGGCCCGGCGCCTGGGCCAGCGCGGCCGATGCAGCCAGCGCGCCCGCTCCGAGCAAGGCCCGCAACGTGGTGGCGACGGTCACTTCAATCGGCGTAGGGCAATGCATGGTGCCCACATCCTAGCCAGCGGCCTGACGCCGCGCCCACCGCGCCGCGCGCCGGCTCTGACACAGGTCAACCGGCATGCGAGGCCCGGCGCACCACGCCGGGCGAATCGCCGTGTGCCGTCAGCACCCGCTCGAACGTGGCTCGTGCATCGCCACGTAACGCAGTCGTGCCGCGTCGTCCAGGCTCTCGTGGCGCTCGGCAGCGCCTGCGGCACGCGGCGCTCGCCGCCGTTAGCGCTGGTCGACGTTCGTCACGCCTCGGGAGCAGAGGGCCATGGGCCGTTCACGCTGGCCCGGCGGCTGGGTCACCACCAAGCCCCTCGATCGCCTCGCGCAGAAACACATCGAGCTCAGCCCGGCTCGCTCTCTCGGCCTCGGGCACCACGCGCTCTGCCGCCGCCTTGGCCAGCTCCAGCTCGGCCAGGATGAACGCGTGGATGCCTTCCCAGCGCGGGCTGGTGGCGGCCTCGCCGGCGCGCATCTTCACTTCGAGCAGGCGGTTGATCTCGGCGCGCAGCGCGGCGTCGGTGGTGGCGTCGAGCGTGCCCTCGGCCAGCTCGGCGAAGCGCATCGGCGGCGCACCGCGGCCGGCGCGGATCCAGCGCGCGGCCAGCAGCGGACGCAGCACGTAGAGGTACTTCTTGTAGCGCACCACCTCGCCCAGCAGGTGCTCGCGGCAGTTCTTCTTCGCCATCGAGAGGTAGTGGTGGTACGCGCGCTCGAGCACGAGGTGCGTGGCCGCCAGCGTGGCCAGCCGCGGCGCCAGCGTGGCGTGCTGGCGGTAGACGATGGGCGAGCGCAGCCACTCCAGCAGCACCGGGTTGGAGTTGTGCAGCAGCTTGAGCGCCTTGCGCAGGTCCCAGCCGTTGATGTCGAGCTCGCCGCTGATGGGCAGCTCGATCACGTCGCGCCCGGGCTCCACGGTGAGGTACCAGTCGCGCCGGTGCACGTAGACGAAGCGCACGTCGTAATCGCTGTCGGGCGAGGCAAAGCCCCAGCCGCGGCTGCCGCTCTCGCAGGCAAAGAGCACGCGCACGTCGTGCTCGCGTTCGATGGCGTCGAGGTGCTCGAGGATGACGTGGCGCACCTCGTCGGCGACGGGGTGCGCGCTGAGGATCGGGGCGCTGGCAGTCACCCTTCGCCTCGCCCCGCCCCGAACACCTGCCGCACGAACGCCGGGTACACGCCCGCCATCTGCCGCGCCACCGGCCCGCGCAGCAGCGCCAGGCGGGCCGCATCGGGCAGTTCGGTGACAGGCAACGCCTGGGCATGCGGCCCGGCACCTGGCCCCACCTCAGGCACGTCGAAGTCGAAGCCCGTCTGGTCGCGCACCTCCTCCAGCGTGTGGCCCGGGTGCAACGAGCGCAACACGAACCGCCCGCGCTCGCGGTTGAAACCGAACAGGCACAGGTTGGTGATGAGCGCCACCGGCCCGCCCGGCCGGTGCACACCCGGCGCCGAGAGGCCCGGCGCGCTGATGAAGTCCACCTGTCGGACCAGCGTGCGGCGGCTGTGCTCCCAGCGGAACAGGATGACGCGCGGCACGACGAAATAGAGGTAGCCCGAGCCGAACGAGCCCGACCAGCGCACCTCGGTGGCTGGGTACTCGCCCGTGCCCACGAGGTTGATGTTGGCCTGGCCGTCGATCTGCCCGCCGCTGAGGAAGAAGGCGTCGATGCGCCCACGGCCGGCCTGGTCGAAGAGCTCGGCGCCGCCGTTGGTGAAGCGGTTGTGCTCGTGGCTGCCGAGAATGGTGACGCGCAGCGCGGCACCGCCTGCCGCCGCCACCTCACGCGCGAGCAACGCGCCCGCGCCCGGGATGGGCGACAGCATGCCCACGGCGACGCTGCGCGCACCGGCCAGCAGCCCGGCAATGGCGTTGGCATAGATCTCCTCGGCGCGCGGCGGCGCCTCGGCACGGATGGCTGCGTCGGCGGTATCGGTGGTGTCGGCGGCGGCCATCTACACGGCCGCCCCAGCAACGGCCCCCACTGCGGCCCCTGCGGCCCCGACTGCAGCCCCTGCATCGGCCGCTGCAGCAGCGCCGAAACGCACGCCCACCCCTTGGCCCGGCCGCATCACATGCGCCTGCACCCAGGACGCAAAACCCTCGTCGCTGCGCGCCGCCTGCTGGTAGGCGCGCACCGCCTCAAGGTCGATGCCACCGCGCACATCCATTGGCCAGCAGCCGCCGGGCACCACGGCGATGGCGCTCACGCACACCGCCGGAATCACGCCGGCGCTCATCGCCTCGTCGTCGAAGAAGCTTCCCGGCACCACCTCTTCCACCGTCACGAGCACGGTGCCTGCCGCATGCGCGGCGAGCACGCGGTCGCGGTCGCGGCCCACCCACACGTTGCCCTCGGCGTCGGCCTTGGGCGCGTGGAACATCGCCACGTCGGCGTTCAGCGCCGGCAGCAGCACCACGGGGTCGCACGCCGCACCGGCCAGCGGAGGTGCGCCCGCCGCCTCGGCAAACGGGTTATCGATGACGCGCCAGTCGCCGCGGTGGCGCAGCAGGTCCGTGCCGATCAGCCCGCGCAGCGGCGCGAACGGCTGCCCCTTGGCCCCCGCCTGCAGCGCCGCATAGACCGCCGGGCAGGTGGAGTCCAGCACCTTCAGCGTGCCTGCCTTCACCGCCTGCGCAAAGCGCGGCGCGGCGCCCAGCTCGTGCAGCGAGATGCCCGAGGTCTCCACCGCCGCCACGCAGCCCGCGCCGATGAGCAGGTCGATCATCATGCCGCTGGCCGGGTAGGCGCAGGTGGGCAGCGTCACCACGCGCAGGCCGCGCACGCCGCGCTTCACGAGGGCGAAGGCCAATGCCATCGGCACGTCGGCCTCGTCGCCCTTGTGCACGGTGACGCTGGCGCCGTGCGGTACGAGCGCGGCGAGCGCTTCCACCGAAAGCGTGCCGGGGTGGATTTCAGGGGGCATGGCGTTCATGGCTGGGGCCGTCGTCGGAGGTGTTCGTTCATTCTGCCGCCGCCGCCCCCAGCGTGAAGAAGAAGGTCGCGCCCTGCTCCGGCGCCGACTTTGCCCACAGGTGGCCGCCGTGGCGCTCGACGATGCGCTTCACGATCGACAGCCCCACGCCGTTGCCGGCGAAGCGCCCGCCGTGCAGGCGCAGGAACGGCTCGCCGAGGTGCTGCGCGCTGGGCGAGGTGCCGTCGAAGCCCACGCCGTTGTCGCGCACGTAGAGCACCGGGCCGCCCGGCTGCCGCTCCGCGCCGATCTCCACGCGTGGCGTGGCCGCCCCGCGCGAGAACTTCAGCGCGTTGCCCACGAGGTTGGTGAACACCTGCTGCAGCAGCGCGGGGTCGGCGCGCACCGTGGGCAGCGGGCCCACGGTCACCGGCAGCGCCACGCCGCCAGCCTCCTGCCGCATCTGCGCCAGCACCTCGGGCACGAACTCGTCCAGCACCACCGCGCGCGGCTCGAACTCGCCGCCCTCGCCGGCGCGCGCCAGGGTCAGCAGCGAGTTCACCAGGTCCACCGAGCGGTCGGCCTGCTCGCTCAGCAGCGGCAGCGTGCGGCGGGCCTTGTCCACGTCGCCCTCGTCCAGCGCCTTCATCGCCACGCGGGCCGCGCCGGCGATGCCGCCCAGCGGCCCACGCAGGTCGTGCGAGACGCTGCGGTTGAAGCTCTCCAGCCCGGTCACCATCTCGCCCAGCTCCGACGTGCGGCGCGCCACGCGCTGCTCCAGCGAGTCGTTCAGCTCGCGCAGCGCCGCCTCGGCCGCCGTGCGGTGCGCAATCTCCTCGTCGGCGCGCCGCTGCGCGCGCAGCATACCGGTGGTGAGCACTGTCATGCCCAGCACCACCGTCGGCACGATGATCGCGTAGCGCACCAGCCCCGGGTCCAGGCTGCCGCGGCGGGCCAGCCAAACCGCCGCCGGGTAGGTGAGGATGGCCAGCAGCACCAGCCCGTGGCCGCGGTGCGGCTCGCGCAAGCGCGCCCACACCAGCAGCGCCGCCATCAAGCCCATGTAGGTGGCGTAGGCGATGCGCCCGCCCTGCCGCCCGAAGACCTCGCCGATGCGCAGCGCCACCAGCAGCGCAGCCACGGCGATGACGAAACCCGCCAGGCGCGCGCGCCACGGCGGAGGCACCTGCACGTAGCCGAGGATGCCCAGCGTCATCAGCACCAACGAAGTGGCGCTGAGCAGCGTGTTGGCCAGCGCGACCTCCTCGCCCACCGGCCGCAGCGCCGAGTCGAACGCGAACACCACGGTCAACGCCGCCAGGCCGAGCGCGAACATCGCCGACCAGGGCTGGCGCTGCGCGTGCCACACCAGCGCGTGCAGGCACGCGAGCGTGCCCAGCGCCAGGGCACCGGCCAGGGCAAAGCTCTCGTACGGATTCATTCAGGGTCCGGCCAACCGGCGGACGAGGATAGCGCCGCGTTCCGCACGGCCGCGAGGCGTTATGCACGGGCGGGCTGTGCGCGCGCCCCCGGCGGCTCACAATGGCACCGATGCCCCCGCAGCCCGAAGAAACCCCGCGCGCCTGCCCGCAGTGCCGCGCCACCATGGCCCAGCGGCGGCTGCGCGCGCACACCGGCCGCACGGTGCTGGTGGACCACTGCGCCGCGTGCCGGCTGGTGTGGTTCGACATGCTGGAGTCGGTGCAGCTGGCGGGCCTGGGCTGGGTGGAGTTGCTGCGCGAGATGAGCCGCGGCGAGGACGCCTGGGGCGCGCAAGGCGCGCGGCCGCCGTCGTCGATGTCACCGGCGGCGTCATCCGCGACGTCATCCGCGGCGGCATCCACAGCGTCGTCCAAGGCCTCATCAGCGACGACGCCGGCCACGTCACCCACCCCCGCCCCGCGCCCGCCCACCCTGCCCTGCCCCGTGTGCGCGCAGCCGCTGAAGACGGTGCACAACCGCACCCGCTGGGGCCGCTTCCCGGCGCAGGAGTGCCCGGCCGGCCACGGCCACCTGCATACCGACGCCGGCCTCCTGGCCGAGCGCGGCCTGGTGCGCCCGCTGCTGCCGCCCGAGCGCGCCGCGCTGCGCGCGCAGAAGCGTGTGCTGCATTGCCTGAGCTGCGGCGCGCTGGCCGAAGGAGACAGCGACAGCGACATCTGCGCCTGGTGCGCCACGCCGCTGCTGGTGGTGGACCTGCCGCGCCTGGGCCACGCGCTGCGCCAGCGTGGCGTGGACGGCCAGCCCCTGCCCCCGGCCGACGGCGTGCCGCTGCGCTGGCCCTGCCACGCCTGCGGCACCACGCTCGACCCCACGCGCTCGCCCGCCTGCCCGCAATGCGGCGCCGGCATGCTGGCCCCGGCCATCAGCGACCTGCGCCCGCTGCTCGAAGCCGCCGAGCACGAGCTGCGCGCCGCCGCCAACCACCCCGCGCGACCCAAGCGCACGGCGCCGCCGCCACGCACCTGGCGCGACACGCACCTGGCGCGCTTGTGGGGGTGGATCCGGCGCGAGTAGCAAGACCGGCGCGCTGCGCCTCAGCGCGTCAACGCGTCAACGCGTCAGCGCCTCAGCGCCGAGGTGGCGCCGTGCCGGTGGCTGCCGCCGCGGCACCCTTCATCAGCCGCTCGCGCGCCTGTTCGCTCTCCAGGCGCTTGCGCGTCTCGGCCTGCTGCTGCAGCTCCTTCGCGCGCTCGGCCTCCACCTGCTCGGGCGTCATCGGCTCGGGCTCCAGCGCCAGCGACATGAAGGCCGAGGCTTCGGGCTCGCCGCGCTCGCTCTTGAGCTTGATGTTCAGCCGCAGCTCGTTGGCCGAGTCGGCGTTGCGCAGCGCCTCGTCGAAGCCGATGAGCCCGGCGTTGTAGAGCTCGAACAGCGCCCAGTCGAAGGTGCGCATGCCC
>JAEUPE010000211.1 GCA_016790435.1 Rubrivivax sp. | reverse complement strand
ACCGTCACGCCCAACCAGAGCGGCACGTTCTCGGTGGTGTGCAACGAGTATTGCGGCATCGGCCATCACAAGATGGTCGGCCGCATCTACGTGAAGTAGGAGGAGGCGGACATGGCCACGACAACCTACCGCACTTGCCCGCGCAGCGGGCTGCAGTTCGAAGACCAGGCCGAGAAGCTGATGAAGGCGAACGCCTTCGTCGCCGTGGTCTGGCTGCTCATCGGTGGCGTGCTCGCCATCGGCGTGGCGCTGACGCGCTGGCCGGCCTTCCGCTGGCTCGAGGCGGACAAGTTCTACATGGTGCTCACGGCACACGGCATCGACATGCTGATCTTCTGGATCATCTTCTTCGAGATCGCGGTGCTGTACTTCGCGAGCTCGACCTTGCTCAGATGCCGCATCGCGACACCTCGCATCGCCTGGCTGGCCTTCGCGCTCATGCTCATCGGCTCGGTGCTGAACAACGTCACCGTCTTCCGCGGCGCCTCGAGCGTGATGATGACGAGCTACGTGCCGATGATGGCCGAGCCCAACTTCTACCTCGGCCTCATCCTTTTCGCAGTCGGCGCGCTGATCGCCTGCTTCGTCTTCTTCGGCACGCTCGTCGTGGCCAAGCGCGAGAAGACCTACGCCGGCTCGGTGCCACTCGTCACGTTCGGCGCCATCACGGCGGCCATCATCGCCGTGTTCACGATCGCCTCGGGCGCCATCATCCTGATTCCCACGTGGCTGATGTCGCTGGGGGTCGTGGCCAGCGTCGACCCGCTCGTCTACCGCACCATCTGGTGGGCCTTCGGCCACAGCTCGCAGCAGATCAACGTCGCCGCGCACATCTCGGTGTGGTACCTCGTGGCGGCGGTGGCCTTCGGCGCCAAGCCGATGAGCGAGCGCGTCAGCCGCGTCGCCTTCCTGCTCTACATCCTCTTCCTGCAGCTGGCGAGTGCGCACCACCTGCTCGCCGACCCGGGCCTCTCGACGGGCTGGAAGGTCGTCAACACCAGCTACTTCATGTACTTCGCGGTGCTGGCGTCGATGCTGCACGGCCTGACGATCCCCGGCGCCATGGAAGTGGCGCAGCGGCAGAAGGGTTTCACCAAGGGCCTGTTCGAGTGGCTGCGCAAGGCGCCTTGGGGCAACCCCACCTTCGCCGGCGTGTTCATCGCGCTCATCGGCTTCGGTTTCCTGGGCGGCATCTCGGGCGTGATGATGGGCACCGAGCAGCTGAACATGATCATCCACAACACCATCTACGTGCCGGGGCACTTCCACGCCACGGTGGTGGTGGGCACGACGCTCACGTTCATGGCCCTCACGTACTACCTGATCCCGGTGCTGTTCCGGCGCGAGATGATCTCGCCCAAGCTCGCGCTGATGCAGGTGTACCTGTTCGGCTTCTCGATGTACGGCTTCTGCCTGGTGATGATGGGCGCGGGCACGCTGGGTGTGTCGCGCCGGCACTGGGACATGGCCTTCAGCGGCGCGGCGCTGGCGTACGAGTGGCCGGGTGCCGCCTACCTGATGATGGCCGGCGTCGGCCTGCTCGGGGTGGTGGCCATCGTCGGCGGCGCCATCTTCGTCTACGTGACCGTGGGCTCGCTGCTCTGGGGCAAGCGGCTCGACACCGGCACCGTGAGCGGCCAGTTCACGCCCGTGCCGCGCGCCGCGCCCACCGCGGTGGCGCAGGGCTACGGCTCGATGGGCTTCGCCGCGCCCGGCACTTTCACGCTGGCGATGGTGTTCCTGCTCGCCTTCGTGCTCTACTACTTCATCAACTGGAAGTACCTCTCGACCCTCTGGGGCCTGAGCTGAGCACGGGGGCAGCGCGATGAACCGGCCGCTTGCTTCCACCGTCGCGCCGCAGGCTGCCGCTGCGGCCCGCACCGGCCTCGCCGCGCGCGCGCGGCTGGTGCTCGGCATCTTCAAGCTGCGCATCGGCGTGCTCATCATGGTCACGGCGCTGGCTGGCATGGCGGTGGTGCCCGGGGGTTCGGTGACGTTCGTGCAGGCGCTCGCGCTGGCGCTGTGCGTGCTGCTCTCCTCGGCTGCGGCGGGCGCCTTCAATCAGTTCGTCGAAGCCGAGAGCGACCGCCTGATGCCGCGCACGCGCGCGCGTGCCTTCGCCAGCGGCGCCTTGCCGCGCAGCGGCGCGTGGCTGCTGGTCATCGTGGCCCTGCTCGTGGGGGCGGTGGCCGCGGCGGCCTGGTTCGTCAACGGCTGGGCGGCCATCTTCACCGCTGCCGGCGCGCTCACCTACGGCGTCGTCTACACGCTGTGGCTCAAGCGCCGCACGGCGTGGAACATCGTCATCGGCGGGCTGGCCGGCAGCTTCGCGGTGCTGGCCGGTGCTGCCGCTGCGAATCCGCAGATCGTGCCGCTGGCGTGGTGGCTGGCGCTCGTGCTTTTCCTCTGGACGCCGCCGCACTTCTGGAGCCTGGCCATCGCCAACGAGGCCGAGTACGCCGCCGCGGGCGTGCCGATGCTGCCGGTGGTGGTCGGCGTGCCGCGCGCGGCGCGCATCGTGCACGCGCAGACGATCGCCCTCGTCGCCGCCTCGCTGGCGCCGCTGTTCTTCGGCGCCGGCGTGGTCTATGCCGTCGGCGCGCTGGCCGGGGGCCTGTTCTTCCTGCGCAAGACGCGTGCGCTCGCGCTCGCCCCGACGCGGCGCACCGCGATGGCGTCGTTCTTCGCCTCGATGGTGCAGCTGAGCGTGCTGCTCGCTGCGGTGGTGGTCGATGCGGCTTTGCGCTGAGTCCGCCCGCCCCGGCCGCACGCTCGCCCAATTCGCCGCGGCCGGCTGGTTTGCCTTCGCCGCCCTCCTCGGCGGCCTTCTCGTCGCCGTCCCCACCGCCTTCGCCGACGGCGTGCCCGCGCTCGACGAGCGCGAAGCACTGCGCCTGGCCAACGCCGCCGTCGGCCAGCGCATTCCCGACGTCGCGCTGCGCGACCGCCAGGGGCGACCGGTGCGCCTGTCGAGCTACCACCAGGGCAAGCCGCTGCTGGTGAGCTTCATCTACACCGGCTGCTTCCAGATCTGCCCGACGCAGACGCGCGCGCTGCTCGAGGCCGTGCGCGGGCTCGAGAAACGGGCCGGCGAGTCGCAGTTCAACATCGTCAGCATCGGCTTCAACCAGCCCTTCGACGGCCCCGACGAGATGCGCGCCTTTGCCGCGCAGCACCGCATCCACCATGCCAACTGGGACTTCCTGAGCCCGGCGCGCGAGTCGGTGGAGCCGCTGACGCGCGGCTTCGGCTTCAGCTACGTGGCCACGCCGGCCGGCTTCGACCACGTGCTGGGCGTGACGGTGGTGGACGCGAGCGGCCGCATCCACGCGCAGGTCTTCGGCGACAAGCTGCGCGCCGACCAGCTCGGCGAGCCGCTGCGCCAGCTGCTGCTGGACATGCCGCTGCCGGCGCAGAACCGCATCGCCGCGGTGGTGGAGCGGGTGCGCATCCTGTGCACGGTCTACGACCCCGACACCGGCACCTACCGCTACGACGTCAAGCTCATCCTCGAGCTGATCGGTGGCGCGCTCTTCTTCGTCACGGTGCTCGTCTACCTCGGCCTGGAGTGGCTGCGGCAGCGGCGCGCGCGCCGCAGCGCGGCCCTGCTGTCGCCGGCGCTCATGGCCGGCGGGGCCGGCGGGGCCGGCGCGCCATGTCAGCCCGCGCGCTGAGCGGCGGGCGCGCCCTCAGCGCGTCGACGGGTGCGCTGGCCGGAGCGACAGGGCCGGCCTCGGCGCTCCGCGCGGGCCTGCGCGGCGACGCATTGGCGCTGTGGCAGGCGCTCGAGCGCCGTGCGGATGCCGTGCTCGGCGCGCGCGGCAACCCCTTGCGCCACCTCGGCGCCATCGGCTTCTTCGCCTTCTGGCTGCTCGCCGCCACCGGCATCGTGCTGTACGTGCTGCTGGACACCTCGGTGGCCGGCGCCTACCGCTCCATCGCGGCGCTGCACGACTGGCCGCTGGGCCTCGGCCGGCTGCTGCGCGGCCTGCATCGCTACGCCGCCGACCTGATGGTGCTGGCCACGCTGGCCCACCTGCTGCGCGAGTGGCTGCATGGGCACGAGCGTGGCGTGCGCCGCTTCCCCTGGCTCACCGGCGTGCCGCTGCTGGGCTTCGTCTTCGTCTGCGCCATCGGCGGCTTCTGGATCAACTGGGACGCGCTCGGGCAGTTCTCGGCCATCGCCACCGCCGAGTGGCTCGACTCGCTGCCGCTCGTCTTCGCCACGCCGCTGGCGCGCAACTTCATCGTCGCCGACCAGGTGAGCGACCGCCTGTTCTCGCTGTTCATCTTCGTGCACCTGGGCGTGCCGCTGCTGCTGCTGTTCGGCCTGTGGTTCCACATCCAGCGCCTCACGCGCGCCGCGGTGTGGCCGCCGCGCCCGCTGGCCATCGCGCTGGCGGTCGGCCTGGCCGTGCTGGCGCTCGCGCTGCCGGTGCAAAGCCATGCGCCGGCGGCCATGGCGCGCGTGCCCGAGGCGCTGCGGCTCGATTGGTTGCTGCTCTTCGTGCATCCGATCACCTACGCCACCTCGCCCGAGGCGATGTGGGCGGCGCTCGTCGTCGCCGGCACCGTGCTCTTCGGCCTGCCCTTCCTGCCGCAGCCGGCGCGCCCGGCGGTGGCGGTGGTGGATGCGGCCAACTGCAACGGTTGCCAGCGCTGTTTCGCCGATTGCCCCTATGCCGCCATCACGATGGTGCCGCACCCGAATCAGCGCATCGGTCGCACGCTCGCCGTCGTCGACGCCGATCTCTGCACGGGCTGCGGCATCTGCGCGGGCGCCTGCCCGTCGGCGACGCCGTTTCGGCGCACGAGCGAGCTGGTGAGCGGCATCGACATGCCGCAGCGGCGCATCGACGCCTTGCGCCGTCAGCTCGCGCAGGCCCTGGACGATTGCACAGCAGCGCGACCGCTTGTCGTGTTCACCTGTGACCACGGTGCCAGTGCGGCCGCCGGGCTGCACGACGATGTGGTGACGGTGCCATTGCTGTGCGCGGGGCAACTGCCGCCGTCGTTCATCGAGTACGCGCAGCGCGACGGTGCCGCTGGCGTGCTCGTGGCCGCCTGCCGCGAGGGCGGCTGCGAGTTCCGGCTCGGCGAGCGCATCACCGAAGAGCGGCTGCAGGGCCGGCGTGAGCCGCACCTGCGTGCGCAGGTCGAGCGCGAGAGGGTCGAGCTGGTGTTCGCCGGGCGCGGCGATGAGGTGGCGCTGGCGGCGGGCTTGGCGCGGCTGCGGGCGCGGGTGGTTGGGCTGCCGGGCGTGGCAGCGGTGCGCGTGGCTGGCGGGGAGGCGCACCATGGCTGATGCGGGGCCCTTGGGGCATGCGGCGCTCGCCGCGGCGCGGGGGCTGCTTCGAGACCGGCGCGCTCGATGCGCGTCGGGCCTCGCCGTGGCGGGCGGAGCGCCTCGGAGTGGACTGCTGACTCGACATCGGCCGGGTCTCGGCCCGGCAGCCGAGTCACTTTCATTTGCTGGCCCAAATGAAAGTAACCAAAGCAAAGGGCCTGATGTCCTGATGCGATGGTTCGCTGCGGAGGCGGGCCCCAGTTTGGCCGGCGCGCTCCGGCGACAAGATTCATGCGACTTACTGTTTGTCGGGTGCGGCTCGATCGTTCCGCCCAGCCTCGTTGCGGGCTCGCTTCGCATCGCCCTCGGCCCGAAGACAACGAGCAGTCCTGTTCAAGGCGACGCGAAGCGAGCCGTGTTCGGAAACGAATTGCCGGTTCAAGCCGCAGCGGTGCGATGGGTAGACGCAGCCGATTCTTCGTGCCGTAGCGCGCCGGCCAAACTGAGGACCGCCTCCGTAGCGAGCCATCGGTGCAGGACATCAGGCCCTTTGCTTTGGTTACTTTCATTTGGGCCAGCAAATGAAAGTGACTCGCCCGCCGGGGCGAGACCCGGCACGCATCGAGTCAGAAGTCGCCTCCGAGGCGCACCGCCCGCCGGGGCGAGACCCGGCACGCGACGAGTCCGCCGATCTCCCGTCAACGCCTGCAGCGCCGCTGCAAAGCCAGTCGCATCCCGATGAACCCAGAGCCGCATGCCGCGCCGCCGCGCGCGACCCCCCCCCGCGGCCCTGCCGCCTGGCTCGGCCAGGTCGCGCTCTACGGCCTCTTTGCCCTGGCCATCGGCGTCTTCTCGCAGTGGCCGCCCTACCGCCACCTCGGCCCCGACGAGGCCCTCATCAAGGTGAGCTTCACGCGCGTGGGCAAGCCGGTGGGCGAGTGCCGCACGCTCTCGGCCGAGGAACTGGCGCGCCTGCCGCCCAACATGCGCCAGCCGGTGGTGTGCCCGCGCGAGCGCTCGCCGGTGACCGTGGAGGTCGACCTCGACGGCCGCAACGTGCTGCGCCGCTCGGCAGCGCCCGGCGGCCTGTCGCGCGACGGCGCCTCGGCGCTGTACGAGCGCCTCGTGGTGCCGGCGGGCGAGCACCGGCTCTCGGTGCGTCTGTCCGACGATGCGCGCGCGCGTGCCACTCCCTACCAACGCCAGGAGACCGTCAAGCTCGTGCCGGGCCAGGTGCTGGTGATCGACTTCGATGTCGCCAAGGGCGGCATCACGATGGACTGACTGCCCGGCGCGCACCCAAGAACGGCTCGAGAAGATCATGAACGCACTGTCCTCCCTGCTCGCAGGCGCCATGCCGCCCCACGGCGGCGGCACCCGCCCCGCGGCCTCCGCCACCTCCGCCGCGACCGCCGCCACGGCGGCCAGCCCGGCCGACTACACCCTGCCGGCCAGCACGACGCTGCAGCGCGGCCTGGCGCGCGCCTGGCTCTGGCTGGCGCTGGCCGCGCTCGTCGGCTCCGGGCTCTTCTCGGTGCTGCTGGTGCTGGCGCGCACGCCGGGCATCAACGCCTGGCTGCCGGCGGGCGACTTCTTCCGCGTCGCGCTGGTCGTGCACGTCGACCTCTCGGTGGGCGTGTGGTTCGTCGCCATGGCCGGCCTGCTGTGGAGCCTGAACATGCGCGCCCCGCGTTCGGCGCTGGCGCTGGCCTGGGCCCGGCTGCCGATCGTGCTGTGCGCGGCCGGCGCGCTCGGCATGGCGCTGGCGGCCTTCGTCGACCCTGGCCAGCCGGTGATGGCCAACTACATCCCGGTGCTCGACAGCCTCACCTTCCGTGGCGCGCTGGCGGTGTTCGGCGCCGGCACGCTGGCGCTGGTGGGGCTGGCCCTGCTGCGCGCGCGACCCATCGGCACGGCGCCCGACGGCGCGGGTGCGCTGCGCTTCGGCCTGCATGCCAGCGTCGTGGCCATGGCGGTGGCGCTGCTCGCCTTCGGCTGGTCGCTCGCGGTCGTGCCCGCCGCACTGCCCGCGCGCACCTACTACGAGGTGCTGTGGTGGGGAGGCGGCCATGCGCTGCAGTTCACCTGGACGCTGCTGATGCTGGTGGCCTGGCTGGCGCTCGCACACGCCAGCGGCGCGCGCGTGCCGCTGTCGCCGCGCATCGTGATGCTGATGTTCACGGTGGCGCTGGTGAGCGTCTTCATCACGCCGCTGGCCTACCTGATGCACGACGTCGGCACGGTCGAGCACCGCGACATGCACACCTGGGGCATGCGCTTCGGTGGTGGCGTGGCCATCGTGCCGCTCGTGCTGGCGGTCGGCCTGGCGCTCTTCGCGTCGCGCGGGCAGGCACTCGCGCCCGAAGCGCGCCCGCAACGTGCCGCGCTCCTCACCTCGATGATGCTGTTCGTGGCCGGCGGGCTCATCGGCCTCACCATCGGCGGCAGCAACGTCAAGATCCCGGCGCATTACCACGGCTGCATCGTCGGCGTGACGCTGGCGCTGATGGGCCTGGCCTACCGGCTGCTGCCGATGCTGGGTTACGCACCGGTGCAGGGGCGCATGGCCACCGTGCAGCCCTGGCTCTACGGCGGTGGGCAGTTGCTGCACATCGTCGGCCTCGTCTGGTCGGGCGGCTACGGCGTGCAGCGCAAGGTCGCCGGCACCGAACAGGTGCTGCGCAGCACGGCCGAGGTGGCGGGCATGGGTTTGATGGGCCTGGGCGGGCTGCTGGCCATTGCCGGCGGCCTGCTCTTCGTGGTGGTGGTGGCGCGGGCCATGCGCGGGCACCGGCCTCAGAACGCGCGAGCCATGGGCTTGACCCCGTGATCGCCGCCAGCCAGGCGCTGCTGCGCGCCGCCTTCATGCGCGTGGAGGCGCTGTTCAACCGCGCCTTCGGCGACCGCCTCAACCCGCTGTACCACCTCGGCGCGATCAGCTTCTACCTGTTCTGGATCGTCGGCGGCACCGGGCTCGTGCTCTACGCCTTCTTCGACACCAGCGTCGCGGGCGCCTACCGCTCGGTCGAGGCCATCACCGCCGGCGCCTGGGGCGCGGGGGCCGTCGTGCGCACGCTGCACCGGCACGCCTCCGACGCCATGGTGCTGACCATGCTGCTGCACCTGCTGCGCTACTTCGCCTTCGACCGGCTGCGCGGCTTCCGCTGGTTCTCGTGGGTCAGCGGCGTCGGATTGATCTGGTTCGCGTACATCTCGGGCATCAACGGCTACATGCTGCCGTGGGACCGCCTGGCGCAGTTCGTCACGCAGGCCAGCTTCGAGTGGCTTGATTGGCTGCCGGGCTTCGGCGGCACGCTCATCCGCAACTTCATCCACCCCGAGCAGGTGAACGACCGGCTCTTCTCGCTGCTCGTGTTCATCCACATCGGCGTGCCGCTGGTAATGCTGCTGGTGATGTGGGTGCACGTGCAGCGCGTGCCCAAGGCCGCGACCGTGCCGCCGCGCCCGCTCGCCATCGCGCTGACCCTGACCTTGCTCGCGCTCGCCCTCGTGTCGATGGCCGTGGCACCGGTGGCGAGCCAGGGACCCGCCAACCTGCGCAGCGCACCGGCCATGCTGTCGCTGGACTGGTTCCTGCTGCCCATCTTCCCGCTCATCTACGCCTGGCCGCTTGGCGCCACCTGGGCGCTGGTGGGCATCGGCACGCTCGTGCTCGCGCTGCTGCCGTGGCTGCCGCCGCGGCGCGGCGCGCGGCAGATGCACCAGCTGACGTTGCACCCGGGGCCGGCGCGCATCGCGGCGCGGCCGGGCGAGACGTTGCTCGAGGCAGGCCTGCGCGCCGGCCTGCCGCTGCCCTACGACTGCCGGGCGGGCGGCTGCGGCCTGTGCGCCTGCACCGTGCTGCAGGGCCGCGTCGACGCCGGACCTTTCCAGGAGGCTGCGCTCACGCCGGCGATGCGCGCCCGCGGCCAGGCGCTGATGTGCTGCGCCGTGGCGCTGGAAGACGTGGAGCTCGAAGTCGTTGGCGTGCCGTCGCTCACCGCCGGCGTGGCCGCCGCGGCGCTGCGCCGCCATCGCGTGCGCGTCACGACGATGGACAGGCTCTCCACCGACCTCATGCGCATGACCATCCAGCTGCCTGACGGCGAGCACATGCCTTTCGCCGCCGGCCAGTACATCAACTTCGTGCTCGACGACGGCGCCCGTCGCGCCTACTCGTTCGCCAACATCCCGCCCGACCCGGCGGCCACGCCCTCGACGGCCGGCGACACCATCGAGCTGCACGTGCGCCGCATGCCGGGCGGGCGCTTCACCACCCACGTCTTCGAGCGTTTGCAGGTGGGCGACGAGCTCGAGATCGAGGGGCCGCTTGGCCGCTTCACGCTCAGCGAGAGTGAGCGGCCGGCGTTGCTGCTGGCCGGCGCGACGGGCTTCGCGCCCATCAAGAGCATGCTCGAGGACGCCTTCCGCCGCGGCGCGCAGCGCCCGCTGCACCTTTATTGGGGTGTGCGGCAGCAGCGCGACCTGTACCTGTTGGACGAGATCGCCGCCTGGCAACACGCGCACCCGAACTTCCACTTCGTGCCCGTGCTTTCCGACGCCGACGACGACGCGGCCTGGACGGGTCGGCGCGGCTTCGTGCACGCGGCGCTGCTCGCCGACCACCCCGACCTGCGCGGCTGGGAGGTCTATGCGTGCGGCTCGATGCGCATGGTGCAGGCCGCCGTGCCCGACTTTCTTGCGCACGGGCTGGCCGAGGAGCACTGCTTCTCGGACGCGTTCACGCCTTCGGCCAAGGTGGTGGCCGCCCCCTGAGCTGCGCTTGACTGCGGTGGGCGCGCGCCAGAGCGCGCAACGTCCACGCCACAACGGCGCCACAGCGGCGCCACAGCGGCGCCACAGCGGCGCGGCCGGTTTTCAGCGCCGGCGCGCGCGTTCGCGGTCGGCGCGCGCGCCCTGCAGCGCGCGCGGCAGTTCGGCAAACAGCCGCTCGGTGGTGAGCGGCTTGTGCCAGTAGGCGTGTGCGCCCAGCGACATCGCCTTCACCACCTCGATGGAGAAGGAATCGGCGGTGAGCAGGATGACGCGCAGGAGCCGCTGCGCGATCGGCTCGTTGAGCAGCCGCACCACCTCGAGGCCGCCGATGTCGGGCAGGTTCATGTCCAGCAGCACCAGGTCGGGCTGCTGTTGCAGCGCGAGCTGCACGCCCTCGCGGCCCGTGGCCGCCTTGATCAGCGTGACGCCTGGGAATCGCGCCAGCTGCGCCTCGACCAGGGCCATGCAGATCGGGTGGTCCTCGATGCACAGGATGGTGCCTGGCGCATCGGCATCAGGCGGCAAGGCGGGCGGCATGGCGCGCGGGGCGGGTGGTGAGGGGCGCATGCTGCACGCAACGCGGGCACGCCTGGTCAATTCCCTGCAGGGATCGTGGGTCTGCAGTGTCGCGCATTCAGCGGCGCGCCAACAGCAGCCAGACGAGCGCGGCGCCGGCGAAGGCGGCGCCGGCGTGGAACGTGGCGGCTGAGCCCGCGCTTTGCCATAGCCAGCCGGCGATGACGCTCGCCGCGAGCATCGACACGCCGGCGCAGAGGTTGAAGACGCCGAAGGCGGTGCCGCGCAGTTCCGCCGGCGCGCTGTCGGCCACCATCGCGGCCAGGATGCCCTGCGACAGGCCCATGTGCACGCCCCAGAGCGCCACGCCGATGAAGAGCCCGCCCGGGCCGGCCGCCACGGCCAGCACGAGGTCGGCGGCGATCAGCAGCACGAGCGAGCCCGCGAGCAGTGCGCGGCGGCTCATCGTGTCGGCGAGCCTGCCGAACGGGTAGGCGCTGGCGGCGTACACGACGTTCATCGCCACCATCACCAACGGCACCCAGGCGATGGCCACGCCCACCTGCGGCGCCCGCAGCACGAGGAACGCCTCGCTGAAGCGCGCCAGCGTGAACACGGCGCCGAGGCCGACGATCTGCCAGTAGCCCGTGCCGAGCCGCGCCAGCGCGGCACGGTGGATCGAAGGGCCTGTCGTGGCCTCGCTGGCCGGCGTTGGCGGGCGTGGCGGTTCGCGCACGCCCAGCCACAGCAGCGCCGCGGCCATCAACCCCGGCACCACCGCCACCCAGAAGACCGCGCGGATGTCGTTGGCCCAGGCCAGCATCAACGCGGTGGCGATCAGCGGCCCAAGCACGGCCCCGACGGTGTCGAGCGACTGCCGCAGCCCGAAGGCGGCGCCGCGCAGGCCGCTCGGGGTGATGTCGGCGAGCAGCGCGTCGCGCGGCGCACCGCGGATGCCTTTGCCGATGCGGTCCACGAATCGTGCGGCGATCACCATGCCGGCGCCCGTGGCGAGCGCGAAGGCGGGTTTGGTGAGGGCGCCGAGCGCGTAGCCCGCGACGGCCAACCCCTTGCGCCTGCCGAGGCGGTCGCTGAGCGCCCCCGAAAAGACCTTGACGATCAGCGCCGTCGCTTCGGCGATGCCCTCGATGACCCCGACCGCGAGCATGCTGACGCCGAGCGTGCCGACGAGGAAGAGGGGCAGCAGGCTGTGCACCATCTCCGAGGCCACGTCGGCCAGCAGGCTGACGAAGCCGAGCACCCAGACGCCGGCGGGCAGGGGCGTTCGCATCGTCTACCAGCGGCTCAACGCCGCGCGCAGCCGCGCCTTCACGTCGTCGTTGGCAAAGCACGCGTCGATCGACGTCCGCGCCACCGCGCGCAGATCGTCGTCCGACCAGGCGGACGCCGCGCGGCACAGGTCGTACTCGCGCTCAAGACTGGTGCCCAGCAACGCCGGATCGTCGGTGTTGATCGAGATCGGCACGCCGGCCTGCCGCAGCCGCTCGAGCGGGTGCTCCGCGAGCCAGCGGTAGACGCCCAGACTCACGTTCGAGGTCGGACACACGCCGAGCGGGATACCGCGCTCGGCGAGCATCTTCACCACGGCCGCATCCTCGATCGCGCGAACGCCGTGGTCGATGCGGTCGGCGCCGAGCAGCACGACGGCATCGCGCACGCCTTCGGGGCCGCTCGACTCGCCTGCGTGCACGGTGCGCTTCAGGCCCGCGGCACCGGCGCGACGGAAGGCCCCGGCAAAGCGCGGCCCGGTGCGGCCGGCGCTGGCTTCGTTGCCGTCGATCGACAAGGCCACCACGCGCGGGTGGCGCAGCGTCAGCAGCAGATCGACCAACTCGGCCGCCGCCTGCGCCGACTGCGTGCGCAGCAGGCTCACGCACAGGCCCACGGGTGGCAGGCCGTCCTGCTCGGCCGCGCGCAGGCCGGCATCGAGCGCATCCAGCATCTGCGGCAGGCGACCGTGCCAGTGGTGCCAGTGCGTGGGGTTGAAGATCAGGTCGCCGTAGCCGCCGCCGCTGCCGTGCAGCCGCGCGGCGAAGGCATAAGCCGCCTCGCTCAGCTCGTCGCTCGTGCGCACGAGGCCGCAGGCCCAGTCGAGGAACTCCAGGAAGTCCGCCAGGCCTTCGAAACGGAACAGGCTTTCGCGCGGCCTCGGCATCGACTCGCCGAAGCGCTGGGACCATTGCTCGAGCAGCGCCGCGTCGAAGCAACCCTCCAGATGCACATGGACCTCGGCACGCGGGAGGCGGCGCAGGCGGTCGAGCGAGGCAGGCATCGGTTCCATGGGCGATCCTTCGCGAAGGGCGTGCGTGCTCGTGGATCGGACCAGGAGGCGACGATCCACTGTCGCGGCGAGTGCGACGAGCGCAAGCCCATCTCGCGCATCGTCAATCTGGCGGGGTGAGCGCGGCGTCTCGGGCCCGGGCCGCGCCGGCCCTCACTGGATCTTGTACTGGGCCAGCCGATCGGCATCGAGGATGTGGATCTCGCGCCGGTCGACGCGGATCAGGCCGGCCGTCTCGAGTTCGTGCAACACGCGCGAGAAGTACTCCGGCGTCAGCGACAGGCGGCTGGCGATGGTCGCCTTGCTCACCGGCAGCGAGACGGTGAGCGACGCACCCTCGGCGCAATCGTCGCTCGTCTGGCAGCGCAGCAGGTAGCCGATGACGCGCTGGGCGCCGCTGTGCAGCGCGTAGGCCTCGACGTCATGCACCAGGCCGTGCAGCCGGCGCGAGATGCCGGCGAGCATGCGCAGCGCGAAGCGCGGGTCGCGCTCGATCTCGCCGACGACGGCACTCTTGCCGATCGACAGCAGCAGGCCGTCGCTCAACGCCTGCGCGTTCAGGATGTACGGCCGGTCGGTGAACATGAGCGCCTCGGCGAAGCTCTGGCCGGGCGAGATGATCTCGATGACCTTTTCCTGCCCGGCCGGCGACAGCACGAAGAGCTTGATCTGCCCGGTGACGCAGAGGTGGAAGGCCTCGCACGGCTCGCCGAAGCGGAAGACCATGTCGCCACGGCCCAGGCGGCGCAGCTGGCTGCCCTGCTCGATGCGAAAGAGCTCTTCGGCATGCATCTCCTGGAACAGCGGCACCACGGAGAGGAAGCGGGCGACGTCGAAGCCCGGCCGGGTGCGAATGTCCATGGGATGGCTCCTGTGCGACCGGCGCGGAGGTTCAGTGCAGCACGAGCAGCGGCAGGCTGCTGCCGGCCAGCACCGCCTTGGTCTGCGAACCGAAGAGGAACTCGCCGAAGGCGCCACGCCCGTGCGTGACCATGACGATCATGTCACAGCCCTGCGCCTCGGCGGCGGCGATGATGGCGCGGTCGACACGCGGCACCTGCGCGTGGCGGCCGATGAACGGCACGCCGGCGCGTTGTGCTTCGGCCTCGAAGCGTGCCAGCACCTCCTTGGCGTGCGCAGCGGTCATCGCGTCGTGCTCCAGCGCCTCCTGGCGCAGGGCGGCAACCTGACGGCCGGGTGTCGGCAGGGGTGCCAGCGGCTCGGCCACGAAGCCGGTGATCGAGGCGCCGAGCTGCTGCGCGAGTTCCACGCTCGCCTTGATGGCGCGGTCGGAAAGTTCGCTGCCGTCGACGGGAACGAGTAGGTGCTTGAACATGGGGCCCCCCGGATTGAGCGGCACCGGCGGCTGGCGGCGCACATGCACCACACCGCCCGGTGCGGGAGGTGCAATCTAGGCAAGGGCGCGGTCCCTGTCTTTGCGCTGACTCAAAGCAGCGCCAGCGACATGACACGTCGAGCGCATTGTGTGCAGCCGTGCGGGCCGCCCCGGCGGCGCGCCGCGGCCCGCCTTGACCGGCATCAAGGCTGCGCGCGCCTCGCCTTGCGAGCATGGCCCTTCGTCGCGCCCCGAGCGAGAAGGAGACACGCCATGAAGATCCAGCGCATCCACCATGTGGCCTACCGCTGCCGCGACGCCAAGGAAACGGTGAACTGGTACCGCGAGCACCTGGGCATGGACTTCGTGCTCGCCATCGCCGAGGACCGCGTGCCGAGCACGCATGAGGCCGACCCGTACATGCACATCTTCCTCGACGCGGGTGGCGGCAACGTGCTGGCGTTCTTCGAGCTGCCCAACTCCCCTGCGCAGGGCAAGGACCCGAACACGCCCGAGTGGGTGCAGCACATCGCCTTCAAGGTCGAGAACGTCGCGGCGCTCGAGGAAACCAAGGCCCGGCTGGAGGCGCGGGGGGTGCCGGTGGTCGGGCCCACGGACCACACCATCTTCAAGTCGATCTACTTCTTCGACCCCAACGGCCACCGGCTCGAGCTCGCTGCCGACACCGCCACGGTGGAGATGGGCGCCAAGCTCGACGCGGTGAAGTGGCAGATGCTGGAGGAGTGGAGCCGCACGAAGCGGGCGCCAAAGCACGCGGCCTGGATGCATGAGCGCGAGTTCGCCGGCGCCTGAGTCCCGGGGGCCCGCGTCGCCGCAGGCCCGTGAGGCTCGTGAGGTCCGGGTCGATGACGGGCACGCGGCTGGATACACTTGCGCACCCATGGGCTCTCTCCGCCTTCGCTTGCGACCCGCCACCTGGCTCGCGCTCATCGCCGTGCTGGCGCTGGCGCTCGCGCCCACGGTGTCGCGCGCGCTGGCCTTCGCCCACGGCGAAGCCGCCTGGGCCGAGGTCTGCACGCCGCTGGGCCTGAAGCTGCAGGCGGTGGCCGATGCCGGTGAAGAAGCGCCGGCGGCGCACCTCGGCCAGCTCGAGCACTGCGGCTTCTGCGGCCTGTCCACCGGTGCCGCGCCGCTGCCGGTGACGGCCTCGGCCGACCTGCCGTCCGCCACCGCGGCCGAGGCGTTGCCTGCCCTGTTCCTGCAGGCGCCACGCACCCTCTTCGCGTGGCTGAGCGCGTTACCGCGCGCCCCTCCTTTCCACTCCTGAAGCCTCGAGCTCCGTCAGCTCAGCGTGGCCCGTGCCGCGCCGGGCGACGGCACGGCTGCCCTGCGCAGGTCGCCCCTGCGCTGGCCGCGGCGCTTCTTCAGGAGTCGAAGACTTGGTCCCACTCAAGACAACGCCCGCATCCCGCGGGAGCCGGCCTGTCCGCCTGACGGCGGGCGAATCGCTGGCGCCTGGCGACGCGGCGGCAGCGAATGGCGGCCACCTGCTGCTGGATGGCGCCATGGCCTTGTACCTGCGCGACGCGGGCCAGAGCCTGCGCCTCGTGCTGGTGGCGCTGCCCGGCGACATCGTGCGAGGCGTCGAGGGCGTCCCCCTGCCGCATGCGCAGGAGTTCCGTGCGCTCACGCCCTGCAGCCTGCAGACGCTGCCCGCGCCTCGGTCGGCGCCGGCGCGCGTAGCGCTGCTGGCGCGCCTGCTTCAGCAGCAGGCGCGCCAAGCGCTGGACATGACCGAGTTGCGCACCGGGTCGGCGCCGCTGCGCATCAAGGCCCTGCTCGTGCTGCTTGCGGGGCGCGGCGGGCGCAATGGCCATGCGGCCGTCGCGGGCACGGCGCAACGACCGGAACTGCCGCTGCTGCGCGACATCGCCGCCATCGTCGGCGCCGCACCCGAGACCGTGTCGCGCGTGCTCAGCCACCTGGGCCGGCAGGATCTGCTGCACGACCGCCGCCGCGCCGGCGGCCGGTACGACGCAGCTGCCTTGGCTTCCGCCAAGTGGCCGGCCGGCATGACCCGCAGCGGGCCGGCAGTCGCTCGGATCCTTCGACCGCGGGCCGATGTCGCGCAGGCCACGACGCTCGCCAGCCCGCCTGCCAGGAGGACGCTGGCATGAGCCGGTTTCGCGGTCGAAACTCCCGCAAGCTCTTGGGCTTGCTGGGCGCCACCGCGTTGGCTGGCGGGTTTGCGCTCTCGGCGCTTGCGCACGACTTCAAGCTCGGCCCGCTGCGCATCGACCATCCCTACGCCACGCCGACGCCAGCCGGTGCCACCACGGCCGCGGCCTACGTGCGCACGCTGCGCAACACCGGCGAACAGCCCGATCGGCTGGTCGGCGCCAGCACGCCCGTGGCGCGCGCGGTGGAGATCCATCGCAGCACGATCGACGCGCAGAGCGTCATGCGCATGCGTGCCGTCGAAGGCATCGCGCTGCCGCCCCGCAGCGAACTGAAGCTGCGCCACGGCGGGGAGCACCACCTGATGCTGATCGACCTGAGGGCGCCGTTGAAGAACGGCGACCGCTTCCCTTTGACCTTGCGCTTCGAGAAGGCCGGCGAGCGCGAGGTGACGGTGTGGGTGCAGCAGCCGCGCGATGCGGCGGGCGCGCCGGAACACCGCCATTGACCCCGAGCCCCGATTCATTGACCCAGGAGCAGACCCCATGAAGACGCACCTTCGAACCCTTCCGATGCTTGGCGCCGCCGCTGCGCTGCTGCTGAGCGCCTGTGGCAGTGCGCCCACCCCGCCCGCGGCATCGGCGTCTGCGGTGTCCGCCGGCGCATCGGCTGGAACGCAGGCGGTGGCGCTGCGCTTCGCCGCCCAGGTGGCCGGCCAGCCCTTTGCCTGCGGCCAGAGCTACGCCGGCATCGGCACGACGCGCTCGACGATCACGCCCAGCGACTTCCGCTTCTACGTCAGCGAGGTGCACCTGATCGACCGCAACGGCCGGGCCGTGCCGGTGACGCTGGCGCAGGACGGTGCCTGGCAACTCGACAACCTCGCGCTGCTCGACTTCGAGAACGGCAGCGGCCCCTGCCGCAACGGCACCGCGGCGACCAACACCACCGTGCGCGGCACGGTGCCGGCGGGCACCTACACGGGCCTGCGCTTCACGCTCGGCGTGCCGTTCGCGCGCAACCACGGCGACCCGACCACCGCACCCTCGCCGCTGAACCTGACGGCCCTGTTCTGGAACTGGCAGGGCGGCTACAAGTTCATCAAGTTCGACACCGCCACCAGCGGCCAGGCGGCCACCGTCGCGCCGCCGGACCCGCGCGGCGGCGGCAACGCCTCGGGTTTCTCGGTGCACCTGGGCAGCACGGTGTGCGCGTCGGGCTCGCGCACCGAGGCGCCGTCGGCCTGCCGCAACCCCAACCGCGTGACGGTGCAGTTCGATCGTTTCGACGCTGCCACGCAGACGGTGGTGGCCGACATCGCCGCCGTGCTGGCCAGCGCGAACGTGGACGTGAACGCGCCCAACACGTCGCCCGGCTGCATGAGCTTCCTCAACGACGCCGACTGCCCGCCGGTGATGGGGGCGCTCGGCCTGGCCTACGGCGACGTGGCGGCGCCGGGGCCGCAGCGCCTGTTCACGGTGCGCTGAGCGCCGACGGACGCGCTCGGACCACGCCGCACACCGCACCGGTCGCAGACCCAACATGGCTCCGCCGCCAAGCGCGCACCGCTTCCGCTTCCCCCGCCTCGCTGTCAGCGCGGCGAGGGGCGCGCTCGTGGCGGTTGCCGTGCTGCTGGTCGGCGCAGCCGGTGAAGCGTGGCGCTGGCCGCTACCGGACTGGGTGCCGCCGCCGGCCGTGCCGGCCGACAACCCGATGAGCGCCGAGAAGGTGGCGCTGGGCCGCCATCTCTTCTACGACAAGCGCCTGTCGAGCGACGGCCGCATGGCCTGCGCCACCTGCCACGAGCAGGCGCGCGCGTTCACCGACGGCAAGGCGGTCTCCGCCGGCGTCACCGGCCAGGTCGGCAGCCGCAGCGCGATGGCGCTGGTCAACGTGGCCTACCTGCCGGTGCTGACCTGGCAGAACCCGCAACTCACTTCGCTGGAGGTGCAGGCGCTGATCCCGTTGTTCGGCGAGCACCCGGTGGAGATGGGCCTGGCCGGGCGCGAACAGCCGCTCTTCGCCCTGCTGAAGGCCGACCCGGTGTATCGGCGCCTCTTCGCGCGCGCCTTCCCGGACGAGGCGCGGCTGGGCGACGCGGCGCTGTACTCGCTCGCCACGCTGACCAAGGCGCTGGCGAGCTTCGAGCGCTCGCTGCTCAGCTTCGACAGCCCCTACGACCGCTACCGCTACGGCGGGCAGAAGAGCGCGATCAGCGCCGCCGCCAGGCGCGGCGAAGACCTCTTCTTCGGCGAGAAGCTCGAGTGCTACCACTGCCACGGCGGCTTCAACTTCACCGACAACCTGAAGCACGCGCGCACGCCGTTCGCGGAGGTCGGCTTCCACAACACGGGCCTGTACAACGAGGACGGTCGGGGTGCCTACCCGGCCGCAGCGCCGGGCATCGTCGAATTCACCGGCGACGCTCGAGACGCCGGGCGCTTCCGCACGCCGAGCCTGCGCAACGTGGCGGTGACGGCACCGTACATGCACGACGGCTCCATCGCCACGCTGCCCGAGGTGCTGCGCCACCACTACGCGCGCGCCGGCCGCGCCCTACACCAGGGCCGCCGTGCCAACCCGTTGCGCAGCGAGCTCATCGCCGGCTTCGAGATCACCGAGGCCGAGATCGCCGACGTCGTGGCCTTTCTCGAGTCGCTCACCGACGAGCGCTTCCTGCGCGACCCGGCACACTCCGACCCTTGGAAGGCCGGCCGCGAAGGTGGCACCACCGTGCGCCCTGGGCCGGGGCTTCCGCCCGCGCAGCCTGATCCTGTGCCCGACTGACTTCCACGTACCCGGTCTGCAGTCGTCACCGGCCGGTAGAGCACCCCCCAACCAGGAGAGAACCATGAAACCCACCCTTCGCGTTGCCCTCGTCCTCGGCCTGACCGCCGGCCTTGCCGCCGCGACCGGCAGCGCCTTCGCCCAAACCACCGTCAAGGACCCCTGGGTGCGGGGCACCGTGGCGCAGCAAAAGGCCACGGGCATGTTCGCGCAGATCACCTCCACCGCGGGCGGCAAGCTGGTCTCGGCCAGCTCACCCGTGGCCGGCGTGGTGGAGATCCACGAGATGACGATGGAAGGCAGCGTGATGAAGATGCGCGCCATCCCCGGCCTCGACCTGCCGGCCGGCAAGGCCGTCGATCTCAAGCCCGGCGGTTACCACGTCATGCTGATGGACCTGAAGCAGCAGCTCAAGGCCGGCGAGACGGTGACCGTCAGCCTCGTCGTGCAGGGCAAGGACGGCAAGAGCGAGACCATCGAAGTGAAGGCGCCGGTCAAGCCGCTGGCCACTGCGGCAACGTCCAACCCGCACAAGCACTGAGCTAATGGGTCGTTGAGTTGTTGGGCCGTTCAGGCGAGCGCCCCTGTCCACTTCTGCGCCGTCGGCCGCTGACTGAAGCCCCCGCAGGGCGCGGCGGTCAGGTCGACCTGAGGCAGGCTGCGAAGCCCTCGCGCACCGCCGCCTCGTCGAGCCCGCGCACGATGAAGACCAGCGCCGAGCGGCCCGCCGGCCATTGAATCTGCGGCGCCGCGAGCGGCGGATGAAAGAGGTGCTGCACGCCGTGCAGCACGAGCGGCGCGTCTTCGCCGGCCAACGAGACCACGGCCTTCAGGCGCAGCAGCCGTTCGCCGTGCTGGGCGCGCAGGGCAGCCAGCCACTGCTGCAGGCGCGGCCAGTCCAGCGGCGTGGTGGCTTCGATGACGAAGGACTGCACGTCGCCATGCGGCTTGCCGAGCGGGCGCCCGGCCAGCAGGCCGGCGGCGTCGTGCACGGCGCGGTGCATCGGCCGCGGTGTGAGCAGGGCCGAGGGCAGGTCATCCGGCCGCAGCACCTGCTGGATGGCGGTCGGGTTGAGCGCTGCGAGGCTTTGCGGCAAGGCTCCGGGCACCGGCGCCAGGTCGGTCTTGGTCAGCAGCAGCCAATCGGCCAGGGTCACCTGCTTGCGCGCTTCCCACTGCCGTTCGAGCTGCCCGGGGGCGTGCACCACGTCCACGGTGGCGAGCACGCCACCCAGCCGGCAGAAGTGCGCGAGCAGCGGGTTGGTGTCCACTGCCTGCACGAGCGGCGCCGGGTCGGCCAGGCCGGTGGTCTCCACCACCACGCGCGTGAACGGCGGCAGCGAGCCTTCGTCGCGCCGCGCCAGCAGCTCGCGCAGGGTGCTCTCGAAGTCGTCGCGCACGGCGCAGCAGATGCAGCCGCTGCGCAGGAGCGCGACCTCGCCTTCCATCCTTTCGACGAGGAGGTGGTCGAGCGCCACCTCGCCGAGCTCGTTGACGATGACGGCGGTGTCGGCGAGCGAGGGCTCGCGCAGCAGGCGGTTCAACAGCGTCGTCTTGCCGCTGCCGAGGAACCCGGTGAGCACGAAAACGGGCGTGCGGGCGGTGTCGTCTTTCGCAAACAGGCTGGGCATGGACATCTTGGCGGCGCGTGAGCATAGTTGCCGCCCCACTCATGCAACAAGAGGAGACCCCCTGTGAGCGATGAATCCAACGACCCCGGCGCGACGAAGCCTGCGCCCGAGACGGCGGGCGAAGGCGTGCGCGAGGACACCGAGCGCCGCAACTTCTTCAAGGCGGCGGCGCTGGGCGCCGGCGTGGCCGCGCTGGCCGGTGCGATGCACGGCAAGTACGGCCTCGCACCCGTCATCTCCGAAGCGCAGGCGCAGACGGGCGCCGGCGGCACACCCTGGTGGCCCTCGCGCTGGGGCAAGGACGACGAAGCTGGCGCTTCGAACTGGATCACGCCCGAGAAGGTGCTCGACGCCGCCAAGTGGATCAAGGAAGGCAAGGTCTACCGCATCGGCCGCGTCTACGAGAGCGGCATGCCGATGTTCGGCGCACGTGCCTTCGCGCTGCGCATCCCCGGCGGCCCCACGGGCGGCCCGTTCGGCGAGAACAAGCTCGTCTACAACGACGAGTTCCTGAGCACCGAGATCGGCCAGGTCGGCACGCAGTTCGACGGCCTGGGCCACATCGGCCTGCAGCTCGGCAAGGAAGGCGACAAGAACGAGATGCGCTTCTACAACGGCCACACGGCGCAGGAGATCAACGACGCCTATGGCCTGAAGAAGCTCGGTGCCGAGAAGGTGAAGCCGTTCTTCACGCGCGCGCACCTGCTCGACGTGACGGCCGGCCGCGTCTGGGACGCCGGCCAGGAGGTGATGATGGCCGACGTGCGCGCCGCGCTCGAGCGCCAGCGCATGCGGGAGGACGACATCAAGCCGGGCGACGCCGTGTTCTTCAACACCGGCTGGGGCCAGCTGTGGATGAAGAACAACGACCGCTTCAACTCCGGCGAGCCGGGCATCGGCCTGGAGGTGGCGCGCTGGCTCGTCGGGCGGCAGATCGCGCTCACCGGCGCCGACACCTGGGCCACCGAGGTGGTGCCCAACCCGGACAAGCGCCTCGCCTTCCCGGTGCACGCCGAGCTGTTGACGAAGAACGGCATCTTCAATCACGAGAACCTGTTCTTCGACGAACTCCTCAAGGACCGCAAGTTCCAGTTCGTCTACATCTTCGCCACCACGCCGATGAAGGGCGCCACCGGTTCGGCCGGCGCGCCGATCGCCGTCACCTGAGGGCGATTCGCGGCCGGCCAGGCTCGAGGGCCGGCCGCGGGTTCGGGCGCAATGCCCTTGCCGGGCGGGCCGCCATGATCCTGGGGTACAACGCGGGCGCTGCGGGTTTGCCCGCAGTGCCCGCCCGGCGCCGGTTGTAAGGCGCGGGTGGCCCATCCGACCCAATCGGGTCCGCTGCCCATGCCCGGGCATTGCGCCGCCCTCATCGCCGCCCATGCACGACACCCTGCCCCTGCTTGTTCGCACGACCTTCCCGGCGCTGACGCGCCGGCGCATCGAGACGCTGCAGGTCAACCTCGGTTACCGCTGCAACCAGAGCTGCCTGCATTGCCACGTCAATGCCGGGCCCAACCGCACCGAGGCCATGGACGAGCCGACCTTGGCCCTGCTGCTGCAGGTGCTGCGCGAGCGACGCATCGGCACGCTCGACGTGACCGGCGGCGCGCCGGAGCTGCACCCGCAGTTCCGCCACATCGTGCGCGAGGCCCGCGCGCTCGGCGTCAAGGTCATCGACCGCTGCAACCTCACCATCCTCTCCGAGCCCGGGCAGGAGGACCTCGCCGCCTTCCTCGCCACGCAGGGCGTGGAAGTGGTGGCCTCGCTGCCCTGCTACTCGGCCGGCAACGTCGACCGCCAGCGCGGCGACGGGGTCTTCGAGCGCAGCATCGCTGGCCTGCGCGCGCTCAACGCCCTCGGCTACGGCGACGAAGGCGCCGGGCTCGTGCTCAACCTCGTCTACAACCCGCAGGGCCCTTCGCTGCCGCCGGCGCAGGGGCCGCTCGAGGCCGACTACAAGCGCGAGCTGGCGCAGCACTTCGGCATCCGCTTCAACCAGCTGTTCGCACTCACCAACATGCCGATCCAGCGCTTCGGCAGCACGCTCGTGAGCAAGGGCACCTTCGCCGGCTACATGCAGCTGCTGCGCGGTGCCTACCGGCCCGAGAACCTGGAGACCGTGATGTGCCGCTCGCTCGTCAGCGTCGACTGGCAGGGCGAGATCTACGACTGCGACTTCAACCAGATGCTCGGGCTGCGCGCGCGCCTGGGCGAAGAGACCCGGCCGCACCTGCGGGACCTGCTGCGGCACGACGGCGCGGGCGGCGCCATCCGCGTGGCCGACCACTGCTACGGCTGCACGGCCGGGCAGGGCAGCAGCTGCGGCGGGGCCCTGGTGGCGGAAGGGGCGGCAGTGAGCGTGGGCGAAGGGGTGCCGGCATGACGCGTCGCCTGATGCCCGTACCGCGGGCCGTGGCGCGGCCCATGGCCGATGCGCCGGTGCGCCGGCACCTCCTGCTCGCCGGCGGCTCGGCGCTGGTGCTGGCCGCCCTGGCCGCCACGCGGCCGGCCTTGGCGCAGCCGGCGTTCGACCACGCACACGCCGCCTGGACGGCCCTGCTGAAGAAACACGTCGTCGCGCAACGCGGCGGTCAGGCCTCGCAGGTGCGCTACGGCAACTTCGCCGCCGACCGCGCCGCGCTCAAGGCTTACCTCGATGCGCTCTCGGCGGTGCCGGAGGCCACGTTCGCGGCCTGGAGCAAGCCGCAGCGCATGGCGTTCCTCATCAACGCCTACAACGCCTTTACGGTCGAGCTGATCCTCACCAAGTACCCCAAGCTGGAGTCCATCAAGGACCTCGGCAGCGTCTTCCAGAGCCCGTGGAAGCCGAAGTGGGTGCCGCTGCTCGGCACCAAGGTGTCGCTCGACGACATCGAGCACGAGATGCTGCGCAAGCGCGGCGCCTACGACGACCCGCGCGTGCACTTCGCAGTCAACTGCGCCAGCATCGGCTGCCCGGCGCTGCGCGAGGAGGCGTTCGTTCCCGATAGGCTCGAGGCGCAGCTCGACGAGCAGGCGCTGCGCTTCATGAGCGACCGTTCGCGCAACCGCTTCAACGCGCAGCGCGGGCGGCTGGAGGTGAGCAAGATCTTCGACTGGTTCGGCGAGGACTTCCGCCTCGGCCACCGTGGCATCGCTTCGCTGCCGGCCTTCGCCGCGAAGTACGCCGACCAACTGGCCGATGCGCCGGCCGAGCGCGAGAAGGTGCGCGGCGCCCAGGTGGACGTTGCCTTCCTCGACTACGACTGGAAGCTCAACGACGCGCGCTGACCGTGAGCTTCATGCCGAACGACGGGACGGCGTCGGCTTCCTCACCCGCGAGGCCATGCGCCTGACGATCGTCGTCCCGGCGCTGCGCGAGGCCGCGGGCATCGCCGCCACGCTGGCGGCGCTGGCACCGCTGCGCGAGCGCGGCGCCGAAGTGATCGTCGTCGACGGCGGCAGCGACGATGGCACCGCCGAGATCGCCGCCTTGGCCGCCGATCGCGTGCTGGTGGCGCCGCGCGGCCGGGCGCGCCAGATGAACGCCGGCGCGGCGGCGGCGCGCGGCGACGTGCTGCTCTTCCTGCATGCCGACACGCAACTGCCACCAGCGGCCGATGCGCACGTTCGGGCCGCGCTGGCCGCGGGGGGCCGTTGGGGCCGCTTCGACGTGCGCATCGAAGGCCGCGCGCGTGTGCTGCGGGTCGTGGCCGTGCTGATGAACTGGCGCTCGCGCCTCACCGGCATCGCCACGGGCGACCAGGCCCTGTTCGTCGAGCGCGCGCTCTTCGATCAGCTGGGAGGTTTCGCCGACCAACCGCTGATGGAGGACATCGAGCTCTCGCGCCGCCTGCGCGCGCATGGCGCGCCCGCCTGCCTGCGCGAACGGGTGGTCACTTCGGGCCGCCGCTGGGAGGCGCGTGGGCCGTGGCGCACGATCTTCCTGATGTGGCGGCTGCGCTGGCGCTACTGGCGCGGCGAGTCGCCGCAGGCGCTGGCGGAGGCGTACCGGTGAAAGCCCGTGGGCGCAAGGTGGCGGGTGGAGCTCGTGAATGAAGACGCGTGGGTGAAGGCGAGTGGGTGAGGGCTCGTGGGTGGAGGCGAGTGGGTGAAGGCCAGCGGGTGACGGACCGTCGATGAAGGATCTCGCGATCATCGTCTTCGCCAAGGCGCCTGTGCCGGGGCAGGCGAAGACACGCCTTGCTGAGGCGCTCGGCGCCGACGGGGCAGCGGCGCTGGCCGAGCGGATGCTCTTGCATGCCGTGGCGCAGGCGGCTGCGGCGGGGGCCGACACGCTGGAGCTGTGCGTCACACCGGACGGCGCCGTCCATCCGGCCTTCGTCGAACTCGGCCGGGTTCACTCCACGATGGCTTTCAGCGGTCAGGGCGCCGGTGACCTCGGCGAGCGCATGGCGCGGGCGCTCGAACGTGCGTTGCGCTCGCACCGGACGGCCCTGCTCATGGGCACCGACGCGCCGGCGCTCGACGCCGCGGTGCTGCGGCAGGCGGCCGCGGCGCTGGCCGCGCACGACGCGGTCTTCGTGCCCGCGCTCGACGGGGGCTATGCGCTCGTCGGCCTCGCGCGGCCCGCGCCGGCGCTGTTCGCCGGCATGACCTGGAGCACGCCGCAGGTGATGCAGCACACGCGCGAGCGCGCCGCAGGCGCCGGGCTGCGCATCGCCGAGCTCAAGCCCGTGGCCGACATCGACGTGCCGCAGGACCTCGTGCACCTGCCGCCCGGTTGGCTTCCGTCCCTGGGCACCCGTCCCTCGGCGCCCTCGCGCGGCGCGACCGCGCTGCCGTGACCGAGCCCCGGCACGCGACGCCGAACTGTTCCTGCCCGCTGCACGACCGCACCCGGCCCGAGGACTCGCGCGCGCTTCGCACGCGCCGGTGTCGAGGCCTTCGCGTGCCGGCCGCACCTGCTGGCCGGCGTTCTGCTGGGTTACGCTTTGCCCGTTTGACGCATCGCAGGGTGAATCCCAGGCGGCGTCACCGAGCTGACCGCCGCAC
>JAEUPE010000191.1 GCA_016790435.1 Rubrivivax sp. | reverse complement strand
ACGAATTCGCCCTCCTCCTCGCCGCCGCACTGCTCGCGGGCACACCGCTCGCGCTCGCCGGCCTCGGCCTGCTGGTCAACGAGCGCGCCGGCGTGCTCAACCTCGGCGCCGAAGGCATGATGCTCGTCGCCGCCGTGGCCGGCTTCGCGGTGGCCTTCACCACCGGCAGCGACACGCTGGCCTTCGTCGCCGGCGCCATCGCCGGGGCGGTGCTCGCGGCCGGCTTCGGCTGGCTCGTCATCTGGCTCAACACCAACCAGTACGCCACGGGCCTCGCTCTCAGCCTCTTCGGCTACGGCTTCTCGGCCTTCGTTGGCGTGGCCTACGTGGGCCAGAAGCTCGGCGAGCGCCAGCCCTTCGAGGTGCCGGGGCTGGCCTCGGTGCCGTTCATCGGCCCGGCGTTCTTCAAGCAGCACCCGATGATCTACGTGACCATCGCCCTCACGTTCGGCCTCATCTGGTTCCTCTACAGGAGCCGCGCCGGGCTCGTGCTGCGCGCCATCGGCGAGAGCCCGGAATCGGCGCACGCGCTCGGCTACAAGGTGCGCTGGCTGCGCCTGGCGGCCGTGGTGTTCGGCGGCGCGCTGTGCGGGCTGGCCGGCGCCTTCCTGTCGGTGGTGTATGCGCCACTGTGGGTGGAGGGCCTCAGCGCCGGCCGCGGCTGGATCGCGCTGGCGCTCACCACCTTCGCCACCTGGCGGCCGATCCGCGTGCTGCTCGGCGCCTACCTCTTCGGCGGCGTGACGATGCTGCAGTTCGCGATGCAGGGCCAGGGCGTGGAGGTGCCGGCGCAGTTGCTGGCCATGCTGCCCTACCTCGCCACCATCGTCGTGCTGGCGCTCATCAGCCGCAACGCCACCTTCATCCGCGTCAACATGCCGGCGTCGCTCGGCAAGCCATTCCATCCCGGGTCGTAAGGCTGGCCCGCCGCGCCGAACCCCGAGCCTAGAATTTACCTTTCACCGCCGTCCCGCCGTCCCGCCCACATGCCGGGCACAACAAGCCAGAAGGAGCCCCTCCCCATGACCGACATCGCAAAACGCCGCCTGCTGCAGATCGCGGCCTTCGGCACCGTCGCCGCCTCCGCCGCCCTCGTGGGCTGCGGCAAGAAGGAAGAGCCGCCCAAGCCCGCCGCCGCGCCGGCCGCCTCGGCCGCCGCCGCGCCCAAGCCCGAGCCGCTGAAGGCCGCCTGGGTGTACGTGGGCCCCGTCGGCGACGCCGGCTGGACCTTCGCGCACGACCAGGCCCGCAAGGCGATGGAAGCCGAGTTCGGCGACAAGATCAAGACCACCTTCGTCGAGAAGGTGCCCGAGGGCGCCGATGCCGAGCGCGTCTTCCGCGACCTGGCCAGCCAGGGCAACAAGATCATCTTCGCCACCAGCTTCGGCTTCATGGAGCCGATGCTGAAGGTGGCCGCCGAGTTCCCGGACGTGAAGTTCGAGCACGCCACCGGCTACAAGACGGCGCCGAACATGCGCGTGTACGACGCGCGCTTCTATCACGACGCCTACATCAGCGGCATCATCGCCGGCGGCATGACGAAGACCAACACGCTGGGCTTCGTCGGCAGCTTCCCCATCCCCGAGGTGCTGCGCAACATCAACGCCTTCACGCTCGGCGCGCAGAGCGTGAACCCGAAGGTCAAGACCAAGGTGGTGTGGATCAGCACCTGGTTCGACCCCGCCAAGGAAGGCGACGCCGCGCAGAGCCTGATCAACCAGGGCGCCGACGTGCTGCTGCAGAACACCGACAGCTCGGCCGTGCTGCAGACGGCCGAGAAGAACGGCAAGTTCGCCTTCGGCTGGGACAGCGACATGAGCGCCGTCGCCCCCAAGGCGCACCTGGCAAGCAACATCGTCAACTGGGCCCCTTACTACAAGAAGGCCCTCAAGGACGTGCTCGAAGGCACCTGGAAGACCGAGCGCACGATCTGGGGCAAGCCCGAGGGCGCCAACGACGTCATCAAGCTCAACGACGCCATCCCCGAGGCCATTCGCAAGAAGGCCGAGGAGGCGATGGCCGGGCTGAAGGCCGGGACGCTGAACCCGTTCACCGGCCCCATCCTCGACAGCACCGGCAAGGAACGCCTGGCCAAGGGCGTGGGCGCCGACCAGGACTGGAAGGACAAGGTCGACTTCTACGTCAAGGGCGTGGACGGCAAGATCCCGAGCGGCAAGTAAACGCAAGGCCGCTCCCCGAGCCTCGCCCCTGCCCGCCCGCGTGCTGAGGCCACGGTGAACCCACCACCCCCCTGGTGGGTTCCTGTGGCCGGCTCGCAGGACCTGCGCGCCGCCACCCCGCTGGCGGCGCGCGCGTTTGGGCAGGAGCTGGTGCTGTGGCGCGCCGCCTCCTCGGCATCGGCCTCGGCAACGGCGCCGACCAGCGCAGCGACCGGTGAGCCGGGTGTCATCGATGCCCCCGGGGCACTCGGTGCGCCCAGCGCCTTCCTCGACCGTTGCCCGCACCGCGGGGCGCGCCTCTCGCTCGGGCGCATCGACTACGGGCGGCTCGAATGTGCCTATCACGGCTGGCGCTTCGACACGGCCGGGCGCTGCGTCGCCATCCCCGCCCTGCCCGCGTTCACGCCCCCCGAGACGCACCGCGCCTGCGCCTGGCAGGCGATGGAGGCGCATGGGCTCGTCTGGTTGGCCGAGCCGGCGGCGCCGCGCACCGCGCCGCACGGGCCCGACCCACTGGCAGCGGAGGACGGACGCCCGGCCCTGCCGCCGCGCCGCGTGTTGTGCGGCCCCTTCGACGTGGCCACGAGCGCGCCGCGCGTGGTGGAGAACTTCCTCGACACGGCCCACTTCGGCTTCGTGCACGAAGGCTTTCTCGGCAGCCGCGAGCAACTCGCCGTGCCCGACTACCGCGTCGAGCATGACCCGTTCGGCCGCCCGGTGGTGCCGCTCTATCGCGCGTGGCAGCCGCGCGCCAGCACCGCGGCCACGGTCGGCGGGTCTGGTGCCTGGGTCGACTACAGCTACCGCGTGCTCGGCCCCTTCGCGGCGCTGCTCACCAAGAAGGCCGAGGGCGCGGCGCCGGCCGAGGCCTACGCGTTGTGGTGCTGCCCGATCGACGAGGAAACGACGCGCGTCTGGTTCACGATCTGCACGGACGACCTCACGCGCAGCGACGATGAACTGCGGTCGTTCCAGGCCACCATCTTCGGGCAGGACGCCCCGGTGCTGCAGTCGCAGCGGCCGCACCGGCTGCCCTTGCAAGGCGGCGAGCTGCACTGCGCGGCCGACCGGCTGAGCGTGGCCTACCGGCGCTGGTTGCTGGCGCTGGGTGTCACGTACGGCACCACGTGCAGTACCCCGCTCGGCACCCCGCTCGGTACCACGTCGGCAACCTCCTAGCGCGGCACGTCGGCCCCATCAGGGGTCGCCTCATGCGCCCGAAGGCCCGCCCGCCCGGGCACCGCCCCTGTCGGTGTCCGCCTACATGCAGCAGGCCCCTGCTCCGACGACGCGGCGCGGCGCACGCCGAGCTCGCCGCCAGGCTCGCCGGCCTACGCTCTTCTTCACCGGCATCGCGCTGACGCGCCCACACCGCCACTCGAAGGAGAGCCCCTTGCTGCACTACGCCGTCGTCTTCTTCCTCATCGCGCTGGCCGCAGCGCTGTTCGGCTTCACCGGCATCGCCGCCAGTGCCGCCGGCATCGCCCAGATCCTGTTCGTCGTCTTCCTCGTGCTCGCGGTCGCGACGTTCCTGTTCAACCTGCTGCGTGGGCGACCTTGACCTGCGCGGCGGCCGCTCGCACGAATCCACGCCCAGCAATGCCCTTGCATCACCCGTGACCTTCGGATCCACGGACCACCGAACCACCGAACCTCCCAAGGAGCCTGCCATGAAAGCCGTCCACACCGACAACGCCACCCTCGCCCGCGCGCCCGTCGGCGCCGACACCGCAGCCGACGCGGCACCGATCAAGGCTGCCGCCTCCGCGATGACCGACGCGGTAGCGCAGGAAGCGCACCGCTTCGGCGAGATGGCTCGGACCTGGTGGCAGAGCAATGCCGAGCTCGTGCGCGAAGCCGTCGGCACGGTGCGCGACGAAGCCGGTGCCCTCGGCGAGCGCGGGCAGCGCTATGTGCGCGACGAACCGGTGAAGTCCGTGCTCATCGCCGCCGCCGTCGGCGCCGCGGTCACCGGCCTCGTGATGCTCGCGCTGAAGCGTGACCGCTGAGCCGCAAGGCCGTGCTCGCCACGTTCGCCCGCCTCGTCACCGGCCAGCCGTCCGGCCTGCTGCGCCACCTGGCGCTGTACGGCACGCTGGTGCAGGCCGAGACCGGCTACGCGGCGCAACGCCTGGCGCGCCGCGTCGCGCTCGGCATCGCCGCACTGCTGCTGCTGGGCTGCGCGGTCACGCTGGCCGGGGTCGCGGCCCTGCTCGCTTCGGCGGGGCTCGCCGCTGGCACGCCCGCGGCGTTCTGGTGGATTCCCGGGCTGGCACTCGCAGCTGCCCTCGTGACCGGCTGGCTCGCAGCGCGCGCCGAGCCGGTGCCGCCGTATGCCAGCCTGCGCCAGCAACTCGCGGCCGACGCGGGCTGGCTCGTCCAAGCAGCGGAGCCCGTCCATGAACCCGCAGCCTCGCCCGTCACCGCCGGCACACCAGCCGCCGCAGCACCCGCAGCCGCCGCTGGCACCACTGGCACCGCAGGCGCCTCAGCCGTCTCAGCCGCTTCAGCCTCGCCACCCGCTTGAGGCCATCCACGACGCGGCGCAGGCACTCGAAGACAGCCGCCGCGAGCTCGCAGAGGGGCTGCAAACGGCCCCGGCCGCGAGAGCCGGCCGGCTCGACGGTCACCGCTGGTTGCTGCACACCTTCGCGGCGCGTCGGCCTTGGCTGCTGCTCGGCATCGGAGCCCTCACCGGTGGCCTGCTCGGCCTGCTGACCGGCGCCGGGCCGCGGCGGCAGTTGCGGCGCACCCTGGTGCTGCTGGTCGGACCGGCGCTGTCGGGGGCACTTTGGGGGGCGCTGCGGGCGGAAAGCCAGCGCCTCGTGCAGCAGCTGATTCGCAGCCGGCTGTTCGCCGGCGGTGGCCGGCCTTCCGCTTGAGGGGGCGCCGCCGCATCGGCACGCCGCCCCCCGCTCGTCCTACAAGGCGCCGTGCCCGGAGTGAAGGCCAGGGCTGCCGCCGTCGGAGGCGGCGTGAAGGACATCGACGGTCACATCAAGGATTCCTGGTCCGAACCTTGGGTGCTGGGCTGCGGGCAGGACGCCGTCCGACACCCTTGTCGGCGATCTCCCACAGGCACAGGCGCCGCCCGCCGATGTCGCCATCGCGGCACCGTCCCTATCTTTCCGTCACCCGCCGCACACCGCGGCTCAACCGAGAGGTGACCACCATGACGTCACGCAATTCCTCCCGACCGTTCGGCCTGACTTCGCTCGCCGCCGCCATCACGTTGCTCTCCGCCTTCGGCCTCGCCGCCTGCAACCGCGCGGAGGAACCCCGCACTGCGGGTCAGCAGGTCGACGTCGCGGTCGGCAAGGCCAAGGAGGCGGCCGAACAGGCACGCGCCGCCACTGAACAGGTGGCCGCCGGCGCCAAGACCGCCATCACCGATGCAACCATCACCGCCGCGGTCAAGGCCGAGCTGGCGCGTGACAGCGAGCTGAGCGCGCTGAGCATCAACGTCGACACCACCGAAGGCCGCGTCGCCCTGCGCGGCACGGCACCCAACGCCATCGCGCGCGACCGCGCGACGCGCTTGGCGGCGGCCGTGGAAGGCGTCCGCAAGGTCGAGAACCAGCTCACGGTCAAGAGCAACGGCTGATGCGCCTGGCCGCCGCAGCCCCCGGCTGACGCCATGCGGGGCCGGCCGCGGCTGATCCATTCCCCCCTGTCCTGACGGAAGCAACGTCCCGACGGACTTGCCGACCCCGCTGGTGCGCCAGCGCGGTCGGCTTTCTTTCGCCGGCGCAGTTCGCCCTTCTTTTCGGGTTGATGCGGCTCGGCGCACCGCAACGCGGCTGGCCGCACAGCCCGCACCGCCCGCACCGCCCGCCACGGGATAGGCACTAGTTCACGCCGCGCGACCCGATCCGGACAAGCGCGCCGCCATGTCCGGCCAGTTCCGCCCTTTGCGGCGCCGTGTCGCCTCAAGTTGCCCGGTCACCACCCGATATCCGGACGACACGACTCCCCCGGGGCGTGGCCGTCGACGTCTGGCGCGGCTTTGTCACCAGGGGACACACGAAGAACGCACCGCCCCCGAAGGACAGTTCCATGGCTTCCATCATCTCGGCCCTGACCACCTCGCAGATCGCCGGCCTCGACACGGCCTCGATCGCGGCGTTGACCACCGCGGACTGGGCAGCCTTCAGTTCTTCGCAGATCGCGGCGCTCGGCACCGAGCAGATGGCGGCCATCTCCACGCAGGGCATCGCGGCCATCACGACGAGCGCCATGCGCGGCTGGGAGACCGCCGACCTGGAGGTGCTGAGCACGAGCCAGGTGCGTGCCTTCACCACCGCCGGACTGGTGGCGCTGGACACGACGCAGATCGAGGGCTTCACGAGCTCGCAGGTCGCCGCGTTCTCGACGACGCAGCTTCGCTCGCTCGAGACCGCCGACATCGTGGCCCTGGGCAGCACCGATGTCGCGGCGATGAGCACGGTGCAGGTGGCGAGCCTGTCGACGAACCAGATCGGCGCCCTCACCACCGACCAGGTGTCCAACCTCACGACCGCGCAGGTGGCGGGCCTGGGCACCTCGCAGATCGTGGCGCTGAACACCGACGACATCCAGGCCCTCACCACCGCGCAGGTGGCGGCGCTGACGACGACGCAGGTGCGTGCCATGGAGACGGCCGACGTGGCCGCGCTCGAGACGACCGACTTGGTCGAGATGAGCACGAACCAGCTGCGCGCCCTGTCGACGCAGCAATTCGCCGCCCTCGACACGACCCAGCTCACGTCGCTCACGACGACGCAGATCTCCAACCTCGCCACCTCGCAGCTGGCCTCGCTCACCACCTCCGACCTGTCGGCGCTGGACAGCGGCCAGTTCGTCGCGCTGACGACGGCCCAGGTGGCCGGCCTGACGACGGCGCAGATCGCCGGCCTCGAGACCACCGACCTCGTCGAGTTCAGCACGTCGCAAATCCGCGCGCTGACGACGGCGCAGATCGTCGCGCTCGAGACGACGCAGGTCGCCGACCTGAGCAGCACGCACATCGCCGCGCTCAGCACCGTGCAGGTGCGCGCGCTGCAGACGGCCGACGCCGCCGCCATCGACACGACCGACCTCGCCGCCATGGGCACGGCGCAACTCGTTGCGCTCAGCACGGCGCAGATCGACGCGCTCGGCACCACACAATTGACGTCGTTGGGAACGACGCAGATCGCCTCGCTCACCACCTCGCAGCTGGCCTCGCTGTCGACCGCCGACCTCGCCGCGCTCGACAGCGGCCAGTTCGTGGCGTTGACGACGCAGCAGATCGCGAACTTGACGACCAACCAGGTCGCGGCGCTGGAGACCACCGACCTCGCCGAGTTCAGCACCAGCCAGATCCGGGCGCTGACGACGAGCCAGATCGCCGCGCTCACCACCGGCCAGGTGGCCGACCTGAGCAGCACGCACATCGCCGCGCTCAGCACGACGCAGGTGCGCGCGATGCAGACGGCCGATGTCGCCGCCATCGACACCACCGACCTCGCCGCGATGGCGACCTCGCAACTGGCCGCATTCAGCACCGGCCAGATCGACGCCCTCGGCACCACGCAACTGACGTCGCTCACGACGAGCCAGCTGGCAAGCCTGTCGACCTCCCAGATCGCCGCCCTCGCGACCGCCGATCTCGCCGCGCTCGACAGCGGGCAGTTCGTGGCCCTCACCACGCAGCAAGTCGCCGCGCTGACGACCAACCAGGTCGCGGCGCTGGAGACGACTGACCTCGTCGAGTTCAGCACGAGCCAGATCCGCGCGCTGACCACCAGCCAGATCGCCGCCCTCGGCACCGGCCAGGTTGCCGACCTGAGCAGCACGCACATCGCCGCGCTCAGCACGACCCAGGTCCGCGCGCTGCAGACGGCCGACGTCGCCGCCATCGACACCACCGACCTGGCTGCGATGAGCACGTCGCAGCTGCAGGCCTTCACCACCGGCCAGATCGATGCCCTCGGCACGACGCAGCTCACGTCGCTGACGACGAGCCAGGTCGCGGGCCTCGCCACCTCGCAGATCGCTGCTCTGGCCACGTCCGACCTGGCGGCGCTGGACAGCGGCCAATTTGTGGCCCTGACCACCCAGCAGATCGCCGGCCTGACGACCAACCAGGTCGCCGCGTTGGAGACCACCGACCTGGTCGAGTTCAGCACGAGCCAGATTCGCGCGCTCACCACCAGCCAAATCGCAGCGCTCACCACCGGCCAGGTGGCCGACCTGAGCAGCACGCACATCGCCGCACTCAGCACGACGCAAGTGCGCGCCATGCAGACGGCCGACGTGGCCGCCATCGACACCACCGACCTCGCGGCGATGAGCACGTCGCAGCTGCAGGCCTTCACCACCGGCCAGATCGATGCCCTCGGCACGACGCAGCTCACCTCGCTGACGACGAGCCAGGTCGCCGGCCTCGCCACTTCGCAAGTCGCTGCTCTGGCCACGTCCGACCTCGCCGCGCTCGACAGCGGCCAGTTCGTGGCCCTGACCACCCAGCAGATCGCCGGCCTGACGACCAACCAGGTCGCCGCGCTGGAGACCACGGACTTGGTCGAGTTCAGCACGAGTCAGATCCGTGCCCTGACCACCAGCCAGATCGCCGCCCTCGGCACCGGCCAGGTCGCCGACCTGAGCAGCACGCACATCGCCGCGCTCAGCACGACCCAGGTCCGCGCGATGCAGACGGCCGACGTTGCGGCCATCGATACGACCGACCTGGCTGCGATGAGCACCGCGCAGCTGCAGGCGTTCGCCACGGGCCAAATCGACGCCCTCGGCACGACGCAGCTCACGTCCCTGACGACGAGCCAGCTCGCCAGCCTTTCGACCTCGCAGCTGGCCGCCCTCTCGACCGCCGACCTGACGGCGCTCGACAGTGGCCAGTTCGTCGCGCTGACGACGCAGCAGATCGCTGGCCTGACCACGAACCAGATCGCCGCGCTGGAGACCACCGACCTCGTCGAGTTCAGCACCAGCCAGATTCGCGCCCTGACCACCAGCCAGATCGCCGCCCTCGGCACCGGCCAAGTGGCCGACCTGAGCAGCACGCACATCGCCGCGCTCAGCACGACGCAGTTGCGCGCCATGCAGACGGCCGACGTCGCCGCCATCGATACCACCGACCTGGCTGCGATGAGCACGGCACAACTGGCCGCGCTGAGCACGGTGCAGTTCGATGCGCTTGGCACGACGCAGCTGACCTCGCTGACGACAAGCCAGTTGGTCGGCCTGTCGACCTCGCAGCTCGCCTCGTTGTCCACGGCCGACCTGACGGCGCTCGACAGCGGCCAGTTCGTCGCATTGACGACGCAGCAGATCGCCGGCCTGACCACGAACCAGATCGCCGCGCTGGAGACCACCGACCTCGTCGAGTTCAGCACCAGCCAGATCCGTGCGCTCACCACCAGCCAGATCGCCGCC
>JAEUPE010000190.1 GCA_016790435.1 Rubrivivax sp. | reverse complement strand
CCTAGGTCAGAACATCGACGGCGTCCTGCTGCAGTGGGGCGATCGGCTCTTCTATCCGGGCAATCGGATCGTGCACACCCGACCGCAACCCAAGCTGAGCGGGCTCGGCGCACATCAGCGGGCCGCCGCCATCCGTGCTCGCATCGAGGCCACCGTGGTGCGTCGGGCGCCGCAAGTGATGGTGAAGGTCACTGGGGGCGGGCGTGGCATGAAGGCCATCGCCGCCCACTTCCGCTACATCAGCAAGAACGGCCGCCTCGACATCGAGGACGACCGCGGCGACATCTCGCGCGGCAAATCAGCGCTGCACGGGCTGGCGGAAGACTGGCGCTATGGCGGCACCTTCATCGAAGACATCGGCGACCGGAGGGAGGCCTACAACGTCATGTTGTCGATGCCCAGGGGCACCGACCCGCTGGCGGTGCAGCGTGCGGCGCGTGAGTTCGCCAAGGCCGAGCTGGCGGACCACAAGTACGTGATGGTCCTGCACGACCATCAGGCCAACCCGCACGTGCACATCAGCGTCCGGGCCGAGTCTCGGCATGGCAGGCGCCTGAATCCGCGGAAGGCTGACCTGCACCGGTGGCGGGAGACCTTTGCCGAGAAGCTGCGTGACCAAGGGATCGAGGCCGAAGCGACGCGCCAGGCGACCCGCGGGCGGGACAGAAACTACGACACCCTGTGGCGGTTGAAGGCGCGGCAAGACGGGCGCTTGCGAACCACGCGGACGGAAACCAAGGCCACGGCCGCGGCGAAGGCGACGCGGGCGCAGGCCGTCGAAGCGTGGATGCACGTGGGAAAGGCGCTGGCCCTGTCCGGAGATTCGGCGGACCGCAAGTTGGCTGCTGCCATCGCCGCGTTCATCAAGGAGATGCCGATCACTCAGGCTACCGTTCCGCAACGGCCTGGGCCCGAACAGGCGCCGAAGCGGGGGCCGGTCGATATCGGCCCCCAACGGTGAGGGCCTGTCTCGCAATCGCGCAGGCGCCGACTACTTGCCCTGCATCTCCATCGCCGCCTTGTACTCGGCCGCGAAGTCCACGCCCGTGTCCATCGTCGGGTCGATTTGCTGGAACGCCGCATACATGATGGCCAGCAAATGCAGGCCGGAGAACTTGCCCGGCAGGGACTTCAGGCTGTACTTCTCGTCCGGATCATTGATGTCCAGGCCGCCTCGACCGAGGATGGCGATCTCCAACGCGATGGCCTGGCGCTTCTGCGCACCTTGCTTCTTGAAAGAGTCCAGCGCCCCTGCGATGTACATCATCACGTCGGGCCGGAAGCCGCCGACCGAGTTGGACTTCACCTGCCGGTGGGCGAACGCCGTGCGTGCCTTCTCCGCCTGTTCAACCATCGGCGAGTTCGGATGCTCCTGGATGAAGCGGCGGTAGAGCTGATCGGCTTCCTCGTCGGCCTCCCGTGTGCCCTGTTGCTCCAGCGCCGTGGCCAGGCCGAAGATGGACTGCGGGTCGTCGGGCATCAGGTCCAAGGCGCGACGCAGGTGCTGCACCGCCTCGCCGATGCGCTTGAACCCGATGAGGATGCCGCCCAGGTTGCGCCGTGTGTAGCCGTCGTTCGGATCTGCCTGCACCGCCTTCTCGAAGGCTTCGAGCGCCTGGTCTGGCTTGCGCATCTGGTGGTAGGCATTGCCGATGCCGACCCAGGCGTGGGCGTGGCCCGGGTCCAGCTGCACCGCGCGCTTCAAGCGAATGATGGCCTCGTCGTACTGGCCAAGCTCGCTGTAGGCGATGCCCAGGTTGTAGAGCACCGCGGCGTCGGCCGGCGCCGACTTGGTGAGGCTTTCCAAGTAGGGCACGGCCTCGGCGATGCGGCCGGAGCGGAGCATCGGCATCACGAAGTCGAGCGCCGAGGCGGTCGCCGGGAACGCCATCACGGTGATCTCTTCGTCATCCACCGTCACCATGGCCGTCTGGCCTGTTGCCGCCGACCGAAATTTGACCCACCTGTGAGGCCTGTGCCGACCGAAAACTGACCCAGGTGTTCAACCTACCCTGCCCGAGATATCCACAGCGGATGGGCGGGGGCAGTAGGAGTGATCACCATGGCCATGATTGGCAAGGTTTTGCGGATGCACCGTCGGGACAAGAAGTCGGTGCGCGAGATCGTCAAGGCGACGAGCCTGTCGCGTAACACGGTGCGCAAGTACCTGCGCATCGGCAAGGCAGAGGCGCCGAAGTACCGGCGCCCTGCGGTGCCGACCAAGCTCACACCGTTCGTCGAGGTGGTGCAGCAGGCGCTGCTGGCCGATGCGAGGCGGCCGAAGAAGGAGCGGCGCACGGCCAAGGCGCTGTATGCGCAGTTGGTCGCGCAGGGATACGAAGGTGGCTACACGCGGCTGACCGACTACATCCGGCAATGGCGGGCCGAGCAAGGCGGCGCGAGTTCGGGCGACGCGTACGTGCCGCTGAGCTTCGCGCTCGGGGAGGCGTTCCAGTTCGACTGGAGCGAGGAGGCGCTGGTCATCGGCGGGCAGTACCAGCGCTTGCAGGTGGCGCACCTGAAGCTGTGCGCCAGCCGCGCGTTCTGGCTCGTGGCTTACCCCGGCCAGGGCCACGAGATGCTGTTCGACGCCCATACCCGGGCGTTCACCGCGCTGGGCGGGGTGGCCCGCCGGGGCATCTACGACAACATGAAGACAGCGGTGGACCGCGTCGGCCGCGGCAAGCGGCGCGAGGTCAACCTGCGCTTCACCACGATGTGCGCGCACTACCTGTTCGATGCCGACTTCTGCAATGTCGCCTCGGGCTGGGAGAAGGGCGTGGTGGAGAAGAACGTGCAGGACAGCCGGCGGCGGATCTGGCTGGAAGCGCGCGAGCAGCGCTTCAGCGGCCTGGACGAACTCAACGCCTGGCTGGCCGAGCGCTGCAAGGCCTTGTGGAGCGAGCTGCGCCATCCCGAGCACAAGAACTTCAGCGTGGCCGAGGTGCTGGAGCTCGAGCGTGCCCACCTGATGCCCATGCCCGCGCCCTTCGACGGCTACGTGCAGGAGTTCAGCCGCGTCAGCAGCACCTGCCTGGTCACGGTGGCGCGCAACCGCTACTCGGTGCCGTGCGAGCTGGCGCGGCAGATGGTCAGCACGCGGCTGTACCCGGGGCGGGTGGTGATCGTCTTCGAGGACCGGATCGTGGCCAGCCACGAGCGGCTGGCGGGCAAGAACAAGACCGCCTACGACTGGCAGCACTACATCCCGCTGGTGCAGAGGAAGCCCGGCGCGCTGAGGAACGGTGCGCCGTTCCTGGAGTTGCCCGAGCCGCTGGCCAAGCTCAGGGTGGCGCTGCTGCGGCATGTCGGTGGAGATCGCCTGATGGCACAGGTGCTCGCTCTCGTGCCGGTGGCCGGCCTGGAGACGGTGCTGGTGGCCGCCGACCTGGCGCTGGAGCATGCCGGTCCGAGCGGTCGGGTGAGCCCGGAACACGTGGCCAACGTGCTGGCGCGGTTGACCGCACCGGCGCGACCGCAGAACGTGGACACCGCGCTGCGCACGCTGACGCCACCGACGGCGGACACGGCGCGCTACGACCGGCTGAGGCAACTCGCCGAGCAGGAGGCCAGCCATGACTGACGTCATCGCCGAGCTGAAGGCGTTGCGGCTGCACGGCATGGCGGCCACCTGGAGCGAACTCACCGAGCAGAACAACGCCGAGTTGGCGCGCTCGCGCTGGCTGGTCGAGCAGATGTTGCGGGCCGAAGCCAGCGACCGTGCGACGCGCTCGGTGAGCCACCAGATGGCCGCGGCACGCTTCCCGGTGCACCGCGACCTGGCCGGCTTCGACTTCGACGCCTCGGTGGTGGACCGCAAGCTGCTCGGGCAACTGGCCAGCGGCGAGTTCACGCGCGAAGCGCACAACGTCGTGCTGGTGGGCGGGCCGGGCACGGGCAAGACGCACCTGGCCACCGCCATCGGCGTGGCCGGCATCACCGAGCACGGCAAGCGGGTGCGGTTCTACTCGACGGTGGACCTGGTCAATGCCCTGGAGCGAGAGAAGGCAGAAGGCAGGGCCGGGCGGATCGCCGCCAGTCTGCTGCGCATGGACATGGTCGTGCTCGACGAGTTGGGCTACCTGCCGTTCAGCCAGGCCGGCGGGGCGCTGCTGTTCCACCTGCTGAGCAAGCTCTACGAGCACACCAGCGTGGTCATCACGACCAACCTGGACTTCGCCGAGTGGTCCAGCGTGTTCGTCGACGCGAAGATGACCACCGCGCTGCTGGACCGGCTCACACACCACTGCCACATCGTGGAGACCGGCAACGAGAGCTACCGCGTCACGCAGGCCACGGCCAGCACGCGGCGGCGCATCAAGGCGCGGGAGAGCGAGCGCCGGGCCAAGGGCGTCGACCCGCAGTGAGACAGAGCGCCGCGCGGCGGCAGGCCTCTACGGGCTACGCCCTTCGCGTCCTGCCGCCGCGCGAACCAGCCACATGAACCATCGAAAGGAGCAAGCAGCTACAGTTGTCCACAGCCGGCTTCATCAAGAACCGGCTACCAGCCCTGGGTCAAAGTTCAGTCGGCAGGGTGGGTCAAAGTTCGATCGGCGCGGACAGAGGCCGGGCCCGAGCTGGCCGGTGGTGGTGTCGAGGCGATGAAGCAGGATGCGCTGGTGAGCGCAGCGGCATCGCGGCTGGCCGGCACGCTCTGGCTGCCCGAGCCGCTGCGCCGATCGCCAGGCTGAACGGAATGCGCGGGCGGGGTGAAACCGCCCGCGCATTCCGGGTCGGAGGAGTCATGTGGCTGCTGGTTGCTCGCGAACCCCGGCCGGACGCGCCTGACTGGCCCGGCCGGCGCTTGCTCGCGGCCATCGATGCGGTCGCGTGGCCGCTGATGTGGGTGCTGCTGATCCGGCAAGTGC
>JAEUPE010000171.1 GCA_016790435.1 Rubrivivax sp. | reverse complement strand
TGCCGCGCGATGGGCAGCAGGATGGGCACGAGGATCGTGATGGCCGCCGTCGGTTCGAGGAAGCAGCCGACGAAGAGCATCAGCAGGTTGGCCATGAGCAGGAAGAGCCACGGCTCCTTGGTCACCGCCAGCACCCACTTCGCGATGTCGGCGGTGACGCCGGTGGCGGTGAGCATCCAGCCGAAGATCGACGCGGCGGCGACGATGAACATCACCGTCGCCGTCGTCTCCACCGAGTCGAGGCTGATCTTGACGAAGAGCTTCCAGCTCATCGTGCGATACCAGACGATGCCCAGGAAGAGCGCCCAGGCGCTGGCGGCGATGGCGCCCTCGGTGGGCGTGAAGAGGCCCGTCGTCATGCCGCCGATCAGCAGCACCGGCGTCATGATGGGTAGCACGGCCTGGAACTTCCACTTCCAGTCGGCCAGGAAGAGCAGCACGATGGCGCCAATGACGACGGGCTGGGCCGGCAGGCCAGCAGCGGTGGTGGCCTGCGCGGCGTAGTAGGTGAGCACCGGCGCGGCGGCGACGACAGCCAGTTCGATCATGGCGCGGCCGAAGCGCGTGGCGCTGAACTTGACGTCGCCGCCCCACTTGTTCTTGTGCGCGAAGTAGGCGACGGTGATCATCATCATCACCGCCATCAGGATGCCCGGCAGGAGGCCGGCGAGGAACAGCGCGCCCACCGACACGTTGGCCATCATGGCGTAGATGACGAAGGGCAAGCTGGGCGGGATGATGGGCCCGAGCGTGGCCGAAGCCGCGGTGACCCCGACCGCGAACTCGGCCGCGTAGCCGTGGTCCTTCATGGCCTTGATCTCGACCGTGCCCAGGCCCGCGGCGTCCGCGATGGCGGTGCCGCTCATGCCGGCGAAGATGACCGAGCCGACCACGTTGACGTGCCCGAGGCCGCCCTTGAGCCAGCCCACCAGCGCGAGGGCGAAGTTGTAGATGCGGTTGGTGATGCCGGCGTTGTTCATCAGGTTGCCGGCGAGGATGAAGAAGGGCACCGCGAGCAGCGGAAAGCTGTCGATGCCGCCGATCATGCGGTGCACCACCGCGAAGGGCGGCAGGTCGCCGCTGATCAGGATGTAGACCAGCGAACTGCCGGCCATGGCGATGGCCACGGGCAGGCCGCTGGCCATCAGGAACAGGAACAGGGCTTTCAGCATGGCAGCGGGCCCGACGGATGCGGCAGGCCGCTGGCCATGAGGAACAGGAACAGGGCGTTGAGCATGGACGCGTGCGGATTCGGGTTTCAGCGGTCCTGCATGGTGGACTCGGGCCGCTCGAGTACGCTGTAGCCGCGCTGCCAGTGCACCTTGGCCACCCACACTGAACGCAGCGCCATGGCCGCGAAGCCGAACAGGCAAACGCCGTAGACGATGTTCATCGGCAGGTCGACGATGGTCATCTGGTAGTTGCCCATCTTCTGCATCATCAGCACCGTGAGCACGGTCATCGTGAAGAAGAAGGCCATGCGCAGCACGTCGACCCCGCGCGACATCCAGCGCGAGAGGCCGGCCGGCAGGTAGCGGTAGAGCAGGTCGACCTGGATGTGGTTGTTCTTGGCCACGCCGATCGAGGCGCCCACGAACACGGTGCCGATGAGCAGGTAGCGCGCGATCTCCTCGGTCCAGCTGGCCGAGTTGTTGAGCACGTAGCGCGTGATGAACTGCGTGAACACGACTCCGGCCAGGGCCCAGAAGAGGGCCAGCGCCACCCAGGCCTCCGGCGGCGTGCCGGAGAGGTCGACGGCTTCATCGACGGCGTGGAACTCGCCGTCGTCCCCCATCACCTTGGGGCCGGAGTCGATGTCCATCGCGCCGGCTTACTTGATGCCGACGATGCGGTCGTAGTCCTTCTTGTCGAAGCCCATCGACTCCACCGGCTTGGTCTTCAGCACCGCGTCGACGAAGCTCTTGCGGTCGACCTCGTGCACGCCCAGGCCCTTCTTCTTGAACTCGGCCACGAGCTCGGCCTCGCGCTTCTTGATCTGCGCCGTGGCGCGGGCGGCAGCCTCGAGGGCGACGTCGGTGAAGATCTTCTTCTCGGCGTCGCTGAGCTTCGTCCACACGTGCGGCGCCACCTGCGTCGTCAGGCCGTCGACGATGTGCCCGGTCAGCATGATGTGCTTCTGCACCTCGTAGAACTTCTTCGCCTCGATGGTGGTGAGCGGGTTCTCCTGCGCATCGACGGTCTTGTTCTGCAGCGCCAGGTACACCTCGGCGAAGGCGATCGGCGTCGGATTGGCGCCGCAGGCCTCGGGCGTGGCGCGGTAGGCGGGCACGTCGGGCACGCGGATCTTCATGCCCTTCATGCCGGCGCAGTTGGTGAACGCCGCCTGTGCCGTGGTGTGGCGGGCGCCGTAGTAGGTGTAGGCGAGGATCTGGATGCCGGTCTTGGCGCGGAAGCCCTCGATCATCTCCTTGAAGACGTCGCTCTTGCTGTAGGCGAGCAGGTGGTCGCCGTCGCGGAAGATGAACGGGTAGTAGGCGATGCCCAGGCGCGGGTAGCTGCGCGCCGCGAAGCTCGGGCCCGAGATGATCATGTCGACCGTGCCGAGCTGCATGCCCTGGTTGATGTCGGTCTCCTTGCCGAGCGAGCTGGCGGGGAAGACCTGGATCTCGAACTTGCCGTTGGTGCGCTTCTTGATCTCCTCGGCGGCCCACACGCTTTCGGTGTGGTACGGCTCGCTGGTCTCGTAGACGTGGGCCCACTTGAGCTTGGTCTGGGCGAAAGCCGCGGATGAGAAACCGCCGGCGAGCGCCAGCGCTGCCGTGGCAAGCATCGATTGCAGGAACAGGGTGCGCTTCATCGCGTGTCTCCTTGGTGTGGCCCGGGTCGATTGAGGGCGGAACAGAACGTGCGATCGATGCTACGGGCCGCCCGCCGCGGCATCGTCTGGCACAAACCCGCAGCATGCGAGCGCCAGGCGCGTGCTGCGCCCGCAAGGTGGGACCGGCGGGCGCCTCATTCCGTGCGTGCCCAGCGTTGGGCGGTGAGGCGCACGCCGACGCTCTGCAGGCTCGCGAGCGCCTTGGTCAACGCGTCGACCAGGGTCGCATGCCCGGCGAGGTCACCGAACACGGGCGCGAACTGGGTGAACGCGGCGACACGGTCACGCAGCGTGGGTTCTGATTCAGCGGCGGCGCGCGCGGCGGCCAGCGAGACGGCGAGCGGGTCGTCGATGGCATACGGGCGGCCCCATTCGTCGATGCCGCGCAGGTAGTGCATCCAGGCCGCCACCGCCAGCGACAAGCACGCGATCGGCAGCCCGGCGGCAAGCCGCTGCTCGATGGTTGCGAGCAGCCGCTGCGGCAGCTTCTGGGAGCCGTCCATCGCAATCTGCTGCAGGCGGTGCGCGAGCGCCGGGTTGGCAAATCGATCGAGCAGGCCTTGAACGTAGCTGTCGAAGTCCAGGTTGGGCAACGGCGGCAGCGTCGAGCGCACCTCCTGCGTGACCATGGCGCGCACGAACTCGCGCAGTTCCGGCTGCCCGACGGCCTCGTCCACGGTGCGCCGGCCGGCCATCGCGCCCAGGTAGGCGAGTGCCGAGTGGCTGCCGTTCACGGCGCGCAGCTTGAGTTGCTCCCAGGCGGAGGCGTCGACCACGCAGCGCGCACCGGCCAGGTGCCAGTCGGGCCGGCCGGCGGCGAAGCGGTCTTCGACCACCCAGTCGAGGTAGGGCTCGGCCGGCACCGGCCAGGCGTCGCGATGGCCCAGTGCGGCGGCGACCTGCTCGCGGTCGGCGTCGGTCGTGGCCGGCACGATGCGGTCGACCATGCTGTTGGGGAAGGTGCAGCGGGTCTCGATCCAGTCGGCGAGCGCCGCGTCGACCCGGCGCGCAAACGCGAGCACCAGGCCCTGCAAGGTGCGACCGTTGTGCGGCAGGTTGTCCAGGCTCAGCAGCGTGACGGGTGGCAGCCCGCGCGCGCGCCGCAGCGCCAGGCCGCGCACGATGAAGCCCACCGCGCTGCGCGGCGCCTCGGGTTGGCGCAGGTCGTGTGCGATGTCGGGGTGGTCCTCACGCAGTCGCCCGCTCGCCGGATCATGCGCATAGCCCTTTTCGGTCACGGTGAGGCTGACGATGCGCGTGGCCGTTGCGGCGATGGCCTCGAGCACGGCGCCCGGGTCCTCGGGCGCGACGAGTTGGCCGACCAGGTTGCCGATCACCTGCAGGCGTTGGCGCGGCTGGCCCGCGGCGTCGGCATCGCGGCGGGCCACGGTGTACAGGCCGTCCTGCGGCGCCAGCGCGTCGCGCACGGCAGGGCTGCGCAGCGACACGCCGATGACGCCGAAGTGCGGCTCGCCGCCGGCATGGATGGCGGTTTCGTTGAACGCGCAGAGGAAGGCGCGCGCGAACGAGCCGAGACCCAGGTGCACGATGCCGGCGCGCAAGGCGTTGCGGTCGTAGCGCGGACGTTCCACCTCGGCGGGCAACTCCGAAAGCACCGAGGGGTGCAGCCGCGGGAAGGCCGGGGCGTCCGACTCGGTGGCAGCAAAGCCCAGGGAGCCGTCGTTCATGCGTCAACGCGTCCGCTGTGGCCCGATGGTCGAGGGCATCGCCGGCCCCGGGTCACCAGTCCCACAGCGCGCCATCCCGTTGCAGCCGGTTCACGGGCAGGTAGGCTCGTTCGTACGGGTACTTCGCCGCCAGCTTCTCGTCGATCTCGACGCCGTGCCCGGGGGCCTCGCCCGGGTGCATGAAGCCGGCTTCGTAGCGGTAGGCGTGCGGGAACACCTCGTCCGTGGCTTCGTTGTGCGGCATGTGCTCCTGGATGCCGAAGTTCGGCACCCAGAGGTCGAAGTGCAGCGCTGCGCCCATGCATACCGGCGAGAGGTCCGTGGCGCCATGGCTGCCGGTGCGCACCTGGTAGAGCGCGGCCAGGTCGGCGATGCGCCGCAGGTGCGTGATGCCACCGGCGTGCACGACGGTCGTGCGGATGAAGTCGATGAGCTGGTTCTCGATCAGGCCCTTGCAGTCCCACACCGTGTTGAAGATTTCGCCCACGGCCAGCGGCGTCGTCGTGTGCTGGCGGATGAGACGGAAGGCTTCTTGGTTCTCGGCCGGCGTCGGGTCTTCCATCCAGAACAGGCGATAGGGCTCGAGGTCTTTGCCCAGGCGCGCCGCCTCGATCGGGGTGAGGCGGTGGTGCACGTCGTGCAGAAGCTCGTAGTCCGGGCCGACGGCGTCGCGCACCGCTTCGAAGAGCTTCGGCGCATGGCGCAGGTAGCGGCTGCTGTCCCAGTCCTGCTCGGCCGGCAGGCCCTTCGTCGCTGGCTCGTAGGGTTTGCCATCGGTGGCGACACCGTACACCTTGTCGAGCCCCGGCACGCCGCTTTGCGCGCGGATGGCGCGGTAGCCGAGCGCGGCATGGCGATGCACCTCGTCCACCGTCTCGGCGATGTCGCGGCCGTTGGCGTGCGCGTAGACGAGCACGCGCTCGCGGCTGGCGCCGCCGAGCAGCTGGTACAGCGGCATGCCGGCCTCCTTGGCCTTGAGGTCCCACAGCGCCGTGTCGACGGCGGCGATGGCGCTCATCGTCACCGGGCCGCGCCGCCAGTATGCGCCGCGGTAGAGGTACTGCCACATGTCCTCGATGCGCGTGGCGTCGCGGCCGATCAGCAGCGGCAGCACGTGCTCGGTCAGGTAGCTCGCCACCGCCAGCTCACGGCCGTTGAGCGAAGCGTCGCCCAGGCCGGTGAGGCCGGTGTCGGTCTCGATCTTCAGGGTGACGAAGTTGCGCCCCGGGCAGCAGACGATGACGCGGGCGCCGGTGATCTTCATGGGTCGGGCGCCTCGCGCGGGCGAAAGGCTCAGCGGGGCACGAGCTTGGCGCCGGTCAGCTGCTCCTGCGCCTCCACCAGCGAAGGCACGAACTTCTTGCCGTGGCCGAGCGCGCTGGCCAGCGTCAGCGACTGGTGCACCGCCTCGCCCATCACCGAAGGGATGGCCAGCCCCTCGGCGAGGTGGGTGTAGTAGCGCACGTCCTTGCGCGCGTTGTCGAGCTCGAACTTGAGGCCGTCCATCTGCCCCGTGAGCGTCTTGGCCATGGCCTGGAAGAGGCCGTTGTTCACCGGCCCGGCGGCGATGAGCTCGACGAGCTTCTTCACGTCGACGCCCGCGCGCTGGCCGACGGCGAAGGCCTCGGCGGTGGCCGTGCAGATCGACTGCGCGATGAAGTTGTTGAGCAGCTTGATGATGTGCCCCGCGCCCGGCCCGCCCATGTGGAAGACGTTCTCGGCGAAGGTGCGCAGCACGGGTTCGAGCTTCGCGAAATCTTCCGGCGTGGCGCCGACCATCACGTTCAGCCGCCCGGCCTCGGCTTCCACCGGCGTGCGCGAAAGCGGCGCGTCGACGAAGCTCACGCCGGCGGCCGCGCAGCGCTCACGCAGCCGTGCGCTCGAGTCGGGTTCGCTGGTGGAGCAGTCGACGATGACGAGGCCGCCGCCCTTGCGCTGGGCAGCGCCGGCCAGCAGCCCCTGCTCGCCGAGCACGCTGGCTTCCACCTGCGGCGAGCCGGTGACGCAGATGAAGACGATCTCGCAGCCGAATTTCGGGCCTGCCAACTCGGCCGCGCTCGCGGCCTGCAAAGCGCCCGCGGCCAGCAGGTCGGCCACGCGCTCGCGGTTGCGGTGCACGGTGAGCGTGAGCGCGTGGCCCTTGGCCTGCAGGTTCTTGGCCATGCCGTGGCCCATGAGGCCGCTGGCGCCGATGAAACCGATCTTTGCCATCACCATCTCCTCAGCCGCGGCCCACGAAGGGCATCTTGGTCGCCATCACGTTGACGAACAGCATGTTCGACGACAGCGGCATGCGCGACATCGTCAGAAACGCATCGACCACCGACTGCAGGTCCATGCGCGGCTCCGGGCGCATGCTGCCGTCGGGCTGGAGCACGCCGTTGACCATGCGCGCCGTCATTTCGCTGGCGGCATTGCCGATGTCGATCTGGCCGACGGCGATGTCGAACGGGCGGCCGTCCAGGGCGGCAGTCTTCGTGAGCCCGCTCACCGCATGCTTGGTGGCCGTGTAGGCGATGCTGCCCGGGCGCGGCGCGTAGGCCGAGATGGAGCCGTTGTTGATGATGCGTCCGCCCATCGGCTTCTGCGACTTCATGATCCTGAAGGCCTGCGAGAGGCAGTAGAACGAGCCGTTCAGGTTGGCGTCGACGACGCGGCGCCAGTCGGCACCCGAGACTTCATCGGGCGTCGTCGCCGGCAGGCCCATGCCGGCGTTGTTGAAGAGCAGGTCCAGCCGCCCGAACTCGCGTTCGATGGTCTGGAAGGCGGCCGCCACCTGCTCCTCGCTGCCCACGTCGCAGGGCACGGCGAGCGTGCGCGAGCCTGCGGGTGCGAGCGAGGCGGTCTCCTTCAGCGCATCGGCACGGCGGCCAAGCAGGGCGACGGTCCAGCCCTCCTTCAGCAGGCCGAGCGCGCAGGCGCGCCCGATACCCGAGCCGGCACCGGTAACAGCAGCAAACTTGTTCATGGTGTTCCTAGGTTGGGATAACGGACCGAGGCGCTTCACGCCCCGGCCCGGCACCGGGCTCGCCGGGTCGGCGGCGACTCAATGGTTGTCTTTGGGGACGAAGGCGCCGCGCTTGCCGCGGAGGAAGTCGAGGTCGGCACCTTCGTCGGCCTGCAGCACGTGGTCGATGTAGAGCTTCCAGTAGCCGCTCGTGAGCTGCGGCACGGGCGGCTTCCAGGCGGCCCGGCGGCGCTCGAGTTCGGCGTCGTCCACGTGCAGGTGCAGCGAGCGCTTGGCGACGTCGAGCGTGATCAGGTCGCCGTTCTTCACCAGCGCCAGCGGCCCGCCGGCGGCGGCCTCGGGCGCCGTGTGCAGCACCACGGTGCCGTAGGCAGTGCCGCTCATGCGTGCATCGCTGATGCGCACCATGTCGGTGATGCCCTTGCGCAGCACCTTGGGCGGCAGCGGCATGTTGCCCACCTCGGCCATGCCGGGGTAGCCCTTGGGGCCGCAGTTCTTGAGCACGAGCATGCAGGTCTCGTCGACGTCGAGGTTCTCGTCGTCGATGCGCTTGTGGAAGTCGTCGCTGTCTTCGAAGACGACGGCGCGGCCCGTGTGCTGCATCAGCGCCGGCGTGGCCGCGCTCGGCTTGATGACGGCGCCGCGCGGCGCGAGGTTGCCGCGCAGCACGGCGATGCCGGCCTTGTCCTTGAACGGCGCCTCGACCGACTTGATCACGTCGGGGTTGTAGTTCTGCGCGTCACCGACGTTCTCGCGCACCGTCTTGCCGTTCGCGGTGACGATGTCCAGGTGCAGGAACTTCTCGATCGCCTTCATCACCGCTGGCAGGCCGCCGGCATAGCAGAAGTCCTCCATCAGGTATTGGCCGCTCGGCTGCAGGTTGACGAGGCACGGCATCTCGCTGCCGAGCCGCTCGAAGTCGTCGATCGACAGCGGCACGCCCAGGCGACCGGCGATGGCGATGAGGTGGATGACGGCGTTCGTGCTGCCGCCGATGGCCGCCAGCGTGCGGATGGCGTTTTCGAACGCCTCGCGCGTGAGCACCTGCGAGATCTTCTGGTCGGAGTGCACCATCTCGACGATGCGCCGGCCGGCTTCGCGGGCGATGACGTTGCGGCGCCCGTCCACCGCCGGGTAGGCGGCGTTGCCGGGCAGGCCGATGCCGAGCGCCTCCACCATCGAGGCCATCGTGCTGGCCGTGCCCATCGTCATGCAGTGGCCGTGGCTGCGGTGCATGCAGCTTTCGGCCTCGAAGAAGTCGGCGAGCTTCAGCGTGCCGGCGCGCACCTGCTCGCTCATGCTCCACACGCCGGTGCCGCTGCCGAGTTCCTGGCCGCGCCACTTGCCGTTGAGCATGGGGCCGCCGCTGACGCCGATGGTCGGCAGGTCGGCGCTCGAGGCGCCCATGAGCAGGCTGGGCGTCGTCTTGTCGCAGCCCATCAGCAGCACGACGCCGTCGATCGGGTTGCCGCGGATGCTCTCCTCGACATCCATGCTTGCGAGGTTGCGGTAGAGCATGGCGGTGGGCCGCAGCAGCGTCTCCCCGAGGCTCATCACCGGGAACTCGAGCGGGAAGCCGCCAGCCTCGTAGACGCCGATCTTCACCTGCTCCGCGAGCGTGCGGAAATGGCTGTTGCAGGGCGTGAGCTCGCTGAAGGTGTTGCAGATGCCGATGACCGGACGGCCTTCGAACTGGTCGTGCGGCACGCCCTTGCCCTTCACCCAGCTGCGGTAGGCAAAGCCGTCGCGGTCTTGGCGGCCGAACCATTGCTGGCTGCGCAGTTCACTGGCCGGCTTGCGCTTGGGTTTGGGATCGTTCTGGGACATGGCGTTGGGGCTTTGCTCGCTGACTTGCTCGGTCGGTTGCTCGATTACCCGCAGGCACGCTGCGGCATGCTTGAAATACTATGGTATGACGATTGCGGCGGTGCCCCGGGCTCACCCTAGGCCGCGCCGCCGCCCAACGCAGGAGCTCCGCCTTGTCCCAGGATTCGAGAACCCGAGCGGCCGACGACACCAAGCCCCTGGTGTTGGCGGTGTCGAAGCTGATGCCGTTGTACCTGGGCCCGTTGACCGAGCGTTACCAGTTGCTCGACCGCCTGCACGAGACCGACCCGGCCGCCTTCGCCGCCGCCGCGCCGCGCATCCGCGCCGTGGCCGCCAGCGGCGAGTCGAAGCTGCCGGCCGAACTGGTGGGCCGCCTGCCGGCGCTGGAGATCGTGGCGGTGATGGGTGTCGGCTACGACGGCATCGACGTGCCCGCCTGCAAGGCGCGCGGCGCGATGGTGACGCACACGCCCGACGTGCTCAACGACGACGTCGCCGACCTCGCGCTCGGCCTCATGCTCAGCGCGGCACGGCAGCTGCCCGCGGCCGACCGCTACGTGCGCGCCGGCGAATGGGCGGCCAAGGGCCCCATGCCGCTGGCGCGCAAGATGAGCGGCGCTCGCTGCGGCATCGTCGGCATGGGCCGCATCGGCAAGGCCATCGCCCACCGTGCGCAAGCCTTCGGCATGAGCATCGCCTACACGGCGCGTTCGGCCAAGGCCGACCTGCCTTTCCGCTTCTTCCCGAGCGCCGAGGCACTGGCGGCGGAGAGCGACTTCCTGGTCATCATCACGCCGGGCGGCGCGGGCACGAAGCACATGATCGACGCCAAGGTGCTGCGCGCCCTCGGCAAGAAGGGCATCCTCGTCAACGTGGCGCGCGGCTCGGTGGTCGACGAGGCGGCGCTCATCGAGGCGCTGGAGCAGGGCGTCATCGGTGGCGCCGGCCTCGACGTGTTCGAGAACGAACCGAACGTGCCCGAGCGCCTGCGCGCGCTGCCGCATGTGGTGATGGTGCCGCACATCGGCAGCGCCACCACGAGCACGCGGCAGGCGATGGCGGACCTGGCGCTCGCCAACCTCGAGGCGCATTTTGCCGGCCGGCCGTTGAAGACACCGGTGCCGGAATGCCGTTGAGCAGGTTCTTCGCCTACTCCGCCGGCAGGGCGGCAAGCGCGGGAGGAGCGCCATGGCCGACATGCTGCTGATCGCGCACGAGCCGCTGCGCGCGGCCATGCGCACGGTCGTCAAGGGCTGCGGCAGCAGCGACGCCGAGGCCGACGCGGTGGCCAACAACCTCGTCGAGGCCAACCTCACCGGGCACGACTCGCATGGCATCGGCATGCTGCCGCGCTACGTGGGCGCCGTGCGCGAGGGCGGGCTCAAGGTCAACGCGCACGTGAGCACGGTCCTCGACGCGGGCGCGCTGCTGCGGCTGGACGGCCACGCCGGCTTCGGCCAGGTGGTGGGCGGCGAGGCGATGGCGCTCGGCATCGAGCGCGCCCGCGCGCTCGGCTGCGCCATCGTGGCGCTCGGCAACGCGCACCACCTCGGGCGCATCGGTGCCTGGGCCGAGATGGCGGTGGCCGCCGGCATGATCTCGCTGCACTTCGTCAACGTGCTGGCGCGGCCCATCGTCGCGCCGTTCGGCGGCGCCAAGGCCGGGTTCGGCACCAACCCGTTCACCGCCGGCGTGCCGCTCAAGGGGCGGCCGCCGATGATCCTCGACTTCGCCACCAGCACCATCGCGCAGGGCAAGACGCGCGTCGCCTTCAACAAGGGCGAGCCGGTGCCCGAGGGTTGCCTCATCGACGGCGACGGCCGCGCCACCACCGACCCCCGCTGGACGGTGCAGCCGCCGTGGGGCGCGCTGCTGCCCTTCGGCCAGCACAAGGGCTCGGGGCTGGCAGTGCTGTGCGAGCTGCTCGGTGGCGCGCTCGCCGCCGGTCTCGTCGGCCAGGGCGAGGATGGCAGCCGCCAGCGCGTGCTCAACGGCATGCTGTCCGTCATCATCGACCCGCGTGCGCTGCACGGCAGCGACGGCTGGGAGGCTGCAGCCGATGAGTTCGTCGCCGGGCTGCTGCAGATCAAGCCGCGCGAGGGCCACGAGCGCGTGCTGCTCGCCGGCGACCCCGAGCGGCGCACGCGCGCCGAGCGCCTGGCCCGGGGGCTGCCGGTGGATGCCACGACGTGGCAGCAGATCGTCGACGCGGCGGCGAGCGTGGGTGTCGAAGCCGCGGCGCTGCGGCGCACCGCCGGCTTGGCATGACCGAGGCGGTACCGCCACGCCGGGCCGACGCGAGCGCGGCGGTGCCGGTCGCCCGCGTCGTGGTGATGGGCGTCAGCGGCTGCGGCAAGACGACGGTCGGCCGGGCGCTCGCCGTGTCGGCGGCGTGGCGCTACGTCGAAGGCGACGAGCTGCACCCGCCCGAGAACGTGGCGCTGATGGCCGCCGGCACGCCGCTCACCGACGCCAACCGCCAAGGCTGGCTGGAGAAGATCGCCGCCATGCTGGCCAACGCAACGCGAAGCGGCGAAGGCCTGGTCGTCACCTGTTCGGCCCTCAAGCGACGCTACCGCGACCTGCTGCGCGGTGGTGATGCCCAGTTGCGCTTCGTCTTCCTGCACGGCCCGCGCGAGCTGCTTGCCGAACGCATGGCGGCGCGGCAGGGGCACTACATGCCGCCCTCGCTGCTGCTGAGCCAGCTCGAGGCGCTCGAGCCGCCGCAGGCCGATGAGGGCGCGCTTGGCCTGCCGATCGGACCCGCGCCCGAGGCCCTGGCCGCGGTGGCCGAAACGTGGCTGCGGCGCTGTGCGGCGCCGACCGGGTCGACCGCCGCGAAGCCGGCTTCGATGGACGCCGCGTCGGCTGACACGACACCGGTGTCTATGTCGGCCTCTGCGCCGGCCTCTATGCCGGCCGCTATGCCAGCCGTTATGCCGACCTCGACGCCGGCCTCCCCGGCCTGACCATGATCGACGCCAAGACATTCCGCCTCGACGGCCGACTCGCGCTGGTCACAGGCTCGTCCACCGGCATCGGCCTGGCCATTGCGCGTGGTCTTGCCGAGGCCGGTGCGCCCGTCGTGCTGAACGGGCGCGACGCCACCCGGCTCGAAGCCGCGGCGAACGCGCTGCGCGCCGAGGGCCACGCCGTGTACACGGCGCGCTTCGACACCAGCGACGCGGCCTCGGTGCAGGCCGAGGTGGCCCGCATCGAGGCCGAGCTCGGCGCCATCGAGATCCTCGTCAACAACGCCGGCATCACGCGCCGCGGCGTCTTCCACGAGCTCAAGCACGAAGACTGGCATGCCGTCATCGGCACCAACGTGCACGGCCTCTTCGTCACCGGCCAGGCGGTGGCGAAGTGCATGGTGCCGCGCGGGCGCGGCAAGATCATCAACATCTGCTCGGTGATGAGCGAGCTCGGCCGCCCCGGCACGAGCGCCTACACGACGAGCAAGGGCGCGGCCAAGATGCTGACCAAGTCGATGGCCATCGACCTCGGGCCGCTCGGCATCCAGGTCAACGCCATCGGGCCGGGCTACTTCGCCACCGAGCTCACCGCGCCGCTGCTCGGCGACGAGAAGTTCGCCGCCTGGCTCACCGGCCACACGCCCAGCAGGCGCTGGGGCCAGGTGCACGAGCTGGCGCCGGTGGCGGTGTTCCTGGCCAGCGATGCCGCCAGTTTCATCAACGGCCACGTCCTCTATGTGGACGGCGGCATCAGCGCCACCTTGTGAGGTCCCTCATGGCCGACACCCCCACGTTCACGAAAGTCGTCCTCTACACCGCCGACGACGGCCGGGCACGCTTTCGCGAGGAGCCCATCGCGCTCACCGAGGGCAAGCCGCAGGCGCGCCTGTCGGCGTTGATGCCCAGCGGCGGCTGCCAGCTGCGCATGAGTCCGGTGGGCTTTCGCAGCGAGTTCCATGTCACCGAGACGCCGCAGTGGGTGTTCATCCTCGGCGGGCAGATGGAGATCTTCCTGCAGGACGGCAGCTCGCGCCTTTTCAAGCCGGGCGAGCACTTCTTCAGTGCCGACGTCTTGCCCAAGGGTGCCACCTTCGATGCCAGGCTGCACGGGCACTGGAGCCGGCAGGTGGGCGACCAGCCGCTCGTCACCTTGTTCGTGCGCGGCTGAGCGCACGACTTCATCGATTCGTCGCCACAACGCTCTGCCGCAACGCCGCCGGGCGCCGCCCACCGACATGCCACCGCAGACTTTCCACGGCCACATCCGCGACCGCCTGGGCGAGGCCATCGTCGCCGGCGTGCATGCCGAAGGCAGCGCGCTGCCCCCGGAACCGGCGTTGTGCGAGGCGCTGGGCGTCAGCCGCACGGTGGTGCGCGAGGCGGTGAAGTCGCTCGCGGCCAAGGGCCTCGTGTCCATCGGCCCCAAGGTCGGCACGCGCGTGCGCCCGGCCGAGCATTGGAACTGGTTCGACCCCGACGTGGTGGCTTGGCAGTCGCGCGTGGGGCTGACACGCGAGTTCCTGCAGGACGTGCAGGAGCTGCGCCGCGTCGTCGAGCCGGCCGCCGTGCGCCTGGCTGCCGAACGCGCGACGCCCGCCGACATCGCCGAGCTCGAGGCCGCCTACGCGGGCATGAGCGCCGGCGTGCACGACAGCGGCGACTACGTGAGCAACGACCTGCGCTTCCACCAGACGCTGCTGCGCGCCGCCCACAACCGCATGATGGTGCAGATGAGCAAGGCGCTCGGGGCGCTGCTGCGCACGAGCTTCGAGGTGAGCACGGCGCAGCCGGGGCGCGCGGCGGGGTCGTTGCCGCAACACCGCGCCATCCTCGATGCGGTGATCGCGCGGCAGCCAGCGCGCGCCGAACGCGCCTGCCTGGCGCTGATCGATAGCGCGCGCGAGGACATCGACGAAGCCTTGAAGGCGCGTGGCCGCCGCAAGGCCTTGCCCGCGGCGGCGTCCGCCGTGCCGTTGCGACCGGGCCTCGGCGCGGCGGCCCCGCGCACGAATCGCACCTCCCGTGGCACCCGCGCCGCCGGCGCCACGCGTGGCACTCCGCCGCGACCGCTGACGCGCTGAGAGGCTGAGGCCGCTCGGGCACCTGCCGCTGATGCGCTTCTTCTCCTACTGGCAGCGGCCCGTGCATCTGGGACCCTGGCCGCTGGAGCGGTTGGCCAGGGTGCATGAGTCCAGCCCGCGGAACCCGGCCGACGTGGCGCTGCTATCTCCCATGCGGGCCTTGGACTTCAATGCGCCGGCGCTCGCCTCGACGCTGGCCCCGGCCATCGGCCGCTACATGGCGATGTTCGACCTCGTGCGCGATGGTGTCGTCAACGCACAGCGCGCCGAAGTGCCGATCGATCCCGAGGAACGCGCGCGCCACCTCAAGGCGGCGGGCTACTACTTCGACGCCTCGATGATGGGTGTGTGCAGCCTGCCGCCGGCAGCGCTGCTTTCCGAGCCGATCCGCAACCCACAGGTGCCGGCGCTCGGCGCCGAGCTCGAAGCCAACCAACCGGTGAGCTTCGCGGCGGGCATGGACATGATCCTCGCCGACGTGCTCGCATCGGCGCGCCAGCAGCACGGGCCGGTCGCGCACCACACGCACGCACTGGTCATCCTGGTCGAGTACCCGCGCGACCCGCGCTCGGACGAGCCAGGCTGCGACTGGATCGACGGCACGCAGGCGCACCGCGCGGCGGTGCTGGCGGCGCAGACGGCCGTGCTGCTTTCCACCTACCTGCGCATGCTCGGCTTCGAGGCGCGCGCGCACAGCGCGAGTTGCAGCGACGTGCACCTGGCCCACCTCGCGCGCGCCGCCGGCCTCGTGTTGCCCGACGGCCGAACCAACCCGTGGCTCGGCGAACGCTTCGCACTCGCCGCCGTGAGCACGACCTTCGAGATGGCGGCCGATGCGCCACTGGAGGCCCGGCAGCCGGCGCTGCGTACGCGTGGCCTGGCCTGGTGGCTCGGCGGCCCGCCCGGCCGCGCGCCGCTCAAGAACGCCTGGCAGCACGAGGCCTATGCGAAGCGCGAGTTCCGCGCCGGCGCCTACCCTTTCGAGACGCTGAAGCGGCGCCCCGAGCCCACCACCTTCATCGACCACGAGCGCGTGCCGCGCTTTCCCAAGCGCGCCGACTTCTTCGCGCGCGCGCTCTTCGGCGACCTCGGCCCCGCCGTGCAGGAGGGGGCCAAGAACGCGCACTACGTGATGAAGAGCCCCATCGGCGCCTGCGCCCGGCGCGCGCTCGGGGCGCTGCTGCTGCTGCAATTCGGGCCGGCGCGCGCACCGGTGTCGCCCACCACCGCCGACCCGGCGCGCAATGCGGACAACTTGAAGGCAGCCAGCTACTACCTCGGCGCCGATGCCGTCGGGCTGTGCGCCGTGCCGCGTTGGGCCTGGTATTCGCACGATGCCGGGGGCAACGAGATCCCCGCGCATGGCGAGACCGCGCACGCCAACGCCGTGAACCTGCTGCTCGACCAGGGCCACGAGACGATGGAGGGCGCCAGCGGCGACGACTGGATCAGCGTGGCGCAGAGCATGCGCGCCTACCTGCGCTTCTCGCTCATGGGCGGCATCGTCGCCGAGCAGATCCGCCGGCTCGGCTACTCGGCGCGCGTGCATTCGGTGCTCGACGGCGACGTGCTGCAGCCGCCCCTGTTGCTGCTCTCAGGCCTGGGCGAGGTGAGCCGCATCGGCGAGGTCATCCTCAACCCCTTCCTCGGCCCGCGCCTGAAGAGCGGCACCGTCACCACCGACATGCCGATGTCGGCGGACCAGCCCATCGACTTCGGCCTGCAGCGCTTCTGCGAGAGCTGCAACAAGTGCGCGCGCGAGTGCCCCTCGGGCGCCATCACGGCCGGGCCGAAGGTCGTCTACAACGGCTACGAGATCTGGAAGAGCGACGCCGAGAAGTGCGCGCGTTACCGCATCACCAACGCCGCCGGCGGCATGTGCGGGCGCTGCATGAAGACCTGCCCGTGGAACCTGGAGGGCCTCTTCGCCGAGGCACCGTTCCGCTGGGCGGCGATGAACCTGCCGCGCACCGCGCCGTGGCTCGCCAAGCTCGACGACGCGCTCGGCCGCGGCGACATCAACCCGGGGAAGAAGTGGTGGTGGGACATCGAGCTCGATCGCGCCAGCGGCCGCTACGTGCAGGCGGCGCAGACCCATCGGCGCGGGCTGAGCCGCGAGCTGCAGCTGCGCCCCGAGGACCAGACGCTGGCCGTGTATCCCGCCGACCGCATGCCGCCGCCATATCCAGTCGTGCACCCGGTCAACCGCGAGGAGGGCATCGCGCGCTACCGGGCGCTGCTTTCGCCGGCCGAGTACCGCGCGCGACTGGCGGCGGGACGCACCGAGGGGCTGGCGCCCGGGCCGGCGCCGCTCGTCGGCGAGCCGCCAGTGTTTCCGGTGAGGCTCGTCAAGCGCGAGGAGATGGCCGAGGGCGTGGCGCGTTTCGAGCTCGCGGCGCTGGCGGAGGGCGGCGCCCTGCCGCCGTTCGATGCCGGCGCGCACGTGGACGTGGTGGTGGCGCCGGAGTACCAACGGGCCTTCAGCCTGGCCGGCGACCCGGCCGACCGTTCGCGCTATGTGTTGGGCGTGCAGCGCGAGGCGCCGCCGGCCGAAGGTGGCCTCGGCCGCGGCGGCTCGGCGCTGATGTTCCGCGCCTTCCGGCCGGGGCGGAAGGTCTTCATCAGCCGGCCGCGCAACCACTTCGTGCTGCATGAGGAGGCGGGCCATTCGCTGCTGCTGGCAGGTGGCATCGGCATCACGCCGCTCCTGTCGATGGCGCGCCGGCTGCACACCCTCGGGCGGCCATTCGACCTGCACTACAGCGCAGGCAGCCGGCGCGCAGCCGGTTTCGTCGACGAATTGCTCGGTGCGCCCTGGCGGGATCGCGTGCATATGCACTTCACCGACGAGGGCACGCGCGCGGACTTCGCGGCCCTCGTGCCCGCCTACGAGGCGGGCCGGCACCTGTATGCCTGCGGCTCAGCCAGCTACATGGACGCCGCCTTCACGGCGGCCATCGCGCGCGGCTGGCCCGAGGACGCGCTGCATCGCGAGTACTTCAGCGCGCCGGGCGATGCGGCCTGGGTGAACAGGCCGTTCACGCTTGTGCTGGCGCGCTCCGGGCGCGAGCTGGCCGTGCCGGCCGACGCGCGCGCCACCGACGTGCTGGCAGCCGCCGGCCTCGCGGTCGACGTGAAGTGCACCGATGGCCTGTGCGGCGTGTGCGCGATGCGCTACGACGCGGCCGCCTCCGACGAGATCGAGCACCGCGACGTGGTGCTGAGCCGCAAGGAGCGGGAGACGCGCGTCATCCTGTGCTGCTCACGCGCAGCGCACGAGGGCGGGCGGGTGGTGCTCGATGCCTGACAGTCCCATCGATCCGCGCCGCCCCGTTCTGGAAGACCCGCTCCGTGGGACGGCGGTGCGCTGACGTTGATCAAGGATCATGGTCGCTGTGCCCGGGCGGCGGCTTGCAAGGCCCGCGAACGTGCCAGCATCCAGGACTTGCTTGCCGTGCGGGCGCCGACGTCCGCGAAACCGACCCAAGAGGAGACCCCATGAACCGATCCCTGAGACAGCGCCTCGCGCGAGGCCTCGCGCCCGTGCTCGGTGCCTTCGCCACGTTCGCGGCCGCCGCCACCCTTGCCCTGGTCGCCGCGCCGGTGCGGGCGCAGGTGACGTTGAAGATGGCGCACATCTACAACCCGGGCAACATCTGGTACGAAACGGCCGAGGCCTATGCCAAGGCCGTGGAGGCCAAGAGCGGCGGCAAGGTCAAGATCCAGATCGCCGCCAGCGGCAGCACCGGCGACTGGCCGGCGTCGATCGAGGGCCTGAAGATCGGCACCAACGACATCGTGCTGCAAAGCGTGGGCACGCTCGACCGCTACAACATCGTCGCGGGCGTCGAGGCCTACCCGTACCTCGTGCGCGACCTCGACCACTTCCGCAAGGTCTACTACGGCCCCGTCGGCAACGAGCTCTACGACGAGATCGCCAAGAAGACGGGCTTCCGCATCGTCGGCGCCGGCTATCGCGGCATGCGCCACCTCACGAGCAGCAAGCCGGTGCGCAACCTCGCCGAGGTGAAGAGCATCAAGATCCGCGTGCCGCCGCTGAAGATCTACCGCCTCACGTGGGACACGCTGGGCGCGGGCACGGTGCCGATGGGCGTGGCCGAGCTCTTCACCTCGCTGCAGCAGGGCGTGATCGACGGGCAGGAGAACCCGCTCGAGGTCATCGAGATGATGAAGTTCAACGAGGTGCAGAAGTACGTCGTCGAGACCGGCCACGTGAGCGGCGCGATGACCTGGATCTTCTTCGACAGCAAGTTCAAGAGCCTGCCGGCCGACGTGCAGAAGCTGCTGAAGGACGAGGGCGAGGCCGCCATGCTGGCTGCCACCGACCGCATGTCGAAGATGGAAGGCGACATCAAGACGCGCCTGCAGGGCAAGGGCATGCAGTTCATTGCCGTCGACCGTGCCGCCTTTGCTGGCGCCCTGGCGCCGATGAGCAAGGAGTTCCCGGACCTGGCGCCGTGGGTGGCGAAGATGCAGGCCGTGAAGTGAAGGCCGCGAGGTGAGGGAGTGAAGTGAGGGCAACGAGGTGAGTGAGCCGCCGGCGGGCGCCGTCGGGGCCGGCGGCCCAGCGCGCGCCTGGGCCGCAACGCTGGCGCGGCGCATCGAGCGCACGCTCGATGTGCTGCTGGGCACTGCCATCCTCGTGATGGTGGTGTCGATGGTCTGGCAGGTGATCGGCCGCTACGTCTTCAGCCGCGCACCGGGCTGGACCGAGGAGCTTTCGCGCTTCCTCATGCTGTGGCTGACGATGCTCGGCTCGGCCGCGGCGCTGCGCAGCGGCTCGCACCTTTCGGTGACCTCGCTCGTCGATGCGCTGCCGCCGCGCGCGCTGGCCTGGGCGCTGGCGCTGCGCGATGCGGCGCTCGTCGGCGCGGCGGGGCTGCTCGTCTGGTACGGCTTTCTCTTCGCCCGCCTCAACGGCGCGCAGGAATCGGCGGCCATGGACATCCCGATGACAGTGCCTTACGCGGCCCTGCCGGTGGGCGGGGCGCTCATCGTCGTGATGGTGTTGCTGGCCCGCCTGCTCGGGGCGTCGTTCCCGACGCAGGCCACCGACGCCGAAGGCGTCTTCTGAGGCTGTCGAGGCATTCGGCCGCAGGCAAGTTCCGAGATGCAGCTGGCGATCGTTCTCTCGCTGATCCTGGTGGCCTGCCTGCTGCTGGCGCTGCCGGTGGCGTTCAGCCTGCTGCTGGCGGGCGCGCTCACCATCGTGTGGCTGGGCGACATCCCGCTCATGGCCGTGCCGCAGCAGGTGGTGGGCGGCATCGACAGCCTGCTGCTGCTGGCG
>JAEUPE010000133.1 GCA_016790435.1 Rubrivivax sp. | reverse complement strand
GCGGCCCTCGAGGAGGAAGGCCTCGGCCCGGTGACGGTGACGCACCGTCTCGCCCCCGCCTGGACCACCGACTGGATCAGCGACTCCGGGCGGCGAAAGCTGCGCGAGTACGGTATTGCGCCGCCGGATCATCTCGGCGAGCACCACGCGGGCACCGTCGCGGCCCGGCCCATCCGCCTGCGCCCGCGTAACCTGGCCTGCCCGCGCTGTGGCAGCACCGATACCGAGCGCCTGTCCGCCTTCGGCTCCACGGCCTGCAAGGCGCTGCACCGCTGCCTGGCCTGCCGCGAGCCTTTCGAGCACTTCAAACCGATCTGAAAGCACCGATCCATGTTCGCGAGGCTCCGATGACCGGCCTGCACTTCCATCCGCTGCGCGTACGCCAGGTGCACGCCGACACCGACGACGCGCGGGTCGTCACGTTCGAGGTGCCGGTGGCGCTGGCGGAGACCTTCCGCTTCTCGCCCGGCCAGTACCTCACGGTGCGACGCCCGGGCGAAGACCTGCGCCGTTCGTACTCCATCTGCGCCGCGCCCGGCGAGGCCTTGCGCGTCGGCGTGCGCCACGTGCCGGGCGGCGCGTTCTCCAGTTGGCTGCACGCCGAGCTCAAGCCCGGCGACTGGCTCGAGGCGATGGAGCCGCAGGGCCGTTTCGGCGCCGCGCTGGGCAAACGGCCACACCACGTGCTGGCCATTGCCGGCGGCAGCGGCATCACGCCCATCCTTTCCATCGTGAAGACCGTGCTCGAGGGTGACCCGGCTTCGCGCGTGACGCTGCTCTACGGCAACCGGCAGGCCGCCTCGACGATGTTCAAGGAAGAGCTCGAGGATCTGAAGAACCGCCACCTCACGCGCCTGGCAGTGCACGCCGTCTTCTCGCGCGAGTCGATGGATGCGCCGCTGTCGAGCGGGCGCCTGGACGCCGACAAGATCGCGAGCTTCCTGCGCCTGGCCGGCGGGGCCGCGGCCGTGGACGAGGTCTTCGTCTGCGGCCCGCACGCGATGAACGACGAGATCGAGATGGCACTGCTGGCGGCCGGCGTGCCGGCCGAGCGCGTGCACATCGAGCGCTTCGGCATCCCGCCGTCGGTCGCGGACGCCAGCCTGCACGCGCCGAAGGCAGGCGATGCCACGACCGCGAAGATCGCCATCGTGCGCGACGGCCTCACGCGCGAGGTGGGTTTCGAGCCCACCGACGAGAGCATCCTCGCCGCCGCGTCGCGCGCCGGGCTCGACGTGCCCTACTCGTGCCGAAGCGGCGTGTGCGCGACCTGCCGCGCCAAGCTGATCGAAGGGCGCGTGCGCATGGACCGCAACTTCGCGCTCGAGAAGGCCGATCTCGACGCCGGCTTCGTGCTCACCTGCCAGGCGCACCCGCTCACCGACCGCGTCGTGGTGAGCTTCGACGAGCGCTAGGCCGCAGGCAGCCGACGTGGCGCGCCCTCGTTCCGCCGGCTACGACGATCACCGGGAGCAGATCCTCGCCGCCGCGGCGCGGCTCTTCGCGACGAGCGGCTACCCGGCGACGACGATGAACGACGTCGCGTCCGCCTGTGGGCTCTCGAAGGCGACGCTGTACCACTACGTGCGCGACAAGCACGACTTGCTCGCGCAGGTGTCGCGCACGCATGTGCAGAGGCTGGAAGCCTTGGTGGCCGAGGTCCTCCGGCAGGAGGAGGCGCCGCGCGAGCGGCTGGCGGCGCTCATCCACTGCTTCATGGCCGCCTATGCCGATGCGCAGCACGAGCACCGCGTGCTCACCGAGGACGTGAAGTTCCTCCAGCCCGGCCCGCAAGGCGAGGTGCTGGACGGGCAGCGGCGTGTCGTGGCGGCCTTCGCCCAGGCGATTGCCGCGGTGCGCCCCGAGCTCGCCGGCAAACCGATGGCCGGCGCGCTCGCGATGCTGCTCTTCGGCATGATGAACTGGACCTTTACCTGGTTGCGGGCCGCGGGCCCGCTGTCGCACGAGGCCGTGGCGCGAATGGTGTCCGAGCTGTTTTTCGGGGGCCTGCCGGCGGTGCAGGGTCTTCAGCCGACAAGACCGCACGCGTCCGCGGTGGCGCCGACGCCGGTGACGATGCCGCCGCATTGACGTTTGCCGCTGCCTGGCGCGGATGGGCCAGCGCCCAGCCGTCGGTTGCCTGGTCCCAGTGCAGCAGTTCGGTGGCACGCCCCGGCAGGCGTTGCGCGGCGAGCCGCCGCACCAGTTGCTCGCAGGCCGGCTCGCCCAGGCTGACCACGAAGTAGTGCCAGCGGCGCTGTACGCGTTCTCCCAGCCACGCGTCCTCCAGCGCGCGCGCCAGATCGCGGCCGTTGGCCTGGGCCTCCAGCAGGCGCGGGGCCAACGCACCGACCCAGAGGTTGAAGTCGGTGCGCAGGGCATGCGCCGGCAGCATGGTGGCCACGGCGCTCATCCGCACGCACCAGTCGGTGTTGGCCAGACGCAGCGTCAGCAGCACTTGCAGTGCCTGCACGGCATTGAGCACACGCACGCGGTTCGGCGGCAGCGCCGCCAGCGGCAGCCGCGCCGCCTCGGCGGCCGGCAAGGGTGTGCCCAGGCTGCGCAGCGTGGCGAGGCGCCACCACGCGGCGGCGTCCAGCGCGGTGTCGCCAGAATCCGCTGCGCCATGCGCGCAGGCGTGTGCCGCCGCAGCGTCAGCGCCGGTTCCTGCCATCCCGGCGGCTTGCGCGGCCTCCGCCGCTTCCGCAGCGCGTGCCCGGCGCACGAGATCGCCCACTGCGAGCCCCTGCCAGGCCCGCGCGGCAGCGTGGCTCAGCAGTGCGAGATTGCCCGCCGCGTAGGCGGCCTGGTGATTGAGTCGCTGCACCTGCGGCGCATCCGGCCGGTTCGTGGCCTCGGTGGCGCCCCCCAGCGCCACCCGGCGAACCGGGCATTCGCGCACCTCGATCTGCGCCAGGTGGTTCGGTGTCACCGTGGCCAGGTCGAAGGGCACGCCCTCCCGCCAGGCAACGATGCGCAGCGCGAGCCATTGGCGCACATGCCGCCCGGCTGGCCAGGGATGGGAACGGCCAGCGAAGACCGCGCGGCCGGCCCGCCAGCCCTGGCCGATGGGTGTGCCCTCGAGCAGCAGCTCGGGCGGCGGCACGAGGCCGTGGTGGGCATGGTCCCAGCCGATGCGGAACCCGGTGCCGTCCGGGTGCTCGTGCTCCTCGGCGGGCAGTGCAAGCTCAACCTGATTCATCGTCCTCTCCGGCAACGGCCCCGAACGGGACCCGATGGCAGAGAGTGTGTTGGTCCGGTGGCTCATGGCGTGAGCCAGTCGGTCGATGGTGGCGAAATGTCTGTTCCCGGTCGCTCCACCGGGAAGGAGGTTCAGGCGCCGATCGAGAACAGCCGCGCGTTGTTGACCGCGTAGACCCGACCATCGGCGCCAATCGCCGTGGGCGTGTACGACTGTGCGTAGCCGTTGTTGAGGCCGATGCGTTCCGAGAGCGTGTTGCTCGGCAGGTGCCAGCGATAGAGCGACCCATCCTCGCTGTTCATCAGCACCGAGTCCGTGAGCGGATCCACTGCCGCGGTGTTGATGCACCACTCCTTGCGCCCGCCCGGGTAGTAGGGGTCGGCCGTGGGGCCGAGCACGGTGAGCACCTCGCGCATCACCGTGGCGCTCGAGAAGCGGTCGGGTTGGGTGTCGTGGGGGTCGACGATGGCGACGCGGTGCTGGCCGTCACCGAGGCCGATGCCGCCGTAGCTGTTGTACTTGAGCGCGAGCAGGTAGCTGGAAGAGCCGTTGTACTGCGGCACCATGGCGCGCGGCACGATCGAGGCCGTGTTGTCCCAGCCGAAGCCGCCCGGCGTGCGCACCTGCGCGAGCGTGGCGTCGAAGTGCAGCAGCCAGCCGCGGAAGCTGTGCGAGGGGGCGTTGGCCTCGAGCACGCCGATGAAGACATCGCCGTCCGGCCCGACCGTCGGTGACGACGTGGCGTTTTCGCTCACCCATGCAGGCACGCCGAGCAGCGGGTCGATGAGCGCCACGCTGGCCCGGGGGGCGAGTGTCTCGGCGTCCAGCGCGAGCAACCGGCCGGCCGGGCGCTGGCCGGAAGACGCTTCGTTGACGACGACATAGAGCGTGCGCTCGTCGTTCGACAGGGCCGGCGCGCTGTTGGTGGCGGCCTTGACCATCGTGGCGTCTGCGGCTGCGACGGCCGCGCTCACCCAGCGCCGGCTGCCGTCGGCGCCCAGCCTGGCGATCCCTCCTTGCAGGGTCAGGGGGTTGGCCCCGGTCACCATGAAGCCAAAGAAGATGTTGCCTTGGCCGTCGCTCGTCAGCGGCGTGTTGATGTAGACGGTGCTGTCGATGGCGGGCGCGCCACTGTCATAGGCGGCATCCCCGTAGAACGCGATGGTGCGAGAGGGGCCCGAGGCCGCATCGACGTCACTTCGCTCGATCACCCGGCCGCCGGCGGCAGGCACGAGCACCCGCCCGTCAGGCGTGAGCGTGGGATTGAGGCTCGGCACCCAGTTGTGCGGCGGCAGGCGGTAGTCGGTGGCCAGCGTCCAGAGCCGCTGACCATTGATGCCGATGAAGGCCTCGACCTGGAAGTGCCCGGCGGCGTCGGTCTTCACGGGCACGACGACGGTGTTGTGGCGGGTGATCGAAGGCGACCCGTAGTGCGCGAGCAGCGACCCGCCGCTGCCATACGGCGGCGCGAGGTCGACCGGTGTGCTCCACCAGATCGTGCGCAGCGCCTGCGTGGCGATGGCGCCCAGAGCCGAATGCTGCGCGTTGCGCGCGAAGCCCAGCCATTCAGGGCCGTCGACCGGCACCACCGGTGGTGCCGGCGGCGGCGGTGGAGGGACGTCGGGCGGCGGTGCGCCGCCATCGCCGCCATCGCCGCCACCGCAGGCAGAAAGCGAAGCGGGAAGCGAAACGATCGCGCCGCGTGAGAGGATCGAGAGGCACGAGAAGAGCGAGCCCGCGATCGCGGCTCGCCGCGAGATCCGGTCGAGCGAGCCGGTTGGCGTTGGTTCGTCCTCGGAAGCAGGGTGCGTGGCAGGCAGGACAGGCGGCATGGGCGAATCGCGGTGCAACGGCCCCCTATAATGCGCCGCTCTTTCGCGCCGGTGTAGCTCAGTTGGTAGAGCAGCGCATTCGTAATGCGAAGGTCGGCGGTTCGATTCCGTCCACCGGCACCAAGGCTCCAGGCCTTGGCCCAACCTGCGAAAGAGCGCGTCCGCCCATCGTGGCCCGTCCTGCCCCTTCGTGCAACTTTCCCTGCCGAAGAGCGAGCCCCCTCCGATGTTGCCTGCCCAACGCCTGGACGAGTCCTTCCTCGCGCAGCTGCGTGAGCGCGTCCGCGGTTTCGACGTGCTCGCGCTGCCCAGCGAAGGTCGTCGCCGTGCCGCCGTGGCACTGGCGGTGGTCGAAGAGGGCCCAGGACCCGACATCCCCGGCCTGGCTTGCAGTGCGCCGCCCTGGAGCGAAGCACCGGCGCTGCTGTTGACGCGGCGCAGTGCCGGCATGCGGGCCCATGCCGGGCAGTGGGCGCTGCCGGGCGGGCGCATCGACGAAGGCGAGTTGCCCGAGGAGGCCGCGCGCCGCGAACTGCAGGAGGAAGTGGGCCTCGCCGTCGACGACACGGCTGTGATCGGCCGCCTCGACGACTACGCCACGCGCTCGGGCTACGTCATCACGCCGGTGCTCGTGTGGGCGCCGCGCGCTCGTGACCTCGCGGCCAACCCCGCAGAAGTGGCCAGCATCCACCGCTTGCCGCTGGTGGAACTGCAGCGGAAGGACGCGCCGCTGCTCAACAAAGTGAAGGGCGCCGAACATCCGGTGCTGCGCATGCCCATCGGCAGCGCGTGGATCGCCGCGCCGACGGCCGCGTTCCTGTACCAGTTCCGCGAGCTGTGCCTGTTCGGGCGGCCGACGCGCGTGGCGCACTACGACCAGCCGTTCTTCGCCTGGGGCTGAGCCGGCAGCGAGGTGCGGTGCAGGTCGGGTGGCGATGGCCCGCTCCCTACAATGCGCCGCATGCGCATCCTCATTGCCAACGACGACGGCTATCTCGCTCCTGGCATCGCCGCCCTCGTGCAGGCCTGCCGCGGGCTCGGTCACATCGATGTCATCGCGCCCGAGCAGAATGCGAGTGGCACCTCGAACGCGCTCACGCTGAGCCGCCCGCTCTCGATCTTCGAGGCACGGGGCGAGGGCTTGGCGGGGTTTCGTGTCGTCAACGGCACGCCGTCGGACTGCGTGCACGTCGCGCTCACGGGTGTGATGGGCGAGAAGCCCGACCTCGTGCTGTCCGGCATCAACAACGGCGCCAACATGGGTGACGACACCCTGTATTCGGGCACCGTGGCGGCAGCGATGGAGGGTTACTTGTTCGGCGTGCCGGCGATCGCGTTCTCTCTCGTCGACAAAGGGTGGGCGCACCTCGATGCGGCGGCGGCCGTGGCGCGCGGCGTCGTCGATGAGGTGCTGCGGCTGCGCCCGCTCGGGGCCGGCGCCGAGCCTTGGCTGTTGAACGTGAACATTCCCAACCGCGCTGACGCCGTCCAACTGCCACGCCTCGTCACACGGCTGGGTCGCCGGCATGCGAGCGAGCCGGTGGTGCAGCAGCAGAACCCGCGCGGCGAGACCATCTACTGGATCGGCCCTGCTGGCGATGCCCGCGAGGCGGGGGAGGGCACCGACTTCCACGCCGTGGCCAACGGCGCCGTCTCGATCACGCCGCTGCAAGTCGATCTCACGCACCACGCCGCGCTGTCGGGTTGGCGTAAGCAATTCGGCGCACCCGCCTCCCGGGCCCGGCGCTGACCGGCACGGCCTGCGTGACCTCATCGAAGTCTCCGGCGCGGCGGCGCTTTCCGCTGCCGCTCGACCAAGTGCGTGGCGCCGAAGGCACGGCCGCGGCGCGCAACGACGTGCAGCGGCCGCAACGCATGGTGCAAGGCGCCGTGGCCGACGCGGGGCGGCAGCGAACGCCGGTCGGCCTGGGGCTCGACTCCGCGACCGTTCGCTCCCGCATGGTCGCGCGGTTGCGATCGCTCGGCGTTGCCGACGAGCGCGTGCTCGCCGCATTCGCGCGAGTGGAGCGCCACCGCTTCGTCGACTCGGCGCTGGCCAACCAGGCCTACGAAGACACGAGCTTGCCCATCGGCTTCGGGCAGACGATCTCCAAGCCCTCGATCGTGGGTCAGATGCTTCAGGCGCTGCTGGAAGGGCGCTCCGCGGCTGGCGCTGGGAACGAGGCTGCCGGATCTCGACCGCCGGTGCTGCGGCGCGTGCTTGAGATCGGCACGGGTTGCGGCTACCAGGCGGCATTGCTCGCCGTCCTGGCCGAGCAGGTGGTGAGCATCGAGCGCGTCGGCGCATTGGCCGAGAAGGCGCGGGCCAATCTGGCGGCGAGCTTGGTACGCAACGTGCATGTGATGCACGGCGATGGCCGTCTGGGAGCCCCGGAGCTCGGACCGTTCGATGCCATCGTCAGCGCCGCGGGCGGCGATGAACTTCCCGCCGTGTGGCTGGAGCAACTGGCTGTCGGCGGCCGGCTCGTCGCGCCGGGCGCCGAGTTGCGTGCCGGTGTTCAGGAACTGGTCGTGGTCGACCGCCATCCCTCGGGTGTCACTCGTCGCCTCGCCGGAGAGGTGTACTTCGTCCCACTAAAATCCGGCGCTGAATGATCAATCGCAACTTGTTCGATCTGGCTCTTGGCCGGTGTGCCAGGGTGGGTGCAGCCATCGCTGCCAGCGCGGTGCTGGCGGGCTGTGCGACCAGCACGCACCACGCGCCCGTGGAAGACCGCATGCCCCGGCCTGCGAGCACCGCATCCGTGGCGGCCGCTGCCTCGGCTGCCTCCAGCGCGGCAACAGGTGCGGCCGCGACGATCGCCGCGCCGCAGGCTGTCCCGGCTCCTGCCCCGGTTGCTTCGGCGCCGGCTGCCGATGCCGGGCTGGCCCGGCCCGGGGGCGAGAACGCCGGCCAGCCAGGCTACTACGCCGTCAAGGTAGGCGACACGCTGGTGCGCATCGGGCTGGAGACGGGCCAGAACTGGCGCGACATTGCCCGCTGGAACAACATCGACAATCCGAACGCGCTCGAAGTGGGGCAGGTGCTGCGAGTGATCCCGCCCGCGTCGGAAGCGGGCGCGGCGACGACACGTCCCGTTGCACCAGCACCGCGCATTGAGAGCCGCCCTCTCGAGGCGCGGCCCGCCGCGTCGTCGAGCGTGCCGTCCGCTCCTGCCGGCGCGCCGTCCGTGCCGCTGCCCGCACCGGCCATTCCTGCGCCTGCCCCGAGTCCGGCCCCAGCGGCGCCCTCCGCGGCGCCGCGCGACAGCGAGGGCGACATCGCCTGGGGCTGGCCCGCCAACGGCCCCGTGACGATCCAGTTCGACGACGTGCGAAGCAAGGGCCTGTCGATCGCCGGCAAGGCCGGCGATCCCGTGCTCGCTGCAGCCGACGGACGGGTCGTTTACGCGGGCTCGGGCCTGCGCGGCTACGGCAACCTCGTCATCGTCAAGCACAACGCGACCTACCTGACGGCCTACGCACACAACCAGACTCTGCTGGTCAAGGAAGACCAGGTCGTGCGTCGCGGCCAGAAGATCGCCGAGATGGGCTCGTCGGACACCGACCGCGTGCAGTTGCACTTCGAGGTGCGACGCCTGGGCAAGCCGGTCGATCCTGCACGCGTCCTGCCGGCGCGCTGAGCGGCCGCCGGGCGACGCGCGGCCCCATGGCCTGACGGCCCCACGCAGACAAGGGTCTGTCGCCGTCGCGTCAGCGTTTCCCAGAGGGTCTCGCGAGGGTCCCTGCCGCTAGCATCCCGCGTCGCCGAACGGGGCGGCGTCGCGGAGAGCAGTGCTTGCAGATCCTGCAGTTGTTGATCAGTGGCGTGGCGCAGGGCTGCATCTATGGCCTCATCGCGCTCGGCTTCGTGCTGATCTACAAGGCCACCGAGACGGTGAGCTTCGCGCAGGGCGAGCTGATGATGCTCGGCTCCTTC
>JAEUPE010000113.1 GCA_016790435.1 Rubrivivax sp. | reverse complement strand
GAACCACGCCAGCACCGGCAGGGTGCCGGGCAGCACCGGCACCACCTGCACCGGCAGTGTCTGCCACGCCATCTGCTGGCCCTCGCGCATGACGAAGTCGCCCTGCCATGCGAAGACCTTGCAGAAGTGCAGCCGCACGAGCGCGTGTGGGTAGTCGAACACCTCCACCTGCCAGCGCTGTGCCGCGCCGATGGTGATGCCGAGTTCCTCATGCAGTTCGCGCGCCAGGGCGGCCTCGACGGTCTCGCCCGGCTCGACCTTGCCGCCCGGGAACTCCCAGTAGCCGGCGTAGGCCTTGCCCGCGGGGCGCGAGGTGAGCAGGAAGCGTGCGTCGGGGCCCGGCCCGTCGATCAGCACGCCGACGGCCACGTCCACCGGCTGGCGGGGTGCTGCCGGCCGGGCCGCGCCGGCATCGACGGTGGTCGCGTGCCCGCTCGGCATGGCGTCGGCGTCGGCCTCGCCGCTGCCTTCAGCGCCCATCTTCATTCAGCGCCATCTTCAGCGCCCGTCGCCGCCGTGCCGCGCCGCGTAGTCGCGCGCGAACTGCTGCGCCACGCGGCCCGAGCGCGAGCCGCGCTCCAGCGCCCAGACGAGCGACTCCTTCTGCGCCGCGGTGATCTCGCCCTCCCCGACGCCAAAGACGCGCAGCCACTGCGCCACGATGGTCAGGTACTCGTCCTGCGAGAAGGGGTAGAAGCTGATCCACAGCCCGAAGCGCTCCGACAGCGAGATCTTCTCCTCCACCACCTCGCCCGGATGCACCTCGCCGTCGGGGTGGTGCTTGTAGGTGAGGTTCTCGTCCATGTACTCGGGCAGCAGGTGGCGGCGGTTGCTCGTGGCGTAGATGAGCACGTTGTCGCTGCTCTGCGCCACGCTGCCGTCGAGCACGCTCTTCAGCGCCTTGTAGCCGGGCTCGCCCTCGTCGAAGCTGAGGTCGTCGCAGTAGACGATGAAGCGTTCGGGCCGCGCGGCCACGAGGTCGACGATGTCGGGCAGATCGACGAGGTCGACCTTGTCCACTTCGATGACGCGCAGCCCGCGCGGCGCGAACTCGTTCAGGCAGGCCTTGATGAGCGAGCTCTTGCCCGTGCCGCGTGCGCCCGAGAGCAGCACGTTGTTGGCGCCGCGTCCAGCGACGAACTGCTCGGTGTTGCGCACGAGGCGCTCCATCTGGCCGTCGATCTCCTGGAGGTCGGCCAGCGTGATCGACGAGCGATGCCGCACCGGCTCGAGCACGCGCGCCGCGCCGCGGCGGCGCAGCCGGAAGGCGACGGCGGCCTGCCAGTCGGGCTCGACGGCGGCCGGCGGCAGCAGCGGCGCCAGGCGCGCGAGCAGCGTGTCGGCGCGGGTGATGAGGCCTTGGAGGGCTTCGACGAGGCGGGGGTCGGCGGGGTTGGGTGGGGCGGAACTCATGATGCCTGGCAGTGTAGGGCGCCGACTTCGCGCACCTCGTCCTCGGCGATGGCGAACAGGCGGTCGCCGGGTGCGGCGCGCACGCCGACGCCGCCGGTGAACTCGCCGAAGGCGGGCAGCACGCCGAACGAGGCGCCGAAGTGGAAGCAGGGCAGCCGCAGCCGGCCCGGCCCCCGGCCCGAGAGGTGCAGCGCCGGGTGCAGGTGGCCGGCCAGCACGTAGCGGCCGCCTTCGTCCGGGCGCGGCTCGTGGCGCAGGGCGTAGGGGCCGAGCGGCCAGGGCTCCTCGACGACGGCCACCTCCCAGTCGGCCGGTGGATCGCCGGCCTTCGCATCGTGGTTGCCGCGCACCAGCGTCAGCTGCACGGCCGGATGGGCGCGGCGCCAGGCGGCCACGGCCTGCCGGGTGGCCTCACCGCGCGAGGTGGCGGTGGCCAACGCGGCGTGCAGCAGGTCGCCGAGGACCACGACGTGCCGGGCTCCGGTGACCTCGATGGCGCGGGTCAGTCTCGCCAGCGTGCCGGCCGTCGTGCCCTCGGGCACCGGCACGCCCAGGCGGCGGAACGAGTGTGCCTTGCCGAGGTGCACGTCGGCGACGAGCAGGGTGTTCTCCGCGGCGCAGAAGGCGGCACGCTCGGGCAGCAGGCGCAGCATGGCGCCGCCGATCTCGACCTCGACGCCCGACGGACCCAATCGACTCAGGCGATGGAGAGGTTCAAGGCGCCAGCCGCGCCAGCGCCGGCTCCAGGTGCTCGGTGGGCATGCGCTTGAAGCCGCTGCGGGCATAGCGCTGCAACCGCCCGACGATGAGCGACGTGAGTGCCGAAGCGATGGCCTGCGCATCGACCGTCGGCGTGGCCGAGCCCGCGGCCTCGGCGGCGGCGCGCAGGCTGACTCGCAACTGCGACTCGACTCGTTCGAAAAACTGGTTCATGCGCGCATTCAGCCGCTCGTGCTCGAAGACGAGCGCGTCGCCCACCATGACGCGCGTCATGCCGGGGTTCTTCTCGCCGAACTGCAGGATCACCGTGCTGATCTTGCGCGCCTGCAGGGCGGGCGAAGGCTCGCGCTCGACCAGCTGGTTGACGAGCGTGAAGACGCTGCTCTCGATGAACTCGATGAGCCCCTCGAACATCTGCGCCTTGCTCGCGAAGTGGCGGTACAGCGCCGCCTCGCTGACGTCGAGCTTGGCGGCGAGCGCGGCGGTGGTGATGCGTTCGGCGCCCGGCTGCTCGAGCATGGCGGCGAGCGTCTGCAGGATCTGCAGACGGCGCTCGCCGGGCTTCGGGCGCTTGCGCTTGGCGCTGTTGCCGGCCGAATGCGCCGCAGCGGACTCGGGGGCCTCGGCGGCATCGAGTGTCTCGTCGTCCTCGGGGAGGGCAGCTTTGGGCAGGGCAGACATCGAGGGACCGAGGGGCGACAGGCGGCGACTCAGGGAACAAACTAGGGGGAGCGAAAGATTCTGGCACAGGGGGGTTTGCGCCCGCGGTGCAGGTAAACACTGACACACCGGCGTGAGTCAGCGGCGCAACAGTTCACCCAGGCGACGGATGCGCCGGTCGACATACGCGGGTCGGCCCGCAGCCGGGCGCTTGTGCGGTGCGGCACCCACGCGGGGCGACTTGGACGCGCCATTCGCGGTCGCGCCGAGCATGCCAGGCGGGCGCGGCCCGCTGGCGGCCGGGCGCAGCCAGCGCTGCATCCACACCGTGCGCATGCCCACGCCGCGTGCCGCCTTCTGGTGCTCGAGCGTGTCTTCCACGAGCACGCAGTCGCGCGGGTTCGCACGCAACCGCACCGCCATGCGGGCCAGCATGCGCGCGTCCGGTTTCGGCCGCCACTGGCCGAACATGCGCATGTCCTCGATCGACAGCACGGCGTGGAACAGCGGCGCGATGCCGAGCGCGCCCAGCACACGCGCGGTGTAGGCGGCCGGTGCGTTGGTGAGGATGCAGCGGCGACCCGGCAGGCGTGCCAGGCGGCGCAGCACGTGCAGGTCGTGCGCGTGGCCGTACACGCGCTCCTCCAGCCCGGGCAGCCGGTGCGCGTGGTGCAGGAAGTGCCCCGGTTGCACGCCGTGGTGGCGGATGAGGCCCAGCAGCGTGGCGCCGTAGCGCTGCCAGTAGCGCTGGCGCAGTGCACCCGCCTCTGCCGACGTGACACCGAGTTGCTCGACGATGTAGCTCGTCATGCCCTCGTTGATGCCCGCGTACGACGCATGCGTGGCGTCGTGCAGCGTGTTGTCGAGGTCGAAGAACCAGACGCGTGCACGCATCGTTCAGCGCGTGCGAGGTGTCGAGCGGGGGGTGCCCGGCCGCTTCACCGCTCAGCCTCAATGGGAGCGGATCTTCGTGCCATAGGGCGGGTCGGTCAGGATCTCCAGCAGCAGCGCGTGCGGCACGCGGCCGTCGATGATGTGGACGGCGTTGACCCCGCTCTTGGCCGCGTCGAGCGCGCCGCTGATCTTGGGTAGCATGCCGCCGCTGATGGTGCCGTCGGCGAAGAGCTCGTCGATCTCGCGCGCGCTCAGGTTCGTGAGCAGCTTGCCGTTCTTGTCGAGCACGCCCGGCGTGTTGGTGAGCAGCAGCAGCTTCTCGGCCTTCAGCACCGTGGCCAGCTTGGCTGCCACGAGGTCGGCATTGATGTTGTAGCTCTCGTTGCTCTCGCCGAAGCCGATGGGGCTGATGACGGGAATGAACTGGTCGTCCTGGAGCGCCTGGACGACGCTCGGGTCGATGCTCGTGATCTCGCCGACATGGCCGATGTCGTGCTCCTTCTTCGGGTCGTCGCGGTCGGGCATGCGCAGCTTGTGGGCGCGGATCATGCCGCCGTCGCGACCCGTCAGGCCCACCGCCTTGCCGCCCGCGGCGTTGATGAGGCCGACGATCTCCTGCTGCACCTCGCCGGCCAGCACCCACTCGACGACGCCCATGGTCTCGGCGTCGGTGACGCGCATGCCCTGGATGAACGTGCCCTTCTTGCCCAGGCGGGAGAGCGCCTCGTCGATCTGCGGCCCGCCGCCATGCACGACGATGGGGTTCAGGCCCACGAGCTTGAGCAGCACCACGTCCTCGGCGAAATCCTGCTTGAGGGCTTCGTCGGTCATGGCGTTGCCGCCGTACTTGATGACGAGCGTCTTGCCGTGATATTTGCGGATGTAGGGCAGCGCCTGCGCGAGGATCTCGGCCTGGTCGCGAGGGGTCACGTGCGACAGGTCGTGGATCGGGTCGTGGGCCTGGTCGTGCGGTGTGGATGCGGCCATGGTGTTCTCGTGTGCGGGCGCTGTGGGAACGCTGTTGGAATACTGCGCTTGACGATGCATTGTAGGAAGTGGGAACGCGCCACAATGGTGCTGTCCGGTCGGCCGCGGTCGCGGCTCGGCCGATGCCTTTGCCGAAGGAGCCGGAGATGAAGCGACGCAACGTCATGCTCACTGCTGCCGCGGGTGTGGTGGCTGTCGCACTGGGCGGTGCTGCGCTGGTCTTTGCGCAAGGTGCCGGCAACGCCAGTGGCGAGGTGATGAAGGTCGACAAGGCGGCCGGCCGCATCGAGATCCGGCACGGCGAGATCAAGGCGCTGGACATGCCGCCGATGCGCATGGTGTTCCGCGTGCGCGAGCCGCGCCTGCTCGAGGGCCTGGCCATCGGCGACAAGGTGCGTTTCACGGCCGAGAAGGTCGAAGGGCAATTCACCGTCACGGCGATCAGCAAGGCGCCCTGACGCCAGCGCCTGGCGACATGCGCAGAGCTCCGCACCGTTCCGGTGGAAGTGCGCCGGTGTCCGGGTTGTGACGCCGCCGGATCGGCGCCGGCCCCATCATCGGGCCCCTGATCCGCTTCCTTCGCCCCAACTCGTTCCGACCTCCGACCCACGGACCTCGCCATGACCACCCTTGCGACCCTCGTCAACCACCAGGTCCGCCTGGCCGCCCGGCCGACCGGCCTGCCCACCGACGCCAATTGGCAGTTCACCGAGGAGCCTGTGGCCGAACCGGCCGAAGGCGGCGTGCTCGTGAAGGTGCTCGCGCTGTCGCTCGACCCGGCCATGCGCGGCTGGATGAACGAGGGCAAGAGCTACATCCCGCCGGTCGGCCTGGGCGAGGTGATGCGCGCCGGCGGCATCGGTGTCGTCGTCGCCTCGAAGCACCCTGGCTTCAAGGTCGGCGACAAGGTCACCGGCGGCCCCGGCGTGCAGGAGTACTGGAACGTCGCGCCCGACCAGGTCAAGCGCTCGGGTCTGGCGCGCATCGACACGCGCCTGGGCACCGTGAGCCAGTGGCTCAACGTGCTCGGCATGCCCGGCATGACGGGCTACTTCGGCCTCATGGACGTGGGCCAACCGAAGGCCGGCGAGACGTTGCTCGTCTCCGGCGCCGCCGGTGCCGTGGGCCAGACCGTCGGCCAGTTGGCGCGCATCAAGGGCCTGCGTGCCGTGGGCATCGCGGGCGGACCGGCCAAGTGCGAGTGGGTGGTCAAGGAACTCGGCTTCGACGCCTGCATCGACTACAAGAAGCCGGCCCCGGAGGGCGTGACGCGCTGGGACGCCGTGCGCGAGGGCCTCAAGCAGCACTGCCCGAACGGCGTCGACATCTACTTCGACAACGTCGGCGGCGACATCCTCGACGCGGCGCTGGCACGCATCAATCGCAAGGCGCGCATCGTCATCTGTGGCGCCATCAGCCAGTACAACAACGCCGGCGGTGCGATGGTCGGGCCGAAGAACTACATGTCGCTGCTCGTCAACCGCGCGCGCATGGAAGGCATGGTGGTGTTCGACTACACGGAGCGCTTCCCTCAGGCCATCGCCGAGATGGCGGGCTACCTGAAGGACGGCCGCATGAAGAGCCGCGAGGACGTGGCGACCGGCGGCGTGCGCGCCTTCCCGGCCACGCTGCTCAAGCTCTTCAATGGCGAGAACTTCGGCAAGCTGGTGCTCGAGGTCGCCAAGGAGTAGGGCCGGCGCCGGCGCCCCGGGTCGCGTGGCGGCTACAGGCCCCTGAAGAACTCCGGCAGCACGCGCCGCAGCGCGCGCGCGAGCGCCTCGCGCAGCAGGGTCACCTTCTGCTCGGCGCTGAGGTACGACCAGGGGTCGACCGCGCCCTGCGACTCCATCGCGCCGAGCAGGAACTGCTCGTCGATGGTGTGGCTGCGCACGACCTTGGCACTGTCGGTCTCCATCAACGTGAGCTCGACCAGCACGTGCGGCCCGAGCGCGCCGTTGGAGACCGCGCCGGTGTTTGCGTCCCGCACCTTGTACTCGGCGTCGAGGTAGAAGCCGAGCCCGTCGACGCGGCCGCGGTTGCGCGCGATGGTGCTGTTGTCGGCCGTGAGCAGGCGCACCTCGCTGCGCTGGCGCGTGAGCAGCAGCACGTGCGAGAGCCGCCGCTCGCGCACCGCCTGCAGGATCCACGCCGGCAGAGCGCCATCGCGCGCGCCGGAGGCGATGTGTCGCTGCTCGGCCGCCGGCAACGTGGTGTTGGTGCCGAACGGCACCACCGCGATGCCGGGCCGCAGCCGGCCCGCGGCCTCTCGAACCTCGCGCCCCGCGATGATGTCGAAGCCGATGTTGCGGTACTCGAAGGTCTCGCGGCGGCTGGCGTCGATGCGCGTGTCGCTGACCAGCGGCGCCACGGTGACCTCGACGCCGTCGCCCAGCAGAGAGAACACGCCCAGGGTCGTCATCGCCCGCGCAGCAGGCGGTGCAGAGGGTGGAGCAGACGGGGATGCGGAAGCCGGCGTCGATGCCACCCGTGGGGCCAACGGTGCTCCCCCCGGCTGCGCCCAGGCCGCCGCCAGGCTTGCCCACAACGTGACGCCGGCGACCCACCTGCGGCCGTCCGACCCAAGGCCCAGCGCCCCCCCTTCGCGCCGTGACCGGCGGCGCCAGCCGTCCGGTTGAGGGCGCGAGGAGCGGGGCATCGCGCGCAGCGCGTATGACCTGCTCAAAAGTGGATTCCGCGCATCATCTGCGACATCGCGATCGCCTCCGGCGACAGCGTCGTCTTCGGCGCCTTCTCGCCGCGCGCCGCCGCGCTGTCCGGGAACATCCTGAACGTGGTGTTCATGATGATCTGCGTCACGCGCGGCACCAGCGCGTGCAGCACCGCGCCGAAGGTGCCCAGGCGCGTGGCCACGCGCACCGGCTTGCTGATGCAGGCGTCGGTCACCATCGCCGCCGCCTCCTCCGGGTCGAGCAGCGGCATGCTCTCGTAGATCTTGGTCGGCGCCGTCATCGGCGTGCGCACGAGCGGCATGTTGACGGTGGTGAAGGTGACGCCGGTGTCGGCGAACTCGCTGCTCGCGCAGGCCGTCCAGGCGTCGAGCGCCGCCTTGCTTGCCACGTAGGCCGAGAAGCGCGGCGCGTTGACGAGCACGCTGATCGAGCTGATGTTGACGATGTGGCCCCGGCGCTTGGCCGTCATGCCCGGCAGCAGGCCCATGGTGATGCGCAGCGCGCCGAAGTAGTTGAGCTGCATCGTGCGCTCGAAATCGTGGAAGCGGTCGTAGCTGCTCTCGATGGCGCGGCGGATGCTGCGCCCGGCGTTGTTGATGAGGAAGTCGACGCCGCCGTGTTTCTCCTCCAGCAACTTGACGAATTCGGCGCAGCTCTCCGGGTTGGCCACGTCCACGGGATAGCTGTAGACCTGCGGGTTGGCGTTGCCCTTGCCGCGCGCGTGCTCGACGATCTCCTTCACCGCCTCGGCGAGCTTCTCGGGGTCGCGGGCGCAGATGATCGTGATGGCGCCCGCCTCGGCGAACTTCTTGCTCGCCGACAGGCCGATGCCCGAACTGCCGCCGGTGACCAGCACCACCTTGCCGCCCACCGCGCCCTTGAGGCTGCGGTCCTTGAACAGATCGGGGTCGAGGTGGCGCTCCCAATAGTCCCACAGCACCCAGGCGTAGTCGTGCAGGTTCGGGCACTCGATGCCGCTGCCCTTGAGCGCGGCGTCGAGCTCGCGGCGATCGAAGCGCGTCGGGTAGTTGACGAAGGTGAACATGTCCTCGGGCAGGCCGAGGTCCTTGACGATGGCATTGCGGATGCGGCGCACCGGCGCCAGGGCCATCATTCCCTTCTTCACGCTCTTGGGCACGAAGCCGAAGAGGGCCGCGTTGACGAAGAGGTTCATCTTCGGCGCGTGCGCGGCGCGGCTGAAGATGTCGAGCACGTCGCCGACGCGGTAGCCCACCGGGTCGACGAGGTGGTAGCACTTGCCGGCCTGGTTGGCCTTGAGGTGGCTGATGTGGTCGATGCACTTGACCACGAAGTCCACCGGCACGATGTTGATGCGTCCGCCTTCGAGGCCGATGGCCGGGAACCACGGCGGCAGGATCTGCCGCATGCGCTGGATCACCTTGAAGAAGTAGTACGGGCCGTCGATCTTGTCCATCTCGCCCGTCTTGCTGTCGCCCACCACCAGGGCCGGCCGGTACACCGTCCACGGCACCTTCGACTCCTTGCGCACGATCTTCTCGCTCTCGTGCTTGGTCATGAAGTACGGGTGGTCGAGGTTCTCGGCCTCCTCGAACATGTCCTCGCGGAACACGCCTTCGTAGAGGCCGGTGGCGGCGATGCTGCTCACGTGGTGCAGGTGGCCGGCGTCGACGGCCTTGGCGAACTCCACCACGTTGCGCGTGCCCTCGACGTTCACCTGCACCTGGCTCTCGGCGTCGGCCTTGAGGTCGTAGACGGCGGCGAGGTGATAGACGGCGTCGATGTGGCCCTTCATCGCCTTCAGCGTCTCGGGTGCCACGCCCAGCTTCTTGGCCGTGAGATCGCCGGTGACGGGGATGGCGCGCGACTTCGCGGCGCCCGACAGGCCCCAGTACTCGAGCAGGTCGCCCACCTTGCCTTCGCTGCCGGCGCGCACGAGGAACGAAACGGACGTGCCGCGGCGGGCGAGCAGGGCCTTGACGAGGCGCTTGCCGATGAAGCCGGTGGCGCCGGTGACGAAGTAATGCATCGCGGTTCTCCTGGCGGATCTTGGTGTCGGTGGGCGTTGGCCGAGGGCAAGGATAGAGCGCACTCACTAGAGATTTCAGCTGCGAGCCCCGCGGGTGAACCCTATATTCCCTGCGGCTGCACGATGGCTCGGGCAATGGCGCCGACCCTCCGGCCAGACGAACTCCAACTGCAACCACGAGAGGACTGCATCCATGGTCAAGAAGATCTCCAAGCCTGCCGCCGGTGCCACGGGTGCCCGCAAGAGCGCGAAGGGCGCGGGCGCCGACTTCGCCGGCCTCAACACGAGCAAGCTGGCCGCCTCGGTGAAGGGCTCCGCGCAGCAGATCTGGCTGGCCGGCATGGGGGCCTACGCCAAGGCGCAGGAAGAGGGCGGCAAGGTCTTCGACACCCTGGTCAAGGAAGGCATGAGCCTGCAGAAGAAGACGCAGGGGCTGGCCGAGGACAAGATCGCCGAGGTCACCGGCAAGATGAGCGCGATGGCCGGCACGGTCACTGCCAAGGCCGGCCAGAACTGGGACAAGCTCGAGAGCATCTTCGAACAGCGCACCGCCAAGGCGATGAACAAGCTCGGCGTGCCGACTGCCAAGGACGTGCAGGCGCTGACCGCGCGCGTGGACGAGCTCGCCGCCGCCGTGGCCAAGCTCAGCAAGTCCGCCGGCAAGGCCGCGGCGCCCGCCGCGAAGCGCGCGCGCAAGACCGCGGCCTGATCACCCGCAACGCTGAAGCGCGTTCGAGAGATGCCCGAGGGGCACGCAGTCGCACGCAGTCGCCCTCACGGCGCCCGGGGGCGTTCGTCCTCCAGTCGTCGCGTCGGCTTGGCGCTCGCCGGCGGCGGGCCGCTCGGCGCGATCTACGAGATCGGCACGCTCGTCGCGCTCGAAGAGGCGCTGCCCGGCCTCGCGATCAACGAGCTCGACGGCTATGTCGGGGTCTCGGCCGGGGCACTCGTTGCGGCGGCGCTGGCCAACGGCATGACGCCGAGGCAGCTCTGCACCGCCTTCATCGAGGGTGACGGGCCACTGTCCGACCGCATCCATCCCTCGCTCTTCTTCCGCCCGGCGCTGGGCGAATATGGCGCGCGCCTGGCGCGGCTGCCGGCGCTGCTGGCGCAGGCGGCCGCGGGCTTCGCGGTTGGCGGGCCGCTCGGGCGCAGTTCGTGGCTGGTGGCGCTGGAGCGCCTGGGCCAGGCATTGCCCACGGGCCTGTTCAGCAACGCGGCGTTGCGCGAGAGGCTGCACGAGGTGCTCTCGGCGCCTGGGCGCAGCGACGACTTCCGTGCGCTCAAGCGCCGCCTGGTGGTCGTCGCCACCGACCTCGACAGCGGCACGGCCGCGCCGTTCGGCCTGCCCGGCTGGGATGGCGTGCCCATTTCGCAAGCGGTGGTCGCCAGCGCGGCACTGCCGGGGCTGTTCCCGCCCGTGCCCATCGAGGGCCCGCATGGCCCGGTGGAGCCAGGCGGCCGGCGCTGGTACGTCGACGGGGCGCTGAAGAAGACGCTGCACGCGCGTGTCCTGCTCGACATGGGGCTCGATCTCGTGTTGTGCCTGAACCCGCTCGTGCCCTTCGATGCCACTTCACACGGCGCAGCACAGGAGCACCGCCACCACCGCGTGCTCGGTGGCGCGCACGAACGCATCCCGCAACTCGTGCGTGGCGGCCTGCCGGTCGTGCTGTCGCAGACCTTCCGCACGCTCATCCATTCCCGCCTGGAGCTTGGCCTCAAGGGCTACGAGGTCAGCCACCCCGGCACCGACATCCTGCTCTTCGAGCCCGACCAGCGCGACCCGGCGCTCTTCCTGGCCAACTTGTTCAGCTACTCGCAGCGGCGCTCGCTCGCCGAGCATGCCTACCAGCGCACGCGCGCCGACCTGCGCTCGCGTCGCGGCAGCCTGCGCCCGGTGCTGGCCCGGCACGGGCTGGCGCTGGACGACGCCGTGCTCGACGACCCCGCACGGCGCCTTCTTGGCCGCCGGCGCCGGGGCACCGAGCCGGCCCTTCACGGGCGCTCGGCGGCGCAGGCGCTGCGCCGCCTGGACGAGGTGCTGGCCGACCTGCAGAGGCTGCTGCCGCAAGCTTGAGCGGGGACGGCGAGGGCACGCCGGCCTCTCCTGGCCTGCCAGGAGAGGCCGGTGATCGATGGCCACCCGGATCCCTGGTTCCCTCCGGCGGGCGGCACCGCCGGCGCGCCACACATCACGGCGCCGGCGGGGCCCCGACGCTCAAGCGGCGTCCTGGGCGGCCGATATGCGATGGACAGACGCCCCTTCCGTCTGGATGCACCGCCCCAGCCCGTCCGAGCCGCCGCCGCCATGCCTGCAAGTACCGAAGTCGTCGCCAGCGCCAGCGAACGCCCCTCCTCGCCAATCGCGCCGGGCGTGCCCGCGGCCGGTGAGCTGTTGCGGGGGCGGCTGATGCAGCGCTCGTTGCAGGCCCTGCTCGACCGCGTGCAGGGCTCACGCGCCGCGCTGCCGCACCTGGCGGCGCTGGAAGTGGCACTGATCCATCACGGCGCCGGCGCCGTGGCCGGCATCTCGCAGAAGGGCCTGGCCAAGATCCACGGCCAGCTGCGCATCCTGCCGCTCGACCCCTCCGACGGCAGCATCCAGGACCTGCTGGCGCTGGTGCAGCGCTCACTGCGCCAGCAGGCCAGGGAACAGCAGCAGCAAACGCATCAACTCTCGCCGCACGACCCGCAGAGCACGGTCGTCATCACCGAGGGCAGCGAAAGCGATTTCATGAATGCGCTCAACGAGGCCCGCGGCGGCAAGCCCGGGCACTGAGCTCGTTCACACGCGGCGAGGCCTCCCGGCCGGTCCGGCCGCCACGCCCTCGGCCGCGGGCGAACCCGAAACTGCTCCGGCGTGAGCGTCAGAGATACCGCTTCTCGAGGTGCGCCCGGAAGTGCGCCGGGTTCAGCGCCTCGCCGCTGGCGCGGCGCGCCAGGTCGTCCGTGCTCCAGCGGCTCGCCTGGCTCCAGATGTTCTCGCGCAGCCAGTCGAAGACGACGGCAAAGTCGCCGCGGTTGATGCGGATGTCGAGGTCGGGGATGCCGCGCCGCATCGCCGCGAACCACTGCGCCGCGTACATCGCGCCCAGCGAGTAGCAGGGGAAGTAGCCGAACAGCGCCTCGGGCCAGTGCACATCCTGCAGCGGCCCGTCCTTGAAGTTGCCGCGCGTGTCCAGGCCGAGCAGTTCCTTCATCTTCGCGTCCCACAGCGCCGGGATGTCCTCGGGCTCGATCTCGCCTTCGACGAGGGGCCGTTCGATCTCGTAGCGCAGGATGATGTGCGCCGCGTACGTCACCTCGTCGGCATCGACGCGGATGAGGCCCGGCTTCACGCGTGTCATCAGGCGGTACAGGTTGGCAGGTTCGAAGGCCGGCTGGCGTTCGAACGCAGCCGCCACCAGCGGCGCGAGGTGCTTGACGAAACCCGGGTGCGCGCCCAACTGCATCTCGAAGCTCAGGCTCTGGCTTTCGTGCAGCGCCATCGAGCGCGCGTTGGCCAGCGGCTGCCCGAGCCAGTCGCGCGGCAGGTTCTGCTCGTAGCGGCCGTGGCCCGTCTCGTGCACCGTGCCCATCAGGCTGCCGAGGAACTCGTCGTCGCGGAAGCGCGTCGTCATGCGCACGTCCTCGGGCACGCCGCCGCAGAAGGGGTGCGCGCTCACGTCGAGGCGGCCGGCTTCGAAGTCGAAACCGAGCAGGCGCATCGCCTGCTCACACAGGGCGCGCTGCTTCTCGATCGGGAACGGGCCCGCCGGCTGCACGACCTTCTCGTCGGCCTGCTTGGCCATGACGCGCTGCACCAGGCCCGGCAACCATTGCCGAACGTCGCCGAAGATGGCGTCCAGGCGCGCGCTCGTCATGCCCGGCTCGAAGCGGTCCATCATCGCGTCGTACTTGCGCAGGCCCGTCTCGGCTGACAACAGCGCCGCCTCTTCGCGCCCGATGGCCAGCACCTCGCGGAAGTTGGCGACGAAACCGGCCCAGTCGTTGGCCGGGCGCTGCGTGCGCCAGGCGTGTTCGCAGCGGCTGGTGGCCAGCTGCTGGCGCTGCACGAGCGATTCGGGCAGTGCGTTCGACAGACGCCATTCGCGCCGCATCTCGCGCAGGTTGGCGCGTTGCGGGTCCGACAGCGGTTCCTGCTCGGCACGCGCGAGCTGGTCGGGCAGCTTCGGGTCGGTGCGCATGCGGTGCAACAGCGCGGCCATCTCGGCCATGGCGGCGGCGCGTGCCTCCACGCCCTTCGGTGGCATGTTGGCGGCCTGGTCCCAGCCGGCGATGGACTGCAGGTGGCCCAGGTGGTGCAGGCGCGTCCAGGTGGAGGCCAGTTCGTCGTAGGTGGGGGTGCTCATGGCAACGGAGCGCTCGTGTGGTTCGGAACGGTCATTCTGGCCTGCGCCGCCCTGCGGCTGCCACCTGCAAAGGCTGCGAGTTCACAGGTTGAGCTGCTCTGGCGAGAACCAGTACAGGCCGCCCACGTAGACCAGGTAGCGCAGGAACTTGCCCACGCCCATGTAGAACAGGCAAGGCCAGAACGGCAGGCGCAGCCAGCCCGCGATCGCGCAGAGCGGGTCGCCGATGAAGGGGAGCCAGGACAGCAGGCAGGCCGGTGGGCCGAAGCGTTCGAGCCAGGCGAGTGCGCGCGCGTCGCGCGCCGGCTTGCGCGTCAGCTTCTCGTAGGCGCGCTCGAAACCGTAGCCCATCCAGTAGCTGATGGCGCCGCCGGCGGTGTTGCCCGCGGTGGCCACCAGGAGGGCCGGCCAGAACAGGTCGGGGTTGAGCTTGACGAGGCCGTAGACGGCGGGCACGCTGGCCATCGGCAACAACGTGGCCGAGATCAGCGAGACCACGAAAACCGTGACCAGCCCCACCTGAGGCACGGCCAACGTCGACAGCAGCGAGTGCAGCCAAGCCTCCATGTCGAGGGATTATGGGCAGCGGCCCGGCCCGACCCTCAGGACCCGGGCGGTGCGGGGGTTTCGCAGGGCGTTGCAGAAGCGCTTCCGGGTCGGGTGCGCGCCGGTCTACTCGCGCCTCTTTTTTGAGCAGCGGGCCCGCCCGTTTCGCGTGCCGCGCGTGCCGCGCGCGTACCCGGGCAACCGGAGCCCTCCCACCTGGCGCTCGCAATCGGCGCGACCCCCACCGCCGCCTGGACCCTCTCCGATGCGCATCGGCCCTTTCGCATTGCCCAACGCCTTCTTCGTGGCCCCGATGGCCGGCGTGACAGACCGGCCGTTCCGCATGCTGTGCCGGCGCCTCGGTGCCGGTCATGCGGTGAGCGAGATGGTGACGAGCCGGCGCGAGCTGTGGAACTCGCTCAAGACCTCGCGCCGTGCCGACCATGCCGGCGAACCGGGCCCGATCGCGGTGCAGATCGCGGGTGTCGATGCCACCGAGATGGCCGATGCGTCGCGCTACAACATCGACCGAGGTGCGCAGATCATCGATATCAACATGGGTTGCCCGGCCAAGAAGGTCTGCAATCGCTGGGCCGGCTCGGCGCTGATGCGGGACGAGCCGCTGGCCATTGCCATCATCGAGGCCGTGGTGGCCGCGTGCGCACCGCGCGGCGTGCCGGTGACGCTGAAGATGCGCACGGGCTGGAGCGCGCAAGGCGAGGGCGGCCGCAATGCCCTCAAGCTCGCGCGTGCTGCCGAGGCTGCTGGCGTGGCGATGGTGACGGTGCATGGGCGCACGCGCGAGATGGGCTACGGCGGCGTCGCCGAACACCAGACGGTCGCGGCGATCAAGGCCGCGCTCGCGATCCCGGTGGTGGCCAACGGCGACATCCACTCGCCGGCGCGCGCGCTCGAGGTGCTTCGCGCCACCGGCGCCGATGCAGTGATGATCGGGCGCGCAGCGATGGGCCGTCCGTGGATCTTCCGCGAAGCGCTGCACCTGCAGCAGCATGGCCACCTGCCGCCGCCGCCGGCCACGCACGAAGTGCTGCTCTGGCTCACCGAGCACCTGCACGATCACTACGTGTTGTACGGGGAGCACACGGGCGTGCGCAGTGCGCGCAAGCACATCGGCTGGGCCGTGCAGGCGTTGCCCGGCGGCGAGGCGTTCCGCCGGCAGATGAATGCCATCGACTCCTGCGAGGCGCAACTGGCGGCCGTGACCGCCTTCTTCGACGAACTGGGCAGCCACCATGCGCTGCTGCCGGAAGGCCCCCACCCTCAGGAGGGCGCTGAAACGGCGGCGGCCAACGAAGATTCGGGTGACGCCCCCTGGCTCGCCGCGGCGTGATCGGTTTCCGCTGCCCGACCCGTTTCACCGTCCCCGCGTCTCTCCTCCTCAAGCTCCAACCCGGCCTGCAAGAAGCCCGGAGACCTCCTCCATGACACGAAAAGCCATCGACGAATGCGTGCGCGCCAGCGTCGAGCAGTACCTCAACGACCTGCGCGGCGCCGAACCCGACCGGCTGCACGATCTGTTCATGGCCGCCGCCGAACGGCCGCTGCTCGACGTGGTGCTGCGGCACGCCGAGGGCAACCAGAGCCTCGCGGCCGAGTGGCTGGGCATCAACCGCAACACGCTGCGGCGCAAGCTGCAGGACCACCGACTCGCCAAGCCCGCGAAATGAGCGAAGACCGAACCTCGCCCGCGCCCGCCTACCTGCCCCCGCCGTTGCCCATGTCCCAGCCCCGCACCGCCCTCATTTCCGTCTCCGACAAGACCGGCGTCGTCGATTTCGCGCGCGCCTTGCATGCGTGCGGACTGCGCCTGCTCTCCACCGGCGGCACGGCGCGGCTGCTCGCCGATGCCGGGTTGCCTGTCACCGAGGTGGCCGAGGTCACCGGCTTTCCCGAGATGCTGGACGGGCGCGTGAAGACCTTGCACCCGCGCATCCACGGCGGCCTGCTCGCGCGCCGCGACCTGCCAGAGCACGTGGAGGCGCTGGCCCAGCACGGTATCGCGCCCATCGACTTGCTCGTCGTCAACCTCTACCCCTTCGCGCAGGCGACGGCCCGCGAAGGTTGCACGCTCGACGAGGCGATCGAGAACATCGACATCGGCGGCCCGGCGATGCTGCGCGCGGCGGCCAAGAACTGGGCGCACGTCGCCGTGCTCATCGACCCGGCCGATTACGCTCCCGTGCTCGCCGAACTGCAGGCGAACGGGCCGCAGGGCATCCAGCGCTCGACGCGCTTCCGCCTGGCGCAGAAGGTGTTCGCGCACACCGCCGCCTACGACGGCATGATCACCAACTACCTCAGCGCGCTGGCCGCCGGCTCGGAGGAGCGCGCCGAGGCCGTGCCGGCGCGCGAGCCGTTCCCGGCCATGCTGTCGTTGCAGCTCGCGAAGACGCAGGACATGCGCTACGGCGAGAACCCGCACCAGGGCGCCGCCTTCTACCGCGACGTGCTGCCCGCCGCGCCCGCGGGCCTGCCCGGCCTGCTCGCCGGCTGGACCCAGCACCAGGGCAAGGCGCTCAGCTTCAACAACATCGCCGATGCCGACGCGGCCTGGGAGTGCGTGAAGAGCTTCGCCGACACGCCGGCCTGCGTCATCGTCAAGCACGCCAATCCCTGCGGCGTGGCCGTCGGTGCGAGCCCGGCCGAGGCTTACGCCAAGGCCTGGAAGACCGATCCCACCTCGGCCTTCGGCGGCATCGTCGCCTTCAACCACCCGGTGGACGCCGCCACGGCCGAGGCGATGCAGGCGACCAAGCAGTTCGTCGAGGTGCTCATCGCGCCGGGCTTCTCGGCCGAGGCGCGCAGCTTCTTCGCCGCCAAGGCCAACCTGCGCCTGCTCGAGGTGCCGCTGCCCGAGCGTGGCGGCGCGGCCACCGGCCCGGGCAGCAACGCGCTCGACTTCAAGCGCGTCGGCGGCGGCTTTCTCGTGCAGTCGCAAGATGCGAAGAACGTGACCGCGGCCGAACTGCGCGTGGTGACCCGGCTCGCGCCGACGCCGGCGCAGCTGGCCGACCTGCTGTTCGTCTGGAAGGTGGCCAAGTTCGTGAAGAGCAACGCCATCGTCTATGCGACCGATGGCATGACGCTGGGCATCGGCGCGGGGCAGATGAGCCGCGTCGACAGCGCCCGCATCGCGTCGATCAAGGCGACCAATGCCGGCTTGACGCTGTCGGGCTCCGCGGTGGCGAGTGACGCGTTCTTCCCCTTCCGAGATGGGCTCGACGTGGTGGTCGACAACGGCGCGGTTTGCGTCATCCAGCCGGGCGGCAGCATGCGCGACGACGAGGTCATCGCGGCGGCCGACGAGCGCGGGGTGGCGATGGTGTTCACCGGGACTCGCCACTTCCGGCACTAGGCGGGCGCCCGCGATCGCGTCGAAGTCGCGCCGCTAGCGCGGCGCCGTGGCGCCCGCCTGCGCCCCGCGATGCACGGCCGGCGAGGCCGCGTCCTCCAGCCACAACCGCTCCGGCGCGCCGGGATCGCGTGCGCTGCGCACCATCAGGTCGGTTTTCGCGCCGCCCATGCGCGTCTGCGTGGCCTCGTAGACGAGCGTGTCGTTGTCGAGCCACTCGATCTGGTCGTCGAGATTGCGCGCGGCCGTGAAGACGATCTCCTTGCCCGAGGCCAGCTCGAGCACCGCCGGGACCCAGCCCCGGCCATCGGCACGCCGCTTCTTGAAGGCGACGCGCGTGCCGTCGGGCGAGAGCGACGGGCACTCGACGTCGGCGCGCACGGTCTGCGCCGTGGCCCGTGCCACGCTGGCAAGGGCCAGATGAGGCCGGCCGCGGATCGACACCGTGACGTAGAAGCGGTCCGCATCGCGCGGATCGAAGGTGACGCCCCAATAGTTGAGCTGCGTCTGCGACGTATAGGGCACCACCTGCCCCTCGTGCGTGAGGGTCAGCTTGTCGAGCGCGAGGGCCATGGCCCGCCGCTGCGTGTCCCAGATGTGCGTCATCGTCGAGAACTGTCCTGGCACCGCGTAGCTGTGGCCGGAGACGAACACCGTCGTGCCGACGAGGCGGCCATCGGCCGAGGCGCGCGTGCGGCTGATGATCGAGTTGGACTGGATCGGGCTCTCCTGCGTCAACCCGAGCCCGAAGTCGCGCACGTCCACCTGGCTCGCGCCCGAGAGCGTGCGGTTGTAGCGCAGGCAGGCGACGAGCCCACCGGCCGTGTGCAGCCGCTCGCAGGCCAGCGCCACCGGCACCCGGCGCGTCACGCGGTGCGTGGCCGCGTCGAACGAGACCAGGTCCACCGGCGCGGCCGGGCCTGCGCCGCGCACGAGCACGAACGGCTGCGACCGCCACGCCTGCAGCGTCGTCAGGCGCTGCGCCGCGCCGGCGTTCGGGGTCGGGTTGGCGGCGGTCGCCAGGGGCAGCAGCAGGGCGGCAGCGGCCAGCCAGCCGGTGTTCGACTTCATCGTTCTCCTCTCCACGTCGAGGGGGCCGCCAGCGACCACCAGCGGATCGCGAGCAGCGTCAGCAGCAGGCTCGTCGTCAGCCCGGCGGCGAACACGCCCATCGCCGATTCGTGCGACCACTCGGTCCAGCACCAGCCGAAGAACACCGAGGCGGCCATGCGCGCGAGCCCGATCACGCTGGTGACGACGGCCATGCCAGTGGTGCGGATGGCGGCCGGCAGGCCCCGGGCCAGCAGCGCCATCACGACCCCGTCGGTGGCCGCGTAGTACAGGCCCAGCAGCGTCACCGTGGCCGCGATCGTCATCGGCGCCGGCAGCAGGTCGACGCTGGCGAGCGCGTACATGGTCACCAGCCCGACGTGGCCCGCCGCGAACACCGACATCGGCCCGAACCGGTCGGAGAGCCGGCCGATGGGGATGGCCGCGGCCATGAAGACACCGGCCGTGGCCACGAACAGCATGGGCAGCCAGGCCGGATCGACCCGGCCGCGTGCCTGCAGGCCGGCGTAGACCATGCCGTCGGACACCGTGAACAGCGCCAGCAGCGCGCAGCAACCGCACAGCGCCACGTAGGGCGCGCGCAGCAGCGCTCGCCACTCCGCGGGGGCTCGTGTCGCGGGCGGCGGGCCCGCCGCCTGGGCGGAAGCCGTGCGGCCCGGCGGCGCAGCGCCGCCGGCTGCTTCCTCGGGTGCCGTGGCAGCGGCGGGCATCTTCACCCACCGCGCCAGCACGACCAGCCCGGAGATCGCAAAGGCGGCGCTCACCGCGAAGACGAGGTCGAAGCGACCCGGGAACGCGAACAGCAGCCCCGTCGCCAGCAGCGGCCCGGCCAGGGCGCCGACGGCATCCATGGCGCGGTGCACGCCGAAGGCCGCGCCCAGCGCCGGTGCGCTGGTGCACTGGGCGATCATCGCGTCGCGCGGGGCCGTGCGGATGCCCTTGCCGACGCGGTCCAGCAGCAGCACCACGGCCACGGAGATCCAGCCGCCTAGCCCGGCGACGAACAGTCCGATGCGCGACAGCGCCGAGAGCGCATAACCGAGAAAGGCGATGCGCTTGTGCTGCTGCGTGCGATCGGCCCAATGCGCGAACCAGACCCGGACGATGGCCGAGCTGCCGTTGAAGAGGCCGTCGATCCAGCCGTACTCGAGCGGCGAGAGCCGCAGCACCATGAACAGGTACAGCGGCAGCACGCTGGCCACCATCTCGGCGGCCACGTCGGTGAGCAGGCTGACGCAGCCGATGAACACCACCATGCGCGGCACGCGGCTGCGCGCCCGTGCATCCAGCGACGCGCGCAGCACTTCGGGGCGGGCCCCCGCTTCGGCGTGGTACATGGGGCCCGAGCATGGCGCAGCTCGCGTGCCCCGGCGAGAAGCCGCGGCGGCCCCAAGGGGCCGGAGCGCGAAAAGTTCACCGTCAGGGGCGGAGGACTGCGCCTCCGCGCGCGCTCACTGCGACGCCACGGCGTCCGTGTGAATCAACTCCGCGTAGCTCAGCATCGGCAGCGGCGGAGGCAGGTTCAGCCGCTTCGCCGCCGGCATGCGGATCTGGTAGGAGAAGCGCTTGAGCGTCTCCACCGGAATCTGCGATGCCGGCGTCTTGCCCACCAGGATCTGCTCAGCCTTGTGCGCCGTGAACTGGCCCACGTTGTAGTAGCGGCTGACGAGACCCGACAGGGCGCCCGCCTGCATCAGCTGCTCGGTGGAGGCGAACGTCGGCAGGCCGAGCGACATCGCGGTCGGGATGACCACGCCCTCGGCGAGCGTGCCGAGGAAGCTGTCGGGCGAGAGGTACAGCCACTGCGCGCCCGCCTCCTTCAGCTCGCGCACGAGGTCGGCGGCACCATCGGCCACGGGCTTGCGCTGCGCATCCAGGCGGAACGTGCGCTCCACCGTGTGGAAGCCCATCTCGCGGCCGAGGCGGCGGATCTCCTCCAGCACCACCACCGAGTTCTTCTCGGTCGGTGTGTACAGCACGCCGAGCGTCTGGAAGGGGCGGTACTGCGCCATCGCGCGCATCTGCGCATCGGTGGGGCCGACGTGCGTGACGCCCGTGACATTGCGGCCCGAGGCCTTCATGTCGGGCACGATCTTGGCCAGCGTCGGCGCCGCCACGAGCGTGAAGACGACCGGGATGTCGGTGATGTGCTGGCTCGGCACCACGGCGTCGTAGGGGCCGACGAGGCCGAGCGTGACCGAAGTGCCCCAGGCGTAGATGAGGTCGGGCCGGGTGGCACGGATCTCGTCGAGGAAGCCGGCCAGGCGCGTCGGCTCGCGGTTCATGTCGCGGTAGCTGATCTGCACCGGGATCTTGCGCGAAGCGAAGTACTCGGCGAAGCCCTTCTCCACGTCCGTCATGCCGCGGAACGTGACGGCATAGATGCGAAACGGGCGCTGGCCGGCGCGCGGCAGAGGCTCGGCTGCCAGTGAGGCGGGCAGCGCGGCCGACCCTGCCGAGGCGCCGCCGAGGGCGAGCCAGTCGCGACGGCTCAGGCGTCGATTGAGGATTCGGGTCAAGAGGGGGTCCATCGTTCGGGCTCCGCGTTTGTTGGGGTTGGTGAGTCAGGCTGGCGCCAGAGCCGAAGCCGGAGGCTGCCGCGTGGCGGCAAGGAAGGCGAGGCCGGCGACGATGGCCACCGTGCCGATGGCGACGAAGCCGATTTCGTAGTTGAAGCGCATCACGAGCGCCGCCGCGACCACCGGCCCGAGTGCGTTGCCGATGCGCTCCAGCAGCCGGTAGACGCCGTAGACGACCCCGTCGCCCAGGCGCGCGATCTCTTCGGTGCAGTGCTCGGCGACGAGGGCGCTCTGGGCCGAGATCGACATCGATTGCCCGAGGCCGATGAGCAGCACCGCGAGCAGGATCCAGCCGATGCCGCCGCCGGCCAAGACCGCCGCGCCGCCGAGGCCGGAGACCACGAGGCCACCGCCGACCAGCCAGTGCATGCGCTCGCGCGAGACGGCCAGCGAGGCCATCAGCGGGCCGAGCACGACCATGACGACGGCATAGATCATCAGCAGGCGCCCGGCCATGCTCTGCGTGCTGCCGCTGGCCACCAGGTGCAGCGGCAGCAGGTAGAAGCAGATGCCGGTGAGCAGCATCTTCGCCGGCATGGCGGCCAGCCCGGTCACGGTCATGAAGCGCCGGTTGAAGACGAGCGCGCCGAACTCGCGCCAGGTCGGCACGCGCGCCGGCAGCTCGTCGGCCTGGCGCGCGCGGTTGTCGGGCAGCTGCCGGATGACGAGGATCGACACCGCAGCCAGCAGCGCCGCAATGACCAGCGTCGGGCGCACGCCCACGTTGTCGGCCAGGATGCCGCCGATCGAGGGGCCGCAAACCGTGGCGGCCATGATCGCGCCGACGAAGAGCGCGAAGCTCTTGGCCCGCTGCTGGCGCGGCGCGTGGTCGAGCACGTAGCTCTGCGCGGCGACGAAGACCATGGCGTAACCGACCGCGCACAATGAGCGCCAGATCAGCAGGTCGAGCACCGTGTGCGCCATGGCGCTGGCCAGGAAGCCCGTCGCCGCGATGGCCGCGCCGGCCAGCATCGTGCGCCGATGCCCCACGCGCTCGCAGTGCACGCCGAGGAAGGGCTGCGCGATGGCGACGATGAGCATGAACAGCGCGATCGGCAGGCCGATCAGGATCTGGCTGGAGACGCCCGGCACCGGCACGAGCAGGTCGTTGACGTAGCCGGGCAGGAACGAGCGCGTCAGTTCCTCGGCGAGGATGAAGACGAAGAGCGGCGCCCGCACCTTGGCCAGCTCGCTCACGTCGCGCAGCTCGGCCTTGGATGCACGGCCGAACTGGAAGCGCGCCGCCAGCTCCGTGGCGCCACGGTGCGCCAGGCGCATGCCCGGATGCCTCTCGTGCGTGGGCACGTGGCGGCTGCGCTCGAGCTCGTGTGCCAGGGCCTCGTAGGCATCGTTCAGGCGGGCCAGCACGCCGTCGAGCACCTTCAGCAGGCCACCGAAGGCCTGATCGACGCCCAGGCGGACGGGGATCACGAAGTTGCCCGTGCTGCCGCGCTCGAAGGTCTCGCCCAGGTCACGTAGCGAGGCGTCGAGCTTGGCGCCGGCGATGAAGTGCATCAGCTCCAGCGTGAAGAACAGGGCCACGACGAGCACGACGAGCACGTCGAGCAGCATGTCGAGCACCATGTCGTCGACGAAGCGCAGGTCCACGCCCATGTGCAGCAGGCCCAGCTTGCGCTCCGCCGATGCCACCGACACAGAGACCATGAAGAGCTTGCCCACGCGCTGCACGCTCGAAGTGCCGGCGTTGCCCTCGAGCAGCTTGAGCGTTGTCGGCAGCGCAAAGTGCGCGGCGGCGCCTTCCGGCGCGGTCGTGCTCTGATGCAGGATGGTGCCGTGCGTGTCCGTGAGAGCGAGATAGGCCACCTCGGGCATCTCGGACTTCACTTCCTGGAAGCGCTCGTTCACCCCGTACAGCTCGCTGAACGGCACGCCGTTTTCGACGGCTTTCAGCACGAGGGCGGAGATGGAGCCGCCGACGCTGGCCATCTTGCTCCCCAGCTGCGGCGCGAGTGCGCGCTCGAAGGTGCGGTGCGAGAGGTAGGCGTTGGCGAGCAGCGCCACCATGACGACGAGCGTCACCGCACCCGCCAGGCGCAGGTAGATCCTGCGCAGATAGTGGTTGCTCATTGCGCCACCTCCCTGCTGCGGGTCGTGACTTTCACGCCGGTGGAGGGGCGGGTGGCTCTGGCCTGGCCACCCGGTTGCTCGGACTGCAGCTGGGAACGCAGACGGGCCACCTCGGCCTCGGCCAGGCGGGTGGTCTTCAGGAAGCGAAGCAGCGCGGGGCCGAAGGGGCCGCGCGAGGCGATGGCCGTGGCGCGCGCCGAATCCCCGGCGCGCAGCGCCGCTTCGACGCGACCGACATCGCTACCCAGGCGCCGCATCACCGACAGCAGCGCCACCGACGACAGCCCAGCGGCGGCCAGGAACACGAGCAGGCTGGAGAGCGCGATCTGGCGCCCCACGGCGTGGGTCTCGTCGCGCACGCGCTCGCCCGAGAAGCGCAGCGCCAGGTAGCCAATCGTGAGGCCGAAGTTGTTCTGCACCGAGATGCCGGTGGCGGCTTCCGCGCCATCGTCGACGAGCCAGTCCTTGTTGCTGGCCTTGCGCGCGGCGGCGAGCCAGGCACTGGGCACGGGCCGCGAGGCGCGCAGGCGGTCGGTGCTGTAGAGCAGCTTGCCCTCGGTGTCGAAGATGTCGATGCCCTGGATCAGGCTGTCGGTGGCCTGCTCGCGGTCGAGGATGCCGGGCAGCGTGCCGATGTCGGAGAACTGCAACCCGAGCGCCAGCGACGACTGGATCGAGTTCTCGACCGAGCGCCCCGTGACGACCAGCCGCTCGGTGACGAGACGGTTGGAGGTGCTGCGGTACTTGAAGTAGTTGAGCAGGCCGGCCATGCCCACGGCGAAGCCGCAGACCACGACGGCCACGCCAATCATCCTGCTCTTGGTTGAATCCATGCTTCTTGTTCCTGCCTGCGAATCCGGCGGTTTTGTGCGCCAGAGGCGGCCCCGGTGCTTTCGGCAAAACGGGTGCCAACTTGATGCCCCCGAGGCTGCCAGCGGCGCCGGCCGGCAATCGGTGGAGAAGCGGCGTCATTTCCGCTCAAGTCGGTCCGGGGCACTCCGATACCAGCCCTGACGGCCGTTCCGGCGAAGGGGCCGAAGGGCGGACAGGAACAAGAACCATGAACCTCCAAGCAACCACACGAGAGCGAGCGGCAGGCCCTTCGGCCGCGCCTGCCGGCCCAGCCTGCGGCCGGCGCCCGGCCGCGAGGGCCAGCCGATGAGAGCGCAGCTCAATGTCGTTGCGCGCCAGGCCGAGTTCGGTGACACCGTGCCTGCCCCGCTGGGCGGCGCGCTGCCGGACGTGGCCTGGGAGCCGCCGCTGCCCGGCCAGCGTCGCTCGCTGGGCTCGTGGAACGAGTACATGGCCCTGGCCAGCCGTGTGGTCGGTCGTTTCCATGGCCACTTCCAGCTGCGCCACTTCGACTACGAACACCCGACGCGGCTGCAACCGGGCACGCCCCGGCGCCTGCGGCGTGCGTATGTCACGCCCGTGGCCTACACCGAGTGGGGCGCGGCCGACGCGCCGGTCCTGCTCTGCTGCGGTGGCGTGGCCAACGTGGCCATGCGCTTCCACTACCTGGCCTCGGACCTGGCCGACCGCTATCGCGTCATCTGCATGGACTGGCTCGGGCGTGGCCGCTCGGGCTGGCTGGCCGCGGAAGAGGACTACTCGCTCCCCACCTATGCCGAGCAACTGCGGCAGATGATCCTGCACCTCGACAGCGCCGGTGCAGGCGCCCGAAGCGGCCGCCGGCGCGGCGCCCGCGCCGCCGGCCAGGGCGTCACGGTCCTTGGGTCGTCGATGGGCGGCACCGCTGCCATCGAGCTGATCTCGCACCACCCCGGGCTCATCGAGCGCCTGATCCTCAACGACGTGGGCCCGCACATCCCGGCGCGCCGGCGCAAGCGGCGTGCCGAGGCCATCGCCCGGCACTACGTGTTCCGCAACCCCGGCGACCTGCTGCGCCGCGTGGGCGCCTCGAACAAGAACGACGGTCCGGTCAGCGACGACATCCGCTTCAACCTCTCGTTCCACCAGACGCGCTGGTCGGACGAGGAGAGCGGCCGCGTCTACCGCCACGACGTGCGCGCCATGCAGGCCTACCGCCGCACGTCGCGGCACAGCGTCGTGCAGTGGGCGCAATGGCGCAGCGTTGACTGCCCGGTGCTGCTGATCCACGGCATGCAGTCCGACGCCTTGCTGCTGCCGACCCTCGAGCGCATGCGCCGCGGCAAGCCGGTGGCCGTGATGCACGTGCCCGACACCGGTCACACGCCGCTGCTCGCCGACCGCAACCAGATCGACTTCATCCGCCAGTGGCTGGCCGGCGGTGTGCCGGCCGGCGCCGAGTGGAGCGTGCTGCACGCGCCGGCGCGGGACGCCTATCCCGGCAACCCGATCCCGTTCGCGCCGGCGAGCGCGCTGCGCTGAGCCGAGCTTTCCCATGCCACAAGAGCACGCGGTCGCCCGCCGACCCTCGAAGCCCCGCGCGGCCGCACGCATGCGCTCGTCGGGCTCGTCGCGCCCGCCGCATCCGTCGTGCCATGCGGAACGCCTGCCGAAGGCGGTGCCCGCCGCGCGCGCCCTCTCATCCTCGACCCTCCTGCCGACTGCCGTGTTGACCGCTGCGCCGAACTCCGCGTCTCCCACCTCCGACCTCGTCGACCACCGCCTGCCCCTGCGCTTCGTGCGCCACGGTGCCACGGCGCCCAACCTGGCCGGTCTGCGCTGCGGCGGCGACCTCGACGTGCCTCTCACCGCCATGGGCCGCGCGCAGGCCGCGACGGTGGCGCAGCGCATCGCGCGGCTCGAGCCGCCGGTGAAGCTGATCGTCACCAGCGACCTGAGGCGCAACCGCGAGACGGCCGACATCATCGCCAGGAGCCTGCCGGGCGTGACGATGCTCGTGCAGCCCGCCTTCTCCGAGCGCCGCCTGGGTGAGTGGAACCTGCGGCCCATCGCCGAGACGCAGCCCTGGTTCGAGGCGCGCATGACGCCGCCGGGCGGCGAGTCGGACGACGAGTTCACCCGGCGCGTGGCCGATGCCGTGCGCAAGATCAAGCAGCAGCTGGCCGAGCGGCCGCTGCTCGTCGGCAGCAAGGGCGTCGGGCGCGTGCTCGGCGAACTGATCGGCTTGCGCGAACGCCTGGACCTCGGCAACGCCGAAGTCTGGGAGTTCGACTTCGCCGAACGGCCCTGCCTCGAAACCGCCTGGGGATCGCTATGACCCGTGAATCCATCGTCCGCGAGGGCGCCGAACCGGGCCCGGCCGACCGCCAGCGCAGCCTGCCGGTGCTGGGCGCCTTGGCCCTCGCGAGCCTGGCGATGGAGTGGGTACTGCCGGGCCGCTGGGAACTGCTCGCGCACACCGCCGCCGCCGCCTCGGTGCTGTCGATGCTCTGGATGTGGCAGCGCGGCCGCCGCGCCGACGACCGGCGCATCTCGGCTGCCGCGAAGGTCGAACGCGCCCCCGTGGCGCGGTTGCCGGCGAGCGCCCTCGTGGCGCAGGTGGACTCGGCCGGCCGGTGCATCGAGGTCAGCCTCGGCCTCGCGACGCTGCTCGGCTTGGAGCCCGACGATCTGCGTGGCGCAGCGGCCAACGAGCTGCTCGGACCGCTCAATGCCAATGCCCTCGCCGAAGCCGTGCGCAAGGCGCTCGGTGGCGAGTGCGTAGGACTTCACTCGCAACTGCTGCATGCGACGCGCCCTCCGCTCTGGCTGCGCGTGGCGGTGGCGCCGATCCGGGAGAGCGTGCCTGCCGCACCCGAGGCCACCGCCCAGCCGGCCGGCGACGACGCGCAGGCCGTCGTGCCCGCACCGGGCGCGATCATCGGTTGCGAGATCGTCGCCACCGATGTCACCGACCTGCAGCGCACCATCGAGACGGCCCAGCGTGGCGAGCGCCGCCTGCGCGTCATCATGGACCAGATCCCGGTGACGATCTCCTACATCGACGCCGAGCTGCACTACCGCTACGTCAACCGGGCGCAGGAGCAGTGGCTGGGCCGCCGCGCCGACGAGGTGGTCGGCCAGCCCGTGCGCGACCTCGTCGACGACGAAGTGTGGGCCGACATCTCGCCGCGCCTGCTGGAGGCCCTCAAGGGTCATCACGTGCCGCTCGAACGGCACCGCATCGACCGCAACGGCAACCCCGTCTGGCACTCGGGCCGGCACGTGCCCGACGTCAACGACGAGGGCCAGGTCATCGGCGTCTACACCGTCTTCTTCGACATCACGCAGCGCGCGGTGGCGGAACGCGCCCTCCTCGAGCGCGAGGCCGAGCTGCGCACGGCCAAGGAGGCGGCCGAGAACGCGAGCCGCGCGAAGAGCGAGTTCCTGGCCAACATGAGCCACGAGATCCGCACGCCGATGAACGGCGTGCTCGGGCTCACCGAGCTGTTGCTGGAGACGCCGCTCGACTCGCAACAGCGCCCCTTCGTCGAGACGGTGCGCAGTTCGGGCGAGTCGCTGATGTCGATCATCAACGACATCCTCGACTTCTCCAAGATCGAGGCCGGCAAGCTCGAGACCGAGACGCTGGACTTCGACCTCTACCAGTCGGTGGAGGATGTCGTGCAGCTGCTCGCGCCGCGCGCGCACTCCAAGCAGCTCGAGATCGCCTGCCGCATCGACTAGCGACTGCCGCACGCCGTGCGCGGCGACCCGTTCCGCCTGCGGCAGGTGCTCGCCAACCTCATCGGCAACGCCGTCAAGTTCACCGAGCGCGGCGAGGTGCTGATCGACGTGCAGCCGCTGGACGACTGGACCCTGCGCTTCGCCGTGCACGACACCGGCATCGGCATTGCCAAGGAGGCGCGCGAGCGCCTGTTCCACGCCTTCGAACAGGCCGATGGCTCGACGACGCGCCGCTTCGGCGGCACAGGCCTCGGCCTGGCCATCTCGCGCAGCCTCGTGCAGCTGATGGGCGGGCGCATCGGCGTCGACAGCACGCCGGGCGAAGGCTCGACCTTCTGGTTCACGCTGCCGCTCGTGCCCGCCACCGGGCTGCCGGCCGTGCCGAGCCCGGCGAACCTGGCCGGCAAGCGCGTGCTCGTGGTCGACGACAACGCCACCAACCGCGACATCCTCGAGCACCACGTCGGCGCCGCCGGCATGCGCTGCGCGCTGGCGTGCAACGGCGTCGAGGCGCTCGCCGCCCTGCGTCGGGCGCAACAGGAGGGTGACCCCTTCATGGTGGCGCTCGTCGACATGAAGATGCCGCTGATGGACGGCCTCGAGCTGGCCGCCGCGGCGCGCGACGACGTCACGCTCGCCGGCACGCGCATCGTGCTCGTCACCTCGCTGCACTCCACCGACGAGGTGGCGCGGGCGCGGCAGGTGGGTGTCGGCGCCTATCTCTCCAAGCCGGTGCGGCGGCAGGAGCTCTACCGCGCGCTCGCACAGTGCCTGAGCGAGGGCGAAGGCAGCGGCGACGCCGAAGCACCTGCCACGCGCTCCGGCGACACACCGAACCTGCCCCGCATCCGCGCCCGCGTGTTGCTGGCCGAGGACAACGGTGTCAACCAGGTCGTGGCGCGCAACATGCTGAAGGCGCTCGGCTGCGACTTCCAGATCGTGCCCAACGGTGCCGAGGCCCTGCAGGCGCTGAAGGACGGCACCTACGACCTCGTGCTGATGGACTGCCAGATGCCGGTGATGGACGGCTACGCGGCGACGCGCGCGATTCGAGAAAGGGAGCGCGAGTCGGAGCGCCTGGCCGAACGCCCGGGCCGCCCGGCGCGCCTGCCGGTGATCGCGCTCACCGCCAACGCGCTCGTCGGCGACGCCGAGGCCTGCCTCGCCAGCGGCATGGACGACCACCTGGCCAAGCCCTACACGCGCCACCAGCTTGCCCGGCTGCTCGAACGCTGGCTGCCCGCCGATCGCGTCGTGCGCGCGAGCGAGGGTGGTGCGGGGGCGCCTGCGCACACCGGCGCGGCCGAAGGCGAAGGCGCCGCCACGACCCCTGGCGCGCTGGGCTCGAAGGACGGCGTCCGCCACGCGGTGCTCGACCGCGCTGCGCTGGACAACATCCGTGCCGTCGACGAGGACGGGACGGTGTTGATCGAGGTGATCCAGATGTACCTGGACGAGGCACCGTCGCAGCGCGCCGGCCTGGCCGCGGCCATTAAGGGTGGCGATCTTGCCGAAGCCGGGCGCATTGCCCATGCGCTCAAGTCGGCCAGCTTCAACGTCGGCGCCAAGGCACTCGGCGAGATGTGCCGGCGCCTGGAACGCCAGTGCAAGGACGGCCAGGATGCCGGTCTCACCGACCTCGTGGCGGCCATCGAGAGCATGTTCGACCGCGTGGCGCCCGCGTTGCGCGCTGAAATGAAGCAGCCGGCATGAACACCGAAGCCTCCCCCGTCCCCAAGCCGGCGGCACTGCCGGCACCGTGCGCTGCGCCTGCGGCGGCCTTGGCGGCCGGGGCCGCCGTGGCCGCCGTGGCCGCCTCGCGCCCACATGTGCTGGTGGTCGACGACGACGCCGGCGGCCGCCGCCTGACCCGCGCCACGCTCACCAAGGCGGGCTTCGCGGTGAGTGAAGCCGGCGATGGCCGGGCCGCCCTGGACGCCATGCGTGCCGGCATGCCCGACCTCGTGCTGCTCGACGTGAGCATGCCGGTGATGGACGGCTTCACCGCCTGCGCCGAGTTGCGCCACCTGCCCGGCGGCGAGCGCGTGCCCGTGGTGATGATGACCGGCCTGGACGACACCGCGTCCATCGAACGCGCCTTCGAGGCCGGCGCCACCGACTTCATCACCAAGCCGATCAACTGGGCCGTGCTGCCGCACCGGGTGCGCTACATGATGCGCGCCAGCGCCGCCATCGACGAGTTGCAGCAGAACCAGCGCCGGCTGTCCAACGCGCAGCGCATCGGCGAGATGGGCGACTGGGAGTGGGACCTCCGCGACAACCGCATCAGCTCCTCCGAACAGGCCTGGCGCATCTTCGGCCACGCCGGCGGGCAGCGCGCGACCGGCCCCGAGGACTTCTTCGCCGACGTGCATGCCGAGGATGCGCCGCGCCTGAACAACGCCTTCGCCAACGCGGCGGCGCAGGGTGAGGGTTTCGCCGTCGACCACCGCATGCTGCTGGCCGACGGTCGGGTGCGCCACGTGCACCAGCAGGTCGAGGTGGCCGAGCGCGGCGCCGAGGGCCAGGCGCTGCGCCTGGCCGGCGTGGTGCACGACATCACGCGCCGCAAGGACGCCGAGGAACAGATCCGTCGCCTCGCCTACTACGACCCGCTCACGGGGCTGCCGAACCGGCTGCTCTTCGTCGAGCAGCTCGAGCGCGCGCTGGCGCAGGCGGCGCGCCATGGCCGCCGGCTGGCGATCATGTTCGTCGACCTCGACAACTTCAAGCGTGTCAACGACACGCTCGGTCACCGTGCCGGCGACGAGCTGCTGTGCAAGGCGAGCTCGCGCCTGGCGGCGGCATTGCGCTCACACGACTCGGTGGCGCGCAACGGCAGCGAGCCCGCCGAGGCGGCCGATGCAGCGGTGCAGCACATCGCCCGCCTGGGCGGCGACGAGTTCATCGTCATGCTCACCGACGTGCAGATGCCCGAGAACGTCGCCGGCGTCGCGCAGCGCCTGGTGCGCACGCTCGCCGAGCCCATCGTCGTGCAGGGCACCGAGGTGTTCGTCGGCGGCAGCGTCGGCGTCGCTTCGTACCCCGAGGACGGCACCGACATCGACACCCTGCTGATGAACGCCGACACGGCCATGTACCGCGCCAAGGCGGCCGGCCGCGGCGGCTTCCAGCTCTACGACCGCTCGATGAACGCGCGGGCGCTCGACCGCCTGCACATGGAGACGCGTCTGCGCCGCGCGCTCGAGCGCAACGAGTTCGTGCTGCACTACCAGCCGCGTGTGGACGTGGTGAGCGGGCGCATCGTCGGCGCCGAGGCGCTCATCCGCTGGCAGGACCCCGAGCGCGGCCTGCTGCCGCCGGCCGAGTTCATCCCGCTCGTCGAGGACGCCGGCCTCGTGATCCCGATCGGCGAGTGGGCCATCCAGACCGTCTGCCGGCAGAGTGCCGCCTGGGTGGCGGCCGGGCTGAACCCGGTGCCCATCGCCGTGAACCTGGCTTCCACGCACCTGCGCGAGCGTGGCCTGCCGGCGCGCGTGGCGCAGGCGCTCGCCGAGCAGGGCGTGCCGGCGAGCTGCCTGGAGATCGAGGTCACCGAATCGATCCTGCTCGCCGACCCGGAGCTGAGCGTGAGCATCGCGCAGGAGCTCGCCGCGATGGGCGTGACGCTGTCGATCGACGACTTCGGCACCGGCTACTCGTCGATGAGCTACCTGAAGAAGCTGCCGATCGCGGCGCTGAAGATCGACCGTTCGTTCGTGCGCGACCTCGAGACCGATCCCGACGACGCGGCGATCGTCAGCGCCATCGTGGCGCTCGCGCACAGCCTCAAGCTGAAGGTGGTGGCCGAGGGCGTGGAGACACCCGCCCAGCTTGCCTTCCTGCAGTCGGTGCGTTGCGACGAGTACCAGGGCTTCCTCACCAGCCGCGCCGTGAGCGTGCCGGAGTTCGAGCGGCTGCTGCTCCGCCGCGCGCAGATCGAGAGCCTGTTCAGCTCGCACGGCGCGCTCGACCCCATCCCGGTGATGTGAGGCTGCAGACATGGGCGCCGTGCACGTGCCGCTGGCCGACATCGAGGATCCGTTCGAGGCGGTGGGCTGGCGTGTCAGCCGCCCTGACGACGAAGGCACGCTGCACGCCGAAGTGCTGCGCGAGCTCTGCGATCGCGCTCTCGCGCTGCACGTGGGCGCGGCCGGCACCCGTGGCGTCACGGCCACGCTGCAGTTCGTCGACCTGATGCAACAGCAACTCGTGCTGGCGAGCCACGATGACGGCATCGCCATCGCGCGCGCCCTGCAGGGGCGCCCGGCCTGGGCCGCTGCGCTGCTGCACGGCTTGCGCGTGCAGTTCGTGCTCGCCGCGCCCTGCGCGGCGCGCGAGGGCACGGGAGTCGCGCGCTCGAAGGGGCTGGCAGGTGCGCATGCGCCGGGTGAGCGGGTCGAGCGGGGTGAGCGCTTTCTCATCCAGGCGCGATGGCCGCGCGAGATCTATCGCACCTCGCGCCGGCTGGCGCCCCGCGTCGTGACGGGGGCGGCGCGGCCGCCGTCGCGCGGGCCGGTGGTGCGCTTCTGCGGTGGCCACTACCTGGTGAGCACGCGCAACCTGCGCGTGCTCGACATCAGCGAACTCGGCTGCGCGGTCATGCTGCCGGCCGGCGTGGTGCCCCCGGCGCCCGGCAGCGACCTGCCGCGCGTGGAACTGGAACTGGACGACACGCAGGTCATCGTGGCCGACGCACGCGTGCAGCACGTGGCGGCGCTCGGCCGCAATGCGCACCGGATCGGATGTCGTTGGGAGAACATGTCCGCAGCGGGGCAACTGGCGCTGCGGCGCTGGCTGGCGCAGGCGGGCCCGGAGGCGTCCGCCGCGGCTGCCGTCGCGCCTGCTCCTTCGATGTTGCCCGCCCTCGCAGCCGATTGACCCGCGGCGGCCGGCGCCATGCGGGTGCCTGGCGCCACCACCCATCCACCGGTCCGGCCCCGCTCAGGCGTGCACTAGCATCGCCGCATGTCTTCGGCCGCGCTCATGGGCATGCTGCTCGCGTTCATCGCGCGGCTCATCACCGGTGCCCAGGGGCACTGGCGCGGCTGCCCGCCCAAGGCCGAGCAGCGCATCTACTTCGCCAACCACCAGAGCCACCTCGACTGGGTGCTGATCTGGGCGGCGCTGCCGCACGACCTGCGCGCGACGACACGGCCGATCGCGGCGCGCGACTACTGGACGAAGACGCCGTTCAAGACCTGGCTGACCAGCCGGGTGTTCAACGCGGTGTACGTCGCCAGGCAACGCACGGCCGACGAGGACCCCCTCGAGCCGCTGGTCGAGGCGTTGAAGGCGGGCGACTCGCTCGTCATCTTCCCCGAAGGCACGCGCAGCGCCAAGGGCGAGCCGATGCCGTTCAAGAGCGGCCTCTTCCACCTCGCCGAGCAGTTCCCGCAGGTGCCGCTGGTGCCGGCATGGATCGACAACGTGCAGCGCGTCATGCCCAAGGGCGAGGTGGTGCCGGTGCCCATCCTCTGCACGGTCACTTTCGGCGCGCCGATCCTGCTGCAGGCCGGCGAGGACAAGCGCGCCTTCCTCGAGCGCGCGCGCGCAGCCGTGCTGGCCGAGCGGCCACGCGTGGCCTGAGTCGGCAGGGCACGCCAAGCCGATGGAACAACTGCGCAGTCTCGACGCCTCGGGCCAGGTCGCGCTGCTCTTCGTCTCGCTCTTCGGGCTGCTCGTGCTCGCGAGCCTCGTCGTCGGGGTCGTGTCGCTCAAGCCGGTGGGCGACGAAGCGGGGCGCGAGCGGCGACTGGCCCTGCAGCGTGACCTGCGCGCGGTGTGGGTCGGCGCCTTGGTCTTCTGGCTGGCGTGGATCTCCGGGCCGGTGGGTGCCACGCTCGGCTTCGGCATCTTCTCGTTCCTGGCGCTGCGCGAGTTCATCACGCTCGTGCACACGCGGCGGGCCGACCATCGCGGGCTCATCCTCGCCTTCTTCGCCATCCTGCCGCTGCAGTACCTGCTCGTGGGCTTGAGGCGCTTCGACCTCTTCAGCGTCTTCGTGCCCGTCTACGCGTTCCTGGCCATCCCGGTGGCGAGCGCGCTCGCCGGCGACCCCGGCCGCTTCCTCGAGCGCAATGCCAAGATCCAGTGGGGCATCATGGTCTGCGTGTTCGGGCTCTCGCACGCGCCGGCGCTGCTGCTGCTGGAGTTTCGCGGCTACGAAGGGCGCGGCGCCTTCCTCGTCTTCTTCCTCGTGATGGTGGTGGCGGCGGCGCAGGTGGTGCAGGAGATCGCCAGCCGCAGCCTGCGCCGTCGCCCGCTGGCGCGGCAGATCGACCGCAGCTTCTCGCTGCGCGCCTTCGGCCTCGGCGTGGCGGCGTCGGCCATCGTCGGTGCGGCGCTGTTCTGGATCACGCCCGTGGATCCGTTGCGCGCGGCGGTGATGGCGACCGTGGCGGGCGGTTGCGGCTCGCTGGGTGAGCTGGTGATGCGGGCGCTGAAGAAGGACGCCGGCGTGCGCTGGTGGGGCAACCGGCCGTCGATCACCGGGGCGGTGGGCCTGCTCGACCGCGTGGCGCCGCTGTGCTTCGCGGCGCCGGTGTTCTTCCACTCCGTGCGCTGGTACTTCGTCTAGCGTGGCGGCCCCCGTGCGCATCCTCGGCATCGACCCCGGCCTGCAGCGCACGGGCTTCGGCGTCATCGAGGCGCAGGGCGCGCGCCTGGCCTACGTGGCCAGCGGCACCATCAGCACCCTGGATGCGCCGCGTGGCCAGTTGCCGCTGCGCCTGAAGATCATCTTCGAGGGTGTGTGCGAGGTGGTGGAGCGCTATGCGCCCGACTGTGCGGCGGCCGAGATCGTCTTCGTCAACGTCAATCCGCAGAGCACGTTGCTGCTCGGCCAGGCGCGCGGCGCGGCGCTGGCCGGCCTCGTGCGCGGCGACCTGCCGGTGGCCGAGTACACGGCGCTGCAGATGAAGAAGGCCGTCGTCGGCCACGGCCTGGCCAACAAGGCGCAGGTGCAGGAGATGGTGCGCCGGCTGCTCAAGCTGCCCGGCCTGCCGGGCAAGGACGCGGCCGACGCGCTGGGGCTGTGCATCGCCCACGCGCATGCTTCGACGGTGCTGGCGGCGTTGGCCGGTGCCACGCCGCTGGCGCCGCGCGCCCATGCGCAATACCGCAAGAGTCGTGTCTACTGACGGGCTGCGCGATCATTCGGGACGGGTTGCTTGATCGACCCCGGCCGGAGCGCCTGAGGACCGCGGCGCCCGCCTCGCGACCAGCACCGAACCCGGGCAGGAACCCGAACCCGAAACACAGCCAGATGGGAGACACTGAATGACCGACCCCGTACAGCGCGCCTGGATCGACCTCGCCCCCGGCTATGCCGGCTATCTTGCGCTGCCGCCGGCGCGGCGCGGGCCGGGCATCCTGCTCATGCAGGAGATCTTCGGCGTCAACGAGCACATCCGCGCCGTGGCCGACCAGTACGCGCTCGATGGCTTCGTGGTCCTCGCACCCGACCTCTTCTGGCGCGAGGCGCCTCGGGTCGAGCTCGGCTACGAAGGCGCCGACATGACGCAGGCGCGCGCGCTGATGACGGCCTACACGGCCGAGCAGGCGATCGCCGACATCGGCATCGCCGCGCGTGTGCTGCGCGCCCGGGCGGAAGTGGGTGCGTCGAAGATCGGCACGGTGGGCTACTGCATGGGCGGGCGCATGGCATGGTTCGCCGCAGCGACCGCAGGAGTGGACGCGGCGGTGGCCTACTACGGCGGTGGCATCCACATGAACCTGCAGTACGCGGCCAGCGTGCGGTGCCCGATGCAGTTCCACTACGCCGGCCACGACGACCACATCCCGCCGCAGGCCGTGGCCTCGGTGCGGCAGGCGATGGGGCCGGAGCGCGCGGAAGTGCACGTCTACGCCGACGCGCACCACGGCTTCAACTGCTGGGCACGCGGGTCGTACCACGCTGCCAGCGCGGCGCTCGCGCATGGGCGGGCGTTGTCGTTTCTGGCGGCGAAGCTGTTCTGATTCCGAACTCCTGAGCTCGCGTGAACCAGAGATCAGGCAGGGGCACGCGTCGGTGGCGTCTGTGCATGCGTTTGGGATCGACCGCCCGCGCGGGCAAGGCCGCGGGCGGCAGAGCGGCGGGGCTTAGCTGCGGCGGTCGGCGCTGCGCGCCGACTTCCTTGCGCTGCTCGGGTTGGGGTCGCGCTCACAACTCGCTTCACTCGCTGCGCTCGTTTCGCCCAGGCAGTGTTCGCGAGTCAGTCTTGGAAGCGCGCGAGTACGCGCGCCGACCCCAACCCTGCGCTGCTCGCCTTGCAGGCCGCACCGGGCGCAAGCGCCCGGTCGCTCGCCAGGCACAAACAGTCCCCCGGACTG
>JAEUPE010000102.1 GCA_016790435.1 Rubrivivax sp. | reverse complement strand
AGTTCCAGTGCTGCGGCGCGCTGGCGCGCAACGGCGCGCTGTAGGTGACGAAGAAGCGCCCGTTGCGTTCGAACTGCGGGTGCAGCGCCAGGCCGAGCAGGCCCCGCTCCTCGAAGTCGTTGGCCACCGGCAGCATGCGCGAGCGCAGGTCCAGGAAGGGCTCGGCGGCCACGCGCCCATCGGGCTGCAGCAGGCGCACCACGCCGTCCTGTTGCACGACGAGGAAGCGTGGCTCCGCGCCGGGCAGCTGCTCGAGCTGGATCGGCGCCACCAGGTCCTGTGCCACGAGTTGCAGCGCGAGCGTGGGCGAAGGCGCCTGGGCCCGCGCCGCGAACGACAGCAACGACAGCAGGGCCACGGTGAAGACTGCGCACACGGCGCACAGGGTGCACAGGGCGCGCCGGGTGCACAGGACGCACAGGGCTCGCAGGGTGTCCGACATCGACATCCATCCTCCAGGAGCCACCGGAGGCGGCGGCCTCGCCGAAGGCTATTCGAGTGCGCGTGTGGCTTCCAGTGCGGCACCGCTGCCCCGGCCCGCCAGGCCGGCCCCGGGGTTCCCCCGCCGTGTCGCCGGCGCAACGGAGGTGGCGGGTCGGGGGCGCTCTGCCTAGCATGCCGCTTGTGGGCGGCGAGCGAGCCGACCATGCTTCATGCGGCAGCGCCGCGAGGCCCTGTTCCACACTTCCCATCCTTGCCTCTTTCCCCGCCTCCAGTATCCCCTGCACCCGTGCACATCGCCGTCCTCAACGCCAATGTCGACCGCTCCGAGCTGGCCCGTCGCTGGCCCAACGATGCCGAGAAGGTGATCGCCGGCCTGCGGCCCCTGCGTCCCGGTTGGCACTACAGCACCTGGCAAGCCTGCGAAGGCGAACTGCCCCCCGTGGACGACACGGCTGCGGCCTGGGTGATCACCGGCAGCGTGGCATCGGTCAACGACGAGGCGCCGTGGATGCAGGCGCTGGAGCGGCGGGTGCGCGAGCGCCACGCGCAGCGCCGGCCGACCGCCGGGATCTGCTTCGGCCACCAACTCATCGCCAAGGCCTTGGGAGGCCGCGTCGGCCCGTCGCCGGGCGGCTGGCGGTTGGGCGTGGCCACCACCCACTTCGGCGGCACCACGCCGCCGCCGGCCTGGAGGCAGCCGCCCCGGGCCGAGCTGCGGCTCTTCGCGCTGCACGAGGAACAGGTGCTCGAGCCCCCACCCGCCGCGCGCGTGCTCGGCGGCGATGCCTTCACGCCGCACGCCGCCCTGCAGGTGGGCGAGCACATCCTCACCACCCAGTACCACCCCGAACTCAGCCGCGAGTTCGTGCTGGCCGTTCTCGACACCTTCGGCGCCGAATGGCCACCGGCTCTCGTGACGCAGGCGCGCACGGCGTTCGCGCAGCCGGTGGACGCCGAGCTCTGCATGACTTGGCTGGCCCGGTTCCTCGAAGGACCCGGGGCGGTCGAACCGGGGAGCCGCCCTTGAACGCACCCACGATCCCGATATCGACAACGACGGCGACGGCGCCCCTCGACGCCGCCGCGCTCAAGCGCGACAACGCGCAGTTCCTCTGGCACCCGATGGCCCACCCCAAGGCGATGAAGGCCGAAGGGTCGCGCCCGGACATCATCGCGCGCGGCGAGGGCTGCTGGGTCTGGGACATCGACGGCCACAAGCTGCTCGACGGCGTCGCGGGCCTGTGGAGCAGCAACCTCGGCCACAGCTGCAAGCCGGTGCGCGACGCCATCGTCGCGCAGCTCGACGAGCTGCCCGTCTTCAACACCTTCGCCGGCACGACGCACCCGCGCGCCATCGAGCTGAGCCGCGCGGTGGTGGAGCTGATGCGCGAAGACGGCGTGGCCGCGGTGATGTTCAGCAACGGCGGCAGCGACGCGGTGGAAGGCGCGCTGAAGATCGCGCGCCAGTTCCACAAGGTGCGTGGCCAGGGCGAGCGCACCAAGTTCATCTCGCTGAAGCAGGGCTACCACGGCGTGCACATCGGCGGCGCCAGCCTGAACGGCAACCCGCGCTTTCGCCGTGCCTACGAGCCGCTGCTGCCGGGCTGCTTCCAGATCGACTCGCCCTGGCTCTACCGCAACCCCTTCGGCTGCGACGACGAGCAGCGCCTCGCCGAACTTGTGGCCGCGCAGCTCGAACGCGAGATCGTCTTCCAGGGCCCGGACACGGTGGCCGCGTTCATCGCCGAGCCCATCCAGGGGGCCGGCGGCGTGATCGTGCCGCCGCCGGACTTCTGGCCCCTGGTGCGCGAGGTGTGCAGCCGGCACGGCGTGCTGCTCATCGCCGACGAGGTGGTCACCGGCTTCGGCCGCGGCGGTGCGATGTTCGGCACGCGGCTGTGGGGCCAGAACGGCGTCCGGGCGGACCTGTGGTGCCTGGCCAAGGGCATCAGCAGCGGCTACATCCCGCTGGGCGCCACGGCCATCAGCCAGCACATTGCCGATGCCTTCGACGCCGACACCACGGGCGCAGGCCAGTTCATGCACGGCTACACCTACAGCGCGCACCCGGTGGCGGCCGCGGCCGCCCTGGCGACACTGAAGGTCCTCGTGGCCGACGACATCCCCGGCCGCGTGGCGCGCGTGGCGCCGCTGTTCCAGGACCGCCTGCGACGCCTGGTCGGCCGCGTGCCCTTCGTCGGCAACGTGCGCGGCAAGGGCCTGATGCTGTGCATCGAAATGGTGGCCGACACCGCCACGCGCGCGCCGCTGCCGAAGACGAGCGACATCCCCGCCCGCGTCGCACGCGCGTGCTACCGGCGCGGCCTGATGGTGCGCGTGTCGGGCGGCAACATGATCCTGTCGCCGCCCCTGGTCATCAGCGAGGGCGAGCTCGACGTCCTGTGCACCACGCTCGAGGCTGCGTTCGACGAGATCGCGGGTACGCTGTGAGCTCACAGCCCGCCACCGTGTTGCTCGTCGGCACGGCCGACACCAAGAGCGACGAGATCGCCTACCTGCAGGAGCGCATCCGCGCGCTGGGCGCGGTGCCGCTGACGATGGACGTGGGCGTGCTCGCCGCCGGCCACGCGCCGGTGGACATCGCCAACACCGAGGTGGCCGAGGCTGCCGGCACGACCATCGAGGCCGTCATCGGCAGCGGCGACGAGAACACGGCGATGACGCTGATGGCGCAAGGCGCCGCCGCCAATGCCGCGCGCCTGCATGCCGAAGGCCGCATCCAGGGCTTCCTGGCGCTGGGCGGCAGCATGGGCACCGACCTCGCGTTCGACGTCGCCGCGGCGCTGCCGCTGGGCGTGCCGAAGGTGGTGGTCTCCACCATCGCCTACTCGCACCTGATCCCGCCCGAGCGAATCACGCCCGACCTCATCATGGTGCTGTGGGCCGGCGGCCTCTACGGCCTGAACAGCCTGTGCCAGAGCGCGCTGGCGCAGGGCGCGGGCGCGGTGGTCGGCGCGATGCAGGCGGCGCAGCCCCCGCGCATGGACCGGCCGCTGGTGGGCATGACGTCGCTCGGCAAGAGCTGCCTCGCCTACATGGTGCGGCTGAAGCCCGCGCTCGAGCAGCGCGGCTACGAGGTGGCCGTGTTCCACACCACCGGCATGGGCGGCCGCGCCTTCGAGGCGCTGGCGCGCGCCGGGCGGTTCTGCGCGGTGATGGACTTCAGCCTGCAGGAGCTGGCCAACCACCTCGGCGGCTCGGTCGTCACCTCGGGGCCCGACCGCCTGACGGGTGCCGGGGCCAGTGGCACGCCGCAGCTCGTGGCGCCCGGCGCCGTGGACATGGTGGACTTCCCCGCCTGGCAGCCGGTGCCCGCGGTGCTGGAGGGCCGCGCCGTGCACGTGCACAACCGGCTCATCGCCAGCGCCACCAGCGCGCCATCCTTGCGCCGGCACATCGCGGCCGAGATCGGCGCGCGGCTGGCCGCGGCCAAGGGGCCGACGACGTTGTTGCTTCCGACCCGCGGCATCGAGCAGTGGGACCAGCCGGGCGAACCGCTGCACGACCCCGAGGGCCTGTTCGCCTTCCTGGCCGCGATGCGCACCAGCGTGTCCGGCAGCACCAAGCTCGTCGAACTCGACGCGCACATCAACGACGAAGCCTTCTGCGGCGCGGCGCTGGCGCAGTTCGACCGCTGGGTGGCCGAAGGCGTGGTGCCGCCGGGCCGGTCATGAGCGTCGCCCAGGCCCTGGTGCTGGACTTCGGCGGCGTCATCAGCCGCACGCTGTTCGAAACGCACGAGCTCACCGAAAGCGCACTCGGCCTGGCCAGCGGCACGCTCACCTGGCGCGGACCCTTCGATCCCGCCGGCGATGCCCTGTGGCGCGACATGCAGGCCGGCACGATCAGCGAGCGCGACTACTGGATGCAGCGCACGCGCGAGGTGGGCCGACGGGTGGGCGAGGAGTGGACGCGGATGGAGCAGTTCGTGCAGCGCGCCCGCGGCGCCGACCCGGCAGCCGTGATCCGCCCCGAGGCCATCGCCGCCGTGGAGGCGGCGGCCCGGGCGGGCAAGCGCCTGGCCATCCTCAGCAACGAGCTCGACCTCTTCTACGGCGCCGACTTCCGCCGCAAGCTGCCGCTGCTGCAGCGCTTCGAGCTCATCGTCGATGCCACGTACAGCGGCGTGCTCAAGCCCGATGCACGCGCCTATGCGGCCGTGACCGAAGGCCTGGGCCTGCCGGCGGCGGCCTGCGTCTTCGTCGACGACCAGCCGCGCAATGTGCAAGGCGCGCGAGACGCCGGCATGTTGGCGGTGGCCTTCGACGTCCGCGCGCCGGCAGCTTCGTATGCGCAGGCCCTGGCTCGGCTGGGCGTTCCCAGCCTGGCTTGCGCGAGCGACTGAGACGGGCCCGCGCGCGAACGCACAGGCGCGCTCCAAGCCCGCCCATTGCGCCGGGGGCCGCGTCGCCGCAGGCCCCGGGTGGCCTCGTTTGCCGTTACTGCGCCGCTTGCTTGGCGGCGCGACGCACGCGTTGCATCGGCGCCGACTCGACCACGCGGGCCATGGCCTGGCGGCCGCGGCGGGCGGTGGTCTTGGTTTTGGCCTGAACGTCGGCCTTCACCTTCGACGCGACGCGACGCGAGGTCTTGGCGGCGCGGCGAGCCTGGGCGCGTGCCTGGCCCCGCACCGGGTGCACGCCGGCCACGTCGGCCAGCTGGGTGGCACCTTCGGCGACCTTGCCCGACAACGCGAGCGCCAGTTGCGCGGCCGGCATCGACAGGCGCGCGGCGGTCTTCAGGCCCTGCACGACGTACCGGTTGTCCAGGCCGGCGGCCGCACCGGCCCAGCGCTCGACCTGCGCCGTGGCGAACTCGCTGCCGCGCACGATGACCTGCTCCGAAAGGGCGACGGCTTGGCCGATGCCTTGCAGCGCCAGGCGGCTGGCGGTGTCGCGCGCCGCATCCAGGCGCTCGCCAGCGGCGGGGGCCACGGCGGCCGTGCGTTCCACCACCGGCTGCAGCATCGTGCCGTTCACGGCCTTGACGAGGCGGCGGCTGCCCGCGCCCGACGCCGCCACCACCTGCGTGGCCGCGGTGCGGTAGTTGGCCATGGTTTCGAGGGTCACGCGGCTGAGGGTCGGGGTGTTCATCGGTTGGGTTCCCATGTGGGTTGATTCGGGGGTTGGCTCGGAAGTAGGGTCGTGATGGGTGCGAAGTCTCGACGCAAAGATCTAGAGAGCGACACCGAGAAACGGCACCGCGGCCTAGGGTGAGCGCTCCAATTCCGGTGCGGCGGACGCCTGAGCGCTGGCCCCGGCGGCGCTCACGCCAGCGCGGTTAAGCTCTTGGCAGACAGCCCGCAGGTGCCCATGGCTCGCGCAACGAACAGGCCCGTCGAGCAAGCGGCACGTCGCACGATGGGTGTCTCCGGATGACCTGGCCGCAAGCGGCCATCGTGCTGCTGGGCGTACTGCACGCGCTGGCCGCCTATGCGTACTTCAGCAGCAAGCGCTTTGCGCTGCCGTGGGCACTCGGCTGGCTGGCCATCGCCGCCACCGCCGCCTGGGCCTTGCCACGGGCGCCGGGCTGGGCGGCGACGGCCTTCGCCGTGGCGGTGCTGGGGTGGACCGCCTGGTGGGTCTCGCTGCGCGCGCTGCCGCGGCGGCATTGGGTGGCGGAGAACGCGCGCCAAGCCACGGGCAGTGTGTCGGCCGGCACCGCGATGCTGCGCGACGTGCGCGACTTCCATTGGCGCAGCAGCAAGGAATTCGACGAGCGCTGGGACAGCGACGTGCGTGTCGAGCTCGATGCGCTCGAAGCCGTGGACCTCTTCGTCTGCACCTGGGGCGACCCGCGCATTGCGCACCTGATCGTCAGCTTCGTCGTGCGCGGCGCGCCGGCCATCGCCTTCTCCATCGAGACGCGGCGCGAGGTGGACGAATCGTGGAGCGCCTTCGCCGGCTTCATGAAGGCCTTCGAGCTCATCATCATCGCCGCGCGCGAGCGCGACGTGGTGCACGTGCGCACGAACGTGCGGCGCGAGACGGTGCATCGCTACCGGCTCGCCACGACGCCCGCGATGCGCGCCCGCCTGCTGCAGCAGTACGTGCACGAGATGAACGCGCTGGCGCGCCGGCCACGCTACTACAACACCTTGTTCGCCAACTGCACCACCGAGGTGGCGCGCATCGTGCGCGCCTCAGGGCGGCGGCTGCCCTGGGCCTGGCCGCTGGTGGCATCGGGGCTGGTGCCGCGCTACTTTCACCGCCGCGGGCTCATCGACGACGCGCGGCCGTTCGAGGCCATCGTGGCCGAGGCGGACATCGGCGAGCGGGCGCGCGCCGAGACGGCTGGGGACGACGGCAGCGGCTACTCGGATCGCATCCGCAGCTGATCGCCGCTCCAGACGGCCGCGCCCGACCGCCGCAGCAGGCCCGCCGCAACGGACAGGCACTCCTTCAGGGCCGACCCATCTTCACCTTGGGCTCGAACACCGTGCCGTAGAAGGATGGCAGGCACGCGCAGCCCGCATCAGCGCGAGCTCCACAGCTTCCACGCGTGGGTGGCCGAGACGCCCACGTCCACCGGCAGCACGCCGAGGCCGATGCCACCGCTGATGCCGATGCCCACCGGCACGCCACGGTCGGTGAAGGCCACGTCGGCGCCGCCGCTGAAGATCAGGCTCGGCGGCCCCGCCGCGACCCCGAAGCCGAAGCCCCAGCCCTCGAAGCCGTCCAGCGTCACCTTGGGATAGAACTGCACGCCGATGGAGTCGCCTAGCGAGGCGTTGAACACGACGGCGGGGCCGAGGTAGACGTAGACCCCCACACCGCCTTCGTAGTCGGTGGCGAGCGCGTAGCCGGCCGCGATGCCCGGCCCGGCGGCCACCGAGGCGTTGAGCGTGTAGGCCATGTGGAACTTGCTGCTGTAGGTGGGCAGCACGCTCTTCACCACGGGCTCGAGCTTGGCCGAGAGCTCTTTGAGTCGCGCCTGCAGCCTGGCCGGCGAGCACAGCGTGTCGGGCCTGAAGAGGTCCTTGGTCTTGCCGAGCTCGGTGTAGATGCGCTGCAGCTCGGGCACGATGGGCTTGAGCGGCTGGACATAGGCGGTGGCCTTGGCCAGCGCGTCGGCGCGGGGCAACCTGGGGACACGCTTCTTGGCCTCGTCGACAAAGGGCTTGAAGGCATCGGGCAGCTGGCCGGCCTGCAGGGCACCGACGACGACGCGGCACTGCGCCTCGCGGATCGCCGCGCTGTCTTCGACGCAGCGGTTGGCGATGAAGTCCTCGGCCAGGCCCTTGTCGCAGCTGGCGCGCCCCTCCGAGATCTGCACGTCCAACATGCAGGGCTTCTCGCCGTTGCCACCGCAGTCGGCCGGCTTGTAGCAGGTGCCCGCCGAGCGAAGGCCGGCGACGTTGAAGCCGCCACAGCGGCACGCGTTACCCTTGCAGCCGGATCGCTCGACGAGGCCCTTGTTGCACGAGGGCACGCGTTCGGTCACGCAACAGGCTCGCTGCCCGGCGCCGCCGCAGGCGCTGGGACCATCGTCGTCCTTCACGCACATGCCGATCGACTTGCCCGGCCCCTTGCCGCAGTCGCAGTTCTTCGTGCACTTGCCGGACTCCGCGAGCCCCTTGTCGCACGAGGGCACGCGCTCCAGCACGCAGCAGGCACGCTCGCCCTTGCCACCGCAGGACGAGGCGGCGGCGAGGCCAGTTCCCAGAGCCAGCCAGAGGGCAAAGCCAAGAAAGGCGAGAGCGGCAGCCAGACGGGCAAGAACAGGTTGCATGGTCAGCTCCTTGGTGACTTCAGCGCAATCGGCGAGTGATCCGGCTCGTGGAGCGGCAGGGTCTGCCGGCGCGAACGCGCGGCAGCCGCCCTCATCGCCCGACGCCGCTGGGACGCTCCAGCATTCGGCGCGCCTGTTCCTTCTCGCTCTCGAAAGTGAAGGCGCCGAGCAACTGGAAGGCATTGGCCCGGTCGGTCAGGCGCGGCAGCGTGACCTCGAGCGCACGCAGGCGGTCGCTGCCGAACGCGAACACATCGAAGAGCCGACGCACCTGCTCCACGCTGAAGCGGTGGTCCCGCGCCACCGTCTGCAGGGTGCGCAGGGCATTGGCAGGGAAGGCCTCCTCGTCGAGCAGGCGCACGAGATCGTCGAAGCGCTCGGCGGCCATGGCCTGGTTGGCGGTCGTCGCTGGCGGTGGTGGCGGCGCAGGCTGGACTGGCGTCGCCGCGGGAGCTTCGAAGACGCAGCCGCACACCGACATGCGACCGGGGACCGTGGTCACCCATTGCCCGTTCCAGCGGCCCGGCGAGCACACAGCGGGACACTTGCGCGCGGCCTCGGCGTTGCTGAACAGCGGGCCGGCCTCGACATCGCGCGTGGTGGCTGACGGAGGCGGGGCCGGCGGTGGCGCCGCGGGTGCGGGTAGCGCCGAAATGCGCCAGCGCTGCGCCCGCTCGCCGTTGCAGGCCCAGGTCTGCACCGCGGGCCCGGGCCTTGCGCTCTCGAGGCCCACCGCCTCCAGGCAACGCTCGTCCACGCGCACGACTAGCTGGCCGCGATCCAGACGCCATTGCTGGTTGGGCGCGGCGCTGCAGGTCACGGCCTGAACGCGGGCACCGTCCAGGCCGGCGTCGGGGCCATGCACATCCAGGCAGCGGCCGCTGGCCCCGTTCACAAGGCGGCCACGGTCGTGGCGCCAGGTTTGGTGCGGCCGGCCGTCGCAGCGGCCGAGCTGCACGCGGGCGCCGTCCAACTGAACCTGGGGCTCGTTCACCTCCAGGCAGTGGCCCACTGTGCGCAGCACGAAGGGCGTGCCGGGCGGGCCGAAGGTGGTGTCCTGCGCCGAAGCCGGCGCACTCGCCACCATGCACGCCAAGGCCAATGCCAACCCGCTGGCGCGAGCGCGGCCCATGGCGTCTGTCGACCACTTGCCGCATGAATGGCCCGCGCGGGCAGACGTCGTCGGGCAGGTCATCGTGTGGACGGCGTGAGTCAAGGTGTACCGACCATACCCGTCGGGCCATCCGCCGCCTATCGGGCGCGCGGCCCGAGACCGGGTCCCGGGACCCGGCCGAGGGTCAGCCGCAGCCCGAGCCGCAGCCCGACGCGTGACCCATCTCACGCGGCCGCATCGGCCTGGCTCGCGGTTGCCGATGCACGCGCCATGCACTCGCGCAATTGCTGCGGGCTCACCGGCTTGTGCAGCAGCACGTGCCCACCGGCGGCGGCCTCGCGCAGGCGCTCGGGCGCGGTGTCACCGGTGATGACGATGGCGGGGACGTCGTCGTTGAACTCGTCGCGCAGGCGTGCCACCACGTCGTGCCCGGTCTCCGCGCCGCGCAGGCGGTAGTCGGTGATGATGAGCTGCGGCACGACCTTCATGCCGCGCAGTTGCGGCAGCAGTTCGGCCAGGCCGCCGGCGTCCACGACCGCATGGCCCCACCCGGTGAGCAGCGTGCGCATGCCGGCGCGGATGTCGGCATCGTCGTCGATGACGAGCACCAGCCCGGCGTCGCTGGCGCGGCCGGCCAACGGCGCCGCGGCGGGTTCGGCCAGCGGCAATGCGGGCGCCGGCACCGCGTCCAGGCGCAGGGTGAAGGTGCTGCCGGAGCCGGGGCGCGAGCGCAGAGTCACCCGGACCTCGAGCAGCTCAGCCAGGCGGCGCACGATGGCCAGCCCGAGCCCCAGGCCCTGCTGGCGGTCGCGCTCGGGGTTGTGCAGCTGCACGAACTCGTGGAAGACCTCTTCCTGGCGCGCGGCCTCGATGCCGATGCCGGTGTCGACCACACGCAGCACGGCCTCGGATCCGCCAGCAGGTCCGCCGTGCCGCAGCTGCAGCGCCACCAGCACGCCACCGCGGCTGGTGTAGCGCACGGCGTTGGCGACGAGGTTGCGCGCGATGCGCTCGAAGAGCACGGGGTCGGTGTTCGCCCAGGCATCGGCCAGCCGCGTGCGCAGGGCCAGGCCGCGCCGGGCGGCGAGCGCCCCCTCTTCGGCGCAGATGCGCTCGAGCAGGGGCCGCAGGCGGCAGGGGCGACGCTCGGCCTGCACCATGCCGGCGTCGAGCTTGGAGATGTCGAGCAGCGAGTTGAAGAGCGTGCCCATGGTGTCGACCGTCGACTCGACGCGCTCGAGCAGCCGCTCGGCGGCCGGGCCCGGCGGCTCCTGGCGCAGTGCGCCGACGAAGAGCGAGAGGGCGTGCACGGGCTGGCGCAGGTCGTGGCTGGCGGCCGCGAGAAAGCGGCTCTTCGCCCGGCTGGCCTCCTCGGCGCGCTCCTTCTGCACCTGCAGGTCGGCGGCGAGCTCGGCGATCTCGTAGCGCGCCCGCAGCGACTCCAGCAGCGTGCCGTGCAGCCGCGCGGCGAAGCGCGTGGAGGTGACACCGTAGATCATGGTCGTCAGCGCGAAGGCGATGTTGGCGGCGCTGCCCTCCCACATTGACGCCAGCACGACGCTGGCCGTGCAAGGGAAGAAGAAGGCGTAGAACGCCGGCAGCCAGCCGGTCACAGAGTGCAGCACGGCGGTGACCGAGCCCATGATCACGATCGACAGCAGCAGCTGCATGTCCAGCCGCCCCGAAGGCCAGAAGACCAGCACGCCCACCGCCCAGACCGCGCCCGAAATGGCGATGCCGATGGTGTTGCCGCGCAGGCGCCGCGCCGCGTTGCGCGGCGTCGCCGGGCGATGCCGGATGCGCAGCGCCTGCGCCAGGCTCAGCACGGCCAGCCCGAGCTGCACACCGAGCCAGACGAGCACCTGCCATAGCGGCGCGGGGTCGACCATGATCCACGCCGCCACGGCGGCGGTGATGGCATTGCCGCCGATGAGGAGGAAGATGTTGCCCTGGATCGAGTTGGCCTGGTCGGCCAGGATCAGGGCTTCACGGGAAGCAGGCGCCGGCGCCGGCGCAGACCCACGCGGCGTCTCGTGCGCCGCCGCGGCCCCCCGCGCCTTCATGCGTCCCATCTCGCTAGCCGCTGAACCCTGCGCATCGCGCGGCCTCGACGGCCTGCGTGCGGTTGACGACGCCGAGCACCTTGAAGAGGGCGCTGACATGCGCCTTCACGGTCTTCTCGTGCATGCCCAGCGCCAGGCCGATCTCGCGGTTGGCGTGGCCCTGGCACAGCAGGCCGAGCACCTCCAGCTGGCGCGGCGTGAGGCCGGTCAGCGCCGCGGGGGTGGGAGCTGCCTCCTGCAGCAGCAACGGCGGCACATAGCGCTCGCCGGCCAGCACCAGCTGCACGGCCGCCAGCAGCGTGGCTCGGCCGGCGGACTTGGGGAGGTAGCCGCTCGCGCCGGCGGCCATGGCACGGCGCACGTCGGCCGGGTCTTCGGAGGCCGAAACCACCAGCACCGGCAGTTCCGGCCGCAAGGCGCGCAGCCGCGCGATCGTGGGCAGGCCAGCGAGGCCGGCCATGCGCAGGTCCACCAGCACGCCACGCACGTCGGCGTGCCGGGCGAGCAGGGCCAAGCCCTGCTCGCCGTCCGAGGCCTCGAGCACTTCGGGCGCGCCGTCGAGCTGGCGCAGCACCATCGCCAGGCCCTCGCGCACCACCGGGTGGTCGTCGATGACCAGCAGCTTCACCGGCCGCGCCCCCGCGAGGCGCAGCGCGGGCGGGCGGCCCCGGCGTCAAGCCGAAGGACATGGCGCGAGCACAACATCTGCATGCCAAACATCATCACACAGCGGGAGGGGTTCTCCCGGCGCGGTGATGGGCCGGCAACCGTTGCGGCATGATCGGCGCGCCGCAGCAACGAGCGGTTGCAATGCCGCGCCGTCGGTGACGGACCTGCCGGGAGCGCCCGCCTTGCGGCGCCTAACATTGAAGTTGGATGGACACATCACCATCGTTGGGTGAAGGCCCGCTGCCTGCCGAGCGGCACTGCGCGATCTTCGACACCGCGCTCGGCCCTTTCGGCATCGCCTGGCGCGACGAGGCGGTCACGGTCGTGCTGCTGCCTCTGATCGACCGCGAGGCCACGATCGCCGAACTGCAATGGCAAAGCGGCGGCGAGTTGGCGCCACCGCCCTGGCCGGCGTTCGTGACGCATGCCGTCGCCGCGATGCAGACCCTGCTCGAGGGCGAGCCGGCCGACCTGCAGCATGTGCCGCTCGACTGGGCCGGCATCGGCCAGTTCGAGCGCAAGGTGTACGAGGCGACGCGGCGCATTGCCGCCGGGCAGACGTGCACCTACGACGAACTCGCGCAATCGATGGGCAACCCCGGGGCCGCGCGCGCCGTGGACGTGGCGCTGGCGCGCAATCCGTGGCCGGTGGTCGTGCCCTGTCACCGGGTCGTGGCCGGCGGCGGCCGGCTCGGCGGCCACTCGGCTGCGGGGGGCATCGGCACCAAGAAGAAGCTGCTCGCCATCGAGGCGGCGATGGCAGTTCGCCAGCGCGAAGCGCGCTGACGGCGCGCCGCCGGGCCAGCTCGACGGGCCTGGCCTGCGCATCGGCCCGGGCGCGCGAAGCGCACCCGGGCACCTCGACCCCGGGGCTGGGAGCCTCGGGTCGAACAGCCTCAGAAGACGAAGATGACGCCGGCGGCGTAACCCGTGCCGGAGACGCCGCCATTCGGCTTGAACTGGCCCACCTCGCCATAGGCATAGGTGCTCTTGAAGATCTCCTTGTTCACGAAGACCTCCGCCGCCTTGCTCTTGGCGCCGCTGTCGGTGTTCTGCGCCGCGAGCACGCCGATGTTGATGCCGGCCAGCGTGGTCATCGCACCGACGCTCGGGCCCGCGCCCGTGCCGCCGGCCGAGACCTTGCCACCGTCGGCGTAGCCCAGCACCACCTTGGCGATCTTGAAGTCCCAGGTGCCGGCGACGGCCGCGAAGTCCTTGCTGGTGGACGTGGACTTGGTCTGGAACGTCACCGCGGCCGAGAACGGACCGGTGCCGTACTTGACACCGGCGGAGAGAACGTCCTTCGCGCCGGGCACGGTGCTGTTGCCCTTGACGACCACGCCGGCCTGCGCCGAGAGGCCGGCGACGAACGTCGGCGCGATGTACTGCACCGAGCGCGACTGGCGCCCACGCGCCCACGGACCGACACCGGTGTAGCCCAGCGCCGAGACGCCGTTGGAAGCGCCGTTGAAGTCGTAGTCGATCATCGTCTGGAAGGGCACGGAGTCCTGGCGGCCAACGCGCACTTCGCCGAACGCACCGGACAAGCCGAGCCAAGCCTGGCGCGCGAAGAACGCGCCGCCGGGGTTGACCTCGCCGCTGCTGGTGATGCCGCCGGTCTCGAACTTGAAGTTCGCCTTGACGCCGCTGCCGACGTCGGTGCTGCCCTTGATGCCGACGCGGGTGGTGGAGTTGCCCTGGTTGGAGCCGTCGTCGCCACCGGAGTGGATGTCGGCCTTCAGGTTGGCCTGGTCGTCGGCGATGCTCTTGCCGTAGCTCATGTCCACGAGACCGTAGATGGTCATCTGGGCGTGGGCCGTGGCGGCCGCGCCGAGCATCAGGGCACCAACGACGATGCTGGGTTTCAGTTGCATTGCTGCAGTCCTCTTGAGGGTTATCGAGCCCCTCAGTCTAGGGGGCCGATGCTGCACTGCAGCTAACCTCAGGGTCGTTTCGTGGTCTGGCTGCAACGCAGGCCCCGCTTCTTGGAGGACCCACCCCAGACGTGCCGCATCGTGGGACCAGATGCCTTGGCCGCACAATGCGGCCCGCCGTACCTCTTCCCAGCCGTGCCCGCGTGAGCGCCGAGCCTGCGACCGAGACCTCGATCCAAAGCGCGATCCGCACCTTCCTGTTCACCGACATCGAAGGCAGCACGCGCCTTTGGGAGCAGGAGCCCGTGCGCATGCGCACGGCGGTGGCGCGCCACGACGCGCTCAGCCGCGAGGCGGTGCTCGGCGCCGGCGGTCAGATCGTCAAGACCACGGGCGACGGCGTGCACGCCGTCTTTGCCGACGCCCTGCAGGCGCTGCACGCGGCGCTGAGCCTGCAACAGGCGATGATCCGGCCCGTGCCAGAGGATGGGATCGCGCTCAAGGTGCGCTGCGGCGTGCATTGCGGCGAGAGCGAAGCGCGCGACGGCGACTTCTACGGCCCCGCGCTCAACCGCGCCGCGCGCGTGATGAGCGCTGCACATGGCGGGCAGACGCTGGTGACGCAGGCCGTGGCCGAGCGCGTGGCCGAGCGGCTGCCGCCGGCCACCGCGCTGCTCGACCTGGGCACGGTGCGCCTGCGCGACCTGGCGAGCCCGGAACGCGTGTACCAGCTGCAGCACCCCTCGCTGCGCACGCAGTTCCCGCCGCTGCGTTCGCTGGAGGTGACGCCCAACAACCTCGTGCAGCAGCTCAATTCGTTCGTCGGGCGCGAGCGCGAGCTGGCTGAGGTGCGTGCGCTGCTCGGCAAGACGCGGCTGCTCACGCTCCTGGGCATGGGCGGCATCGGCAAGAGCCGGCTGTCGGTGCAGTTGGGCGCCGAGTTGCTGGACGAATATCCGGACGGCGTGTGGCTGGTCGAACTGGCGCCGCTGGCTGACCCGCTGCTCGTGCCGCAGGCGTTGGCAACAGTGCTGGGCGTGAAGGAGGAGCCGGGCGGCAACGTCACGGACGCGCTGCTCGCCTACGTGCGCGACAAGACTCTGCTGGTCATCCTCGACAACTGCGAGCATGTCGTGCACGCCTGCGCCGACCTGGCCAAGCGCCTGCTGCAGACCGGCCCCGACGTGCGCGTGCTGACCTCCAGTCGGGACGTGCTGCAAGTCGCCGGTGAAACCGTCTACCAGGTGCCGACACTGGGCGTGCCGGCAGCCGACGAAGAGGGCGAAGACACCGTGCCGCCCCAGCGCGAGAGCCGCGACCGCGCCGTGCGCCGCGCCGCGCGCCCCGGGCTCCTGAGCGATCTGGGCCGCCACGAGGCCGTGCGCCTGTTCCTGGACCGCGCCCGCGCGGTGCAGCCCACTTTCCGACTGGACGCCGGCAACGCCGCCGCCGTGGCATCCATCTGCCGTCGGCTCGATGGCATTCCGCTGGCGCTGGAGCTGGCGGCAGCGCGCACTCGCGCGCTGTCGGTGCAGGCCATCGCCGAGCGCTTGAAGGACCGCTTCCGGCTGCTGGTCAGCGGCGACCAGACCGTGCTGCCGCGCCAGCGCACGCTGCGTGCGCTGATCGATTGGAGCTTCGAACTGCTGAGCGAGCCGGAACACATTCTGTTTCGCAGGCTGGCCGTCTTTGCAGGCGGATGGAAGCTGGAGTCTGCCGAGGGGGTCTGCGCCGAGGGGTCGCTCGATGCGCTCGAGGTGATGGATGTACTGGACCTGCTTGCGCAACTCGTTCAGAAGTCGCTCGTCGTCATGGACCCTGGCGGCGAGCGCTACCGCATGCTCGAAACCGTGCGCGCCTATGCCCTCGAGCGTCTTCAGCAGGCAGGCGAAGAGGCAACCACGCGAGCGCGACACGTGGTCCACTACCTTGCGCTGGCAGAGGCCGCGCGCGCCCAGTTCGTCGGGCCCCATCACGCCGAGTGGCTGGGCCATCTCGATCGAGAACGCGAGAACCTGCTGCAGGCGCACGACTGGTGCGGGCGCGATCCTTCATGTGGCGCGAACGGACTGCAACTGGTCTTCGTTCTCAAGAACTACTGGCGGATCCGAGGACTGCTCGGCCTTGGGCAGCGCATCACCGTCGAGGCCGCGGGTCGCGATGCCGCCAAGGAGCGTGGGTTCGGCCGCTGTCGCGTCCTGTGTGACGCCGGTCAGTTGAGCTACTTCGTCGGCAACTTCGACGAAGCACGTCGCTACCTTGAAGAGAGCCTTGGCATTGCACGTGAGCTGGGGGATCGAGCCCGCATGGCTGCTGCCTTGCAGCCCCTCGGGATGGTCTACATGGGCCTGGGCGAACGCAGTCTCGCGCTCTCGACTTTCGAGAGCGCGGTCGAACTGGCTCGTGAGGTGGGTGACCCGCGGCAACTCGCTGCGGCGCTCAATGCGCTTGCGCAGCAGCACCACGCGAACTCAGAGCTTGCTCAAGCAGAGCGCCTGTATCGCGAAGTGCTGGCAACGGCCCGTACGCTCGAGGACGAGGAAGTGGTCGCGATCGTGCAACTCAACCGATCCATGGTGGCGATCAGCGCCGGCAGGTCGGCAGACGCGACTCCGCTCCTGGCGCAGGCGCGGGATATCGCCGTGTCGTTGGGATCGAAGCCCGTCGAGAAGAGTGTGCTCGAGGTCTGCGCGGGACTCTGCGCCACCCGGGGAGACGCGAGCGCAGCCGCGCGCCTCTTCGGCGCTGCCGAGGCGCTGGCCCGGACGACCGGGCTGCGTCGGGAGGCCAACGACGAAGCATTCCTGCTCCCCCTCATCGAGCGTGCTAGATCAACGCTGGGCCAAGCGGCCTTCGCCGAACTCGAGCACCTCGGAAGCGGCCTGGGGACCCAAGACGCGGCACGCGAAGTCGCTGCCGCTCTGCGCAGCGACTGAACGATCACTCGAGATTCATGATCCCCGGATCATGAGCCGGCAGCGGCTTGCCGTCCTGCACCAGCCGCACCGTGTACTTGAACAGGCCCTTGCGGCTGCGCTTGTTGGTACAGGTGAAGGTCGTGCGATCCTGGCTGGCGCGGCAGTTGACGATCTCGTCCTGGCGAGGGTTGATGATCGGGCCATCCTTCACGGCCACCTCACCATCGATGACGATGCCGTTCTCCGCGGCGAAGAGCGTCTTTCCGTCGGTGCGCCAGACGATGTCGACCGGACCGCCCCCAACCTTGAACACGAGGGGCTCGGGTTCGACGGCGATCTTCCCGCCCGTGATGGTCACGAGGGGCTTGTCTGGCGTGGCGCGGGTGCTGAACAGCGAACACGCGCCGATCAAGGCGCTCAGCGCAATGGCGACGGGCAGCGACAGCCGCCGTGCGGTGAATAGCTTGCTCACGGATCCTCCTGTATGGGTCTTCCCGCGGGCATGATGCCCTAGCGATCTGCGGCCGACAACCACGCTTGGGAGGAGGACGCGGGACCGGCGCCGCCTGGCCCGCGACTGAAGTTCAGGCGGCGACGTACGACGCCGCGAGCGCCTTCAGGTGCTCGCGGGAGGCCTCTTCCAGGTGCGGCAGCAGCAGCGCCAGCGCGTGGTACGCACCACGCCCGAGTGCCGCAGCCGCGTTGTCGGGCTCCAGCGCATGGCGCGGGTCGCGCACGTATTCGTAGCTCAACCAATAGGTCAGCACCACGACCATCGCCGTGGCCATCGGGGCGGCGGCCTCGCCGGTGAGGCGCGCCGCGCCGGCCCGGGACAGGCCGTCGAGCAGCGCCGCCATGGCGCGCGACTTGTTCTTCAGCACGTCCTGGAAGTGCGTCTCCAGCCGCCGGTTCTTGCTCAGCAGGTCGTTCAGGTCGCGGTAGAGGAAGCGATACTTCCAGATCAGCTCGAAGAGCACGTGCATGAAGAGCCACGCGTCCTCGACGTTTTCGACGCCGTCGGCGCTGTCGAGGATTTCGGCCAGTGCGCGCTCGTAGCGGTCGAACAAACCGTTGATGAGCTGGTCCTTGGCCGGGTAGTGGTAGTACAGGTTGCCCGGGCTGATGTTCATCTCGGCCGAGATGAGCGTGGTGCTGACATTGGGTTCGCCGAAGCGGTTGAAGAGCTCCAGCGTCACCTCGAGGATGCGCTCGGCGGTGCGGCGCGGCGCCTTCTTCTGGCGGCCGCGGGGCGGGCCTTCACCTGGCGGGTCGTCACGGGCTTCGGTCGGGTCGGGCATGGCCGGGGCATTCTGGCACCGCGTGGCTGGGGCCGATCGAAGTGGCTGCCTACAATCCGCCCCCCATGCCAGCCGTGCGATTCGAAAATGTGGCCAAGACCTACAGCGGCGCGCGCGGCACGGTGCGGGCGCTCGACGGCGTCAGCTTCGACATCGAGCCGGGCGAGTTCTTCGGCCTGCTCGGCCCCAACGGCGCCGGCAAGACGACGCTGATCTCGGTGCTGGCTGGCTTGGCCAAGGCGACCGCCGGCCGCGTCACGGTGATGGGCCATGACGTCGTGACCGACTTCGCCGCCGCGCGCAAGGCGCTCGGCATCGTGCCGCAGGAGCTCGTCTTCGACCCGTTCTTCAGCGTGCGCGAGACGCTGCGCATCCAGGGCGGCTACTTCGGCGTGCGCGGCAACGACGCCTGGATCGACGAGTTGCTCGCCAACCTCGGCCTCAACGACAAGGCCAACGCCAACATGCGCCAGCTCTCCGGCGGCATGAAGCGGCGCGTGCTGGTGGCGCAGGCGCTCGTGCACAAACCGCCGGTGATCGTGCTCGACGAGCCTACGGCCGGCGTCGATGTCGAGTTGCGCCAGACGCTGTGGAGCTTCATCGCCCGCCTCAACCGCGAGGGGCACACGGTGCTGCTGACCACGCACTACCTCGAGGAAGCCGAGGCGTTGTGCGGGCGCATCGCCATGCTCAAGCAGGGCCGCGTGGTGGCGCTCGACCGCACGTCGGCGCTGCTGGCCGGCACCGCGCACCAGATGATGCGCTTCAAGACCGACGATGCGCTGCCCGCCGCGCTGGCGGTGCAGGCCCGCGTCACCGGGCGCATCGTCCAGCTGAAGGCGCACGACGCGGCCGAGGTCGAGGCCCGCCTGGCGGCCCTGCGAGCCGCCGGCGTGCGCGTCGAGGACCTGGAGATCGGCCGCGCCGACCTGGAGGACGTGTTCGTCGAGATCATGCAGGGCGGCCACGCATCTGCGTTGGCCACCCCGACCGCGGCCACGACCGCACCAAGCGCCGGGGTCGCCGCATGACCGCCTTGTCGCTCGCCGGCGCCGGCACGCTCTTCCGCAAGGAGATCCTGCGCTTCTGGAAGGTGGCGTTCCAGACCGTGGCCGCGCCGGTGCTGACGGCGATCCTGTACCTGATGATCTTCGGCCACGTACTCGAGGACCGCGTGCAGGTGTTCGAGGGCGTCGGCTACACGAGCTTCCTGATCCCCGGTCTCGTGATGATGAGCGTGCTGCAGAACTCGTTCGCCAACAGCTCGAGCTCGCTCATCCAGAGCAAGATCACCGGCAACCTCGTCTTCCTGCTCGTCACGCCGCTCAACCACTGGGCCTGGTACCTGGCCTACGTGGGCGCCTCGGTGGTGCGCGGGCTGACCGTGGGGCTGGGCGTGTTCCTCGTCACCGTGTGGTTCGCACCGCTGCGCCTGGCCGAGCCGGGGTGGATCCTTGTCTTCGCAGCGCTCGGCGCGGGCATGCTCGGCTCGATGGGGCTCATCGCGGGGCTGTGGGCCGACAAGTTCGACCAGCTCGCGGCGTTCCAGAACTTCATCATCATGCCGCTGACGTTCCTGTCCGGCGTGTTCTATTCGGTGCACTCGCTGCCGGCGGTGTGGCAGGCGGTGAGCCACCTGAACCCGTTCTTCTACATGATCGACGGCTTCCGGCGCGGCTTCTTCGGTGCCAGCGACGTGTCGCCGTGGCTCAGCCTGGGTGTCGTCGGCGCGAGCTTCGCGGTGGTGGCCTCGCTGGCGCTGCGCCTGCTGGCCACGGGCTACAAGCTGCGTGCCTAGAGGCCCGGCAGGAGGGGGTGCGTGACCCCTGACCCGGCCCGCCGCGGCGCGCGCACACATAATCCCGGTCACCTCTGGAGTTGCCCCATGGCCAACGACGCACCCGCCACCGAAGACCCCAAGCCGCAAGGACGCGGCAGCCTGATGGAGGCGCTGTCGCTGAAGTCGCGCTTCGTGCTCGTCTTCGGCGAGATCGACGACAAGCTCGCACGCCAGACCTGCGAGCGGCTGATCCTGCTGTCGCAGGAGTCCGAGGCGCCGATCCACATGCTCGTCAGCTCTCCGGGCGGGCATGTCGAGTCGGGCGACGCCATCCACGACATGATCCGCTTCGTGCGCGCGCCGGTCACCACTATCGGCAGCGGCTGGGTGGCCAGCGCCGGCACGCACATCTTCCTGGCCGCGCCCAAGGAACGGCGGCTGAGCCTGCCCAACACGCGCTTCATGATCCACCAGCCTGCGGGCGGCGCTGGCGGTCGCGCCACCGACATCGCGATCCAGGCCAAGGAGATCATCAAGACGCGCGAGCGCATCGCCGCCGTCGTGGCGCGCGAGACCGGCCACCCGCTGGCCAAGGTGCTCGCCGACATGGAGCGCGACTACTGGATGAGTGCCGAGGAGGCGGTCACCTACGGCATCGTCTCGCGCATCATCGACAAGCAGCGCGACCTCGCCTGAGGCCCTGCAGACCCGAGGTGATGCCGTGAGCGAACCCACCGCCGACGAGGTGCGCGGCTTCATCGCCGCCGGCCTGCCCTGCACGCACCTCGAGGTGGAGGGCGACGGCCGGCACTTCTTCGCCACCATCGTCTCGGCCGAGTTCGAGGGCCTGGCCCGCGTGCGCCGGCACCAGCGGGTCTACGCGGCGCTGGGCGATAGAATGCGCGCGCAGATCCACGCGCTCTCGATGAAGACCCTCACTCCGGCCGAGTTTGCCGCCGCGCCTGCCTCGCAGGGCGCGGGGCCGGCCCCGTCTCACCACCACCACTGACGCTTCCTGCGGCGCGCCGCGGGGAGCCGCTGCGCGCCTCGCAAAGGTGCGAAGTCCAGTGGCCCGCCGCGCGTGCTCCGGTTGCCCAACCCACCGCACCCGATGATCACGCTGGCCTTGTCCAAGGGACGCATCTTCGACGACTCGCTGCCGCTGCTGGCGGCGGCCGGCATCGAGGTGCTCGACGATCCCGAGAAGAGCCGCAAGCTCATTCTCGCCACCAACCGGTCCGACCTGCGCGTGGTGCTCGTGCGCGCCACCGATGTGCCCACCTACGTGCAGCATGGCGGCGCCGACCTCGGCGTGGCGGGGCTCGACGTGCTGCTGGAGCATGGCGCCGAGCACAGCGCCGGCGGTGCGGGCGGCAACGCCGGCCTGTACCGGCCCCTGGACCTGCGCATCGCGCGCTGCCGCATGAGCGTGGCCACGCGCGAGGACTTCGACTACGCCGCTGCCGTGCGCCAGGGCTCGCGCATCCGTGTCGCGACCAAGTACACGCAGGCGGCGCGCCAGCACTTCGCGGCCAAGGGCGTGCACGTCGACCTCATCAAGCTCTACGGCTCGATGGAGCTGGCGCCGCTCACGGGGCTCGCCGACGCCATCGTCGACCTCGTCTCCACCGGCAGCACGCTGAAGGCGAACCGCCTCGTCGAGGTGGAACGCATCATGGACATCTCGTCGCGCCTGGTCGTCAACGCCGCAGCGCTGAAGGTCAAGCGCGAGCCACTGCGCGCGCTCATCGACGCCTTCGAGCGGGCGGTGGAGGCGCAGCGATGAGCGCCACTAGCAGCGCCTCCAGTAGCGCCTCCAGTAGCGCCACCAATGGCGCCCCCGTGCGCATCGCCCGGCTCGACACCTCGGCCGCCGACTTCGAGGCCCGGTTCCAGCAGCTGCTGCACGGGTCGGCCGAAGCGGACGCCGCCATCGAGCGGGCGGTGGGCGACATCCTCGCCGACGTGCGCCGGCGCGGTGACGCGGCGGTGCTCGAGTACACGGCGCGCTTCGACGGGCTCAAGGCCGACACCGTCGCCGCGCTGGAGATCACGAAGGCCGAGCTGGCCGAGGCACTCGCGGCTATCACGCCCGCGCAGCGCGCGGCGCTCGAGACCGCGGCCGCGCGCATCCGTGCCTTCCATGAGCGGCAACTCGAGGCCTGCGGCCGCGGCTTCAGTTACCGAGACGCCGACGGCACGCTGCTCGGGCAGAAGGTGACGCCGCTGGACCGCGTGGGCCTCTACGTGCCGGGCGGCAAGGCGGCTTACCCTTCGAGCGTGCTCATGAACGCCGTGCCGGCCAAGGTGGCTGGCGTCGGCGAGATCGTCATGGTGGCGCCCGCGCCAGTGGCCGGCAGCGTGGCCACCGGCGGCACGGGCACCGGCGCCGGTGGCACGCGCGGCGAGCGCAACCCGCTCGTCCTGGCGGCGGCGGCGATTTCCGGCGTGGACCGCATCTTCACCATCGGCGGCGCGCAGGCGGTGGCCGCGCTCGCCTACGGCACGGCCACCATCCCGCGCGTCGACAAGATCACCGGCCCCGGCAACGCCTACGTCGCCAGTGCCAAGCGGCGCGTCTTCGGCCAGGTGGGCATCGACATGATTGCCGGTCCGAGCGAGATCCTCGTGCTCGCCGACGGCAGCACGCCGGCCGACTGGGTGGCGATGGACCTCTTCAGCCAGGCCGAACATGACGAGTTGGCGCAGAGCATCCTGCTCTGCCCCGACGCCGGCTACCTCGACGCGGTGCAGCGCGCCATCGACCGCCTGCTGCCCACGCTGCCGCGCGCCGCTGTCATCCGCGCCAGCCTGGAGGGCCGCGGCGTGTTGGTGCTCACTCGCGATCTGGAGGAGGCCTGCGCCATCAGCAACCGCATCGCACCCGAGCACCTGGAGATCAGCTCACGCGAGCCGCAGCGCTGGGAGCCGCTGCTCAAGCACGCCGGGGCGATCTTCCTCGGTGCCTACGCCAGCGAGAGCCTGGGCGACTACTGCGCCGGGCCGAACCACGTGCTGCCCACGTCGGGCACGGCGCGCTTCTCCTCGCCACTGGGCGTGTACGACTTCCAGAAGCGAAGCAGCCTCATCGAAGTGAGCGAAGCGGGTGCTCGCATCCTGGGCCCCGTGGCGGTCGAGCTGGCCGAAGGCGAAGGCCTGCAGGCCCACGCGCGCGCCGCCGCGATGCGCCTCGCGCCCGGTGGCGCGTTGCCCCGCTGAGCACCGAACGGACCGAACGACATGATCGCCCCCTCCCCCACGCTCGCCGCCCGCCTGCAGCGCACCGTGCGCCAGGACGTGCAGTCGATGCACGGCTATGCCATCCAGCCCAGCGCCGGCTTCGTGAAGCTCGACGCGATGGAAAACCCCTTCCGCCTGCCGCCCGAGCTGCAGCAGGCACTCGGCGAGCGACTGGCCGCCGTGGCCATCAACCGCTACCCGGGCGCGCGCCAGAACGACCTCGTTGCCGCCCTGGCCGCTCACGCCCAACTGCCGGCCGGCTGCAAGCTGATGCTCGGCAACGGCAGCGACGAGTTGATCGACCTGCTCTCGGTGGCCTGCGACGTGCCCGGTGCGACGGTGCTGGCACCTCTGCCCGGCTTCGTGATGTACGAGATGAGCGCCAAGCTGCGCGGGCTGCGCTTCGTCGGCGTGCCGCTCACGGCCGACTTCCAGCTCGACGAGGCGGCGATGCTCGATGCCATCGCCACGCACCGGCCGGCGCTGACCTACATCGCCTACCCGAACAATCCGACCGCCAACCTCTGGGACGACGCCGTCATCGACCGCATCGTGGCGGCGGTGGGGGCGCAGCAGGGCTTTGTCGTCTTCGACGAGGCCTACCAGCCGTTCGCCTCGCGCACGTGGATGCAGCGTTTGGCCCTGCCCGGGCACGAGCACGTGCTGGTGCTGCGCACGATGTCCAAGTTCGGGCTGGCCGGCGTGCGCCTGGGCTACCTCTGCGGCGCCGCCGCGCTCATCGACGAGATCGACAAGGTGCGCCCGCCCTACAACGTGAGCGTGCTCAATGCCGAAGCCACCTTGTTCGCGCTCGAGCACGCCGACGAGTACGCGCGCCAGGCGGCCTTGCTGCGCAGCGAGCGCACGCGGCTGCAGGGGGCGCTGCGAGCAATGCCCGGCCTGCAGGCCTTCCCGAGCGAAGCCAACATGATCCTCGTGCGCGTGCCGGACTCGAAGCGCGTCTTCGAGGGCTTGAAGGCGCGCGGCGTGCTCGTCAAGCACATCGCCGGCTTGCACCCGCTGCTGGCCAACTGCCTGCGCCTGACCGTGGGTGCGCCGAACGAGAACGACCAGATGATCCAAGCCCTGACCGAGAGCCTGAGGGAGTGCCAGCGATGACGCCGCAACGCACCGCCGACCGCATTGCCGATCTGAGGCGCGACACCAAGGAAACGAAGATCCGCGTCGCGCTGAACCTGGACGGCACAGGCGCCGCCAAGCTCGCCACCGGCATCGGCTTCTTCGATCACATGCTCGACCAGATCGCCCGCCACGGGCTGATCGACCTCACCATCGAGGCCGAGGGCGACCTGCACATCGACGGCCATCACACGGTGGAAGATGTCGGCATCACCCTCGGCATGGCGGTGGCGCAGGCGGTCGGCGACAAGAAGGGCATCACCCGCTACGGCCATGCCTACGTGCCGCTGGACGAGGCGCTGTCGCGCGTGGTGGTCGACTTCTCCGGCCGCCCGGGGCTGCACATGGGCGTGGCCTTCAAGGCGGCGCAGATCGGCGGCTTCGACACGCAGCTCGCCTACGAGTTCTTCCAGGGCTTCAGCAACCACGCCGGGGTCACGCTGCACATCGACAACCTGAAGGGCGAAAACGCGCACCACCAGTGCGAGACGGTCTTCAAGGCCTTCGCGCGCGCGCTGCGCATGGCGCTCGCGCCCGACCCGCGCAGCGCCGGCATGATCCCCTCGACCAAGGGGTCCCTCTAGGCCGCATGGGCCGTGCGGGGCCCCTTCAGGAAACCGAAGATGGAAACGGTCGCCGTCGTCGACTACGGAATGGGCAACCTGCGCTCGGTGTCGCAGGCGGTGGCGCACGCCGCGCTCGGCGCCGACGGCGCCGACGTGAAGGTGATCCTGACCGCCAACCCCGAGGAGGTGTATGCCGCCACGCGCGTGGTGCTGCCCGGCCAGGGGGCCATGCGCGACTGCATGCGTGAGCTGAAGGACTCGGGGCTGCAGGAGGCGGTGCTGCACGCCGCGGCGAACAAGCCGCTCTTTGGCGTCTGCGTCGGCATGCAAATGCTGCTCGAGCACAGCGAGGAGCAGGACACGCCGGGCCTCGGCCTCATTCCGGGGCGCGTGCTGCGTTTCCGCCTCGAGGGCCAGCACCAGCCCGACGGCAGCCGCTACAAGGTGCCGCAGATGGGCTGGAATCGCGTGCGGCAGGTCGGCGGGGCGGGTCGCCTGCATGCCCTGTGGCAGGGCATCCCCGACGACAGCTGGTTCTACTTCCTGCACAGCTACCACGCCGCACCGACCGAGGCGCGCCACTCGGCGGGTGAAACCGAGTACGGACCGCGCTTTACCAGCGCGCTGGCCCGGGATAACATTTTTGCCACCCAGTTCCACCCCGAGAAGAGCGCCGCACAGGGCTTGGCCCTGTACCGAAACTTCCTGCACTGGAAGCCTTGACCCGCCGCCCTTTGCTCCTGGCCTTCGTCGGCCCATCTCGGAACTGCCTTCCCCTCCCCCTCCTGTCCCACCCGCTCCGCCCGAGCCATGCTGCTGATCCCTGCCATCGACCTCAAGGACGGCAAGTGCGTTCGCCTGCAACAAGGCGACATGAATGCCGTCACCACCTTCGGCGACGACCCGGCCGCGATGGCCAGGCGCTGGCTCGAGGCCGGTGCACGCCGCCTGCACCTCGTGGACCTGAACGGTGCCTTTGCCGGCAAGCCGGTGAACGAAGGGGCGGTGAAGTCCATCTTGCGCGCCGTCGACAACCGCATCCCGGTGCAGCTGGGCGGCGGCATCCGCGACCTCGACACCATCGAGCGCTACCTCGACGACGGCATCAGCTACGTCGTCATCGGCACGGCGGCGGTGAAGAACCCCGGCTTCATGAAGGACGCCTGCAGCGCCTTCGGCGGCCACATCATCGTCGGCCTCGACGCGAAGGACGGCAAGGTCGCCACCGACGGCTGGAGCAAGCTCACCGGGCACGAGGTGGCCGACCTGGCGAAGAAGTTCGAGGACTACGGCGTCGAGGGCATCATCTACACCGACATCGGGCGCGACGGCATGCTCACCGGCATCAACGTCGAGGCCACGGTCAAGCTGGCGCAGTCGCTCACCATTCCCGTCATCGCCTCGGGCGGCCTCTCGGGCCTGCCGGACATCGAGAAGCTCTGCGCCGTGGAGGGCGACGGCATCAGCGGCGTCATCTGCGGGCGCAGCATCTACAGCGGCGCGCTCGACTTCGCCGCTGCGCAGAAGCGCGCCGACGAGCTGAACGGCTCGGCGGCGGGCTGAGCGCCCACGCGCCGCCTGCCCGCACGCCGCCCCCGCGCCACCATCCCCCTGTCATCACCCCGCCCGCATGCTCGCCAAACGCATCATCCCCTGCCTGGACGTGACCGGCGGGCGCGTCGTCAAGGGCGTCAACTTCGTCGAGCTGCGCGACGCCGGCGACCCGGTAGAGATCGCTGCGCGCTACAACGACCAGGGCGCCGACGAGCTCACCTTCCTCGATATCACCGCCACGAGCGACGAGCGTGACCTCATCCTGCACATCATCGAGGCCGTGGCCTCGCAGGTGTTCATCCCGCTCACAGTGGGCGGCGGCGTGCGCACGGTGGCCGATGTGCGGCGCCTGCTCAACGCCGGCGCCGACAAGGTGAGCTTCAACTCGGCGGCGGTGGCCAATCCGCAGGTCATCCGCGACGCAAGCGACAAGTATGGCGCGCAGTGCATCGTGGTGGCCATCGACGCCAAGCGCCGCGTCCTGTCGAAAGCCGACCCTTCGGGCCGTCCGGGTGACGACCTGGCGGCGCGCGGCGAGGGCTGGGACGTCTACACGCACGGCGGGCGCAAGAACACCGGGCTCGACGCCGTCGACTGGGCGCGCCGCATGGCCGCGCAAGGTGCCGGCGAGATCCTGCTCACGAGCATGGACCGCGACGGCACGAAGAGCGGCTTCGACCTCGAGCTCACGCGCGCCGTGAGCGACGCCGTGCCGGTGCCGGTCATCGCCTCGGGCGGTGTGGGCGCGCTGCAGCACCTCTCGGACGGCATCCGCATCGGCGGCGCCGATGCGGTACTCGCGGCCAGCATCTTCCACTACGGCGAGTTCACCGTCGGCGAGGCCAAGGCGCTGCTGGCGCGCGACGGCGTGCCGGTGCGGCTTTGAGTCCGCCCCGGCGGCCCGACCTCGCATCGGGCGCGCGGCGCCCGGCCAGCTCGGCGCGCACGGCGCGCGGCGCCGGCGGAGCGCGCGGCAAGCCGCCAGGCGAGGTCCGCCTCATCGGTGGGCTCTGGAAACGCAGCAAGGTGCCCGTGCCCGACCGCCCGGGTCTGCGCCCCTCCCCCGACCGCGTGCGCGAGACGCTCTTCAACTGGCTCGGTCAGGATCTCACCGGCTGGCGCGTGCTCGACGCCTTCGCCGGCAGCGGCGCACTCGGCTTCGAGGCCGCCTCGCGCGGCGCCACCGAGGTCCGCCTGATCGAGCGCGACGCGGCCATCGCGCGTTCGCTTTCCGCCACGCGCGAGCGGCTCGCAGCCGCCGCAGTGGAAGTGACCTGCACCGACGCACTGGCCTGGATGTCGCGGGGCGAGCCGGGGCACTTCGATCTCGTGCTGCTCGACCCGCCGTTCGACTCCGCGCTGCTCGAGCCGGCGCTGGCGCGCGCAGCGCCGCTGGTGGCGCCCGCAGGGCTGCTGTATGTCGAGGCCGGCGAGGCGCTCCAGTCGGCGCCGGCGGGCTTCGAGGTCTGGCGTCAGCTGCGTGCCGGCGCCGTGTTCGCCCATCTGCTCAGGCGGGCGGGCTGAGACGCTGTGGCCGAGTGCGGCGCGCGCCGCACGGCTACACTGCGCCGCAACAAATCGGCCGCGGATCCGTGCGGCTCGGAGGCACGCCGCCATGACCACCGCCACTCCGATCACGGCCGTCTACCCTGGCACGTTCGACCCGATGACGCTCGGGCACGAAGACCTGATGCGGCGCGCGGCGCGCCTCTATGACCGCCTGATCCTCGCCGTGGCCGCCGGCCACCACAAGCGCACGATGTTCACCATCGCCGAGCGGCTGGAGATCGCGCAGGAGATCGCCGCGCCCTACCCCAACGTGCAGGTGACGCCGTTTCGCGGCCTGCTGCGCGACTTCGTCGTGGAAAACGGCGGCAAGGTGGTCGTGCGCGGCCTGCGCGCGGTGAGCGACTTCGAATACGAGTTCCAGATGGCCGGCATGAACCGCCAACTGATGCCCGATGTCGAGACGGTGTTCATGACCCCGAGCGACCAGTTCCAGTTCGTCAGCGGCACCTTCGTGCGCGAGATCGCGAGCCTGGGTGGCGATGTCTCCAAGTTCGTCGCCCCCGGGGTGCTGCGCCGGCTCAAGGAACGCGTCACCCAGCCCGAGAGCTGAGAGAGACCGGGAGCCGGCCATGGCACTGTGGATCACCGACGAGTGCATCAACTGCGACGTCTGCGAACCCGAGTGCCCGAACGATGCGATCTCGCTGGGCGCGCTGATCTACGAGATCGACCCTGGCAAGTGCACCGAGTGCGTGGGGCACTTCGACGAGCCGCAGTGCGTGCAGGTGTGCCCCGTGAGCTGCATCCCGGTCAACCCGGCGTTCGTCGAGACGCGGGAGCAACTGCTCGCCAGGTTCGTTCGTCTGCATCCTGGTCGGACGCCAGCGATGACGGCCGCTGCGGCCTCTTCAGCTTCGGCTTCATTGCCGGCACCGGCAGCCGCGGATCGGCCACCGGACCCGCCCGCTCCAGGCGCGCGGGACGCTTCGCAGCACCCGCCTCTGCCTTCGCTGACCGCAGCGGCCCAAGGCTGACGGGCTGGGCGCTCGCCGCCATGGCGGCGGCTTCGCGGGCTTCGCGTTCGCGACGCAGACGCTCGGCGAGGACGGCCTCGCGCTGCGCCAGGCGCTCGGCGGCGCGCACGTCGGCGGCCGGCCGCGGCGCCGGCAATTCGAGTTCCTGGCCGCCGGCGCAGGGGGTGTCGGTGTAGACGCGCCCTTCGGCGCCGCACCGCCAGGCGGCCGTTGCCGGTGGCACGCCGTCCAGCCCACCCGCGCGGCCGGCCGTTGCCGCGACGGCCGGCCACACGATCAGCGCCGCGCCGAACAACGATCGCCAACGAACGAAGACCTGCATGACTCACTCTCCCTGCGGTTTGGGCGGCGGCGGCTTGTGCGCGCGCTGTAGGCCGGCGTGCACGCGCGCGAGCGCCTTGTCCATGTCGCCGGCCATCATGAGCGGGGCTGCGGCCAGCGACTGCTCGATGGCCTTGTCGATGGCCTCGCGATCGTCGGCCGAAGGACGCTTCAACACGTAATTCGCCACCTCGGCCTTCACGCCGGGGTGGCCGATGCCCAGGCGCAGGCGCCAGAAGTCCAGCGTGCCCAGCATCGCATGGATGTCCTTGAGGCCGTTGTGACCGGCCGCGCTGCCGCCGAGCTTGAGCTTGGCCTGCCCGGGCTGCAGGTCGAGTTCGTCGTGCACGACGAGGATCTGCCGGGGCTCGATCTTGAAGAAGCGCGCCAGCGCGGCCACGGAGACGCCGGACCGGTTCATGAAGGTCATGGGCTCCAGCAGCCAGAGCGGCCCGCCTTCTCCCGACGCCCCGGCCTTGCCATTGACGCGCGCGACGAGACCCTGGTAGCTGCGCTCGGGCGTGAGCTTCGCCTGCAGTTCCGTGGCCAATGCCTCCAGCCACCAGAAGCCGGCGTTGTGGCGCGTGGCCTCGTACTCAGCGCCTGGGTTCCCCAGGCCGACGAACAATCGAATCATGGCGGCCATTATCGGCAGCGCCCAAAGCAGACAGGCCTCACCGGAGTGAGGCCTGCGTCGGGGGGATGCGCTGCGACGGAGGCATCCCCCGTCGGAGGGGCGCGGGCTCGGGTCGACCCGAGACCACGCCACGCTCACGTGTTGTTGTGCTTTTGGTGCGTCTTGGGCTTGGGCGTCTTGTCGGTGGGCGCCCCCCCCACAGGCGCGGCCGCCGCCGC